>CAXNIK010000058.1:0-13418 GCA_964202115.1 Burkholderiales bacterium
GGCACCCATGCGCGTCAGGATCTGATCGATGCGCGAACCATCTTTTTCAACCACCAGTATCCGTACCGGCAGGTAGTCGCGCTCGATCGCCAGCCATATCTCGGTGGCCCGGTCATCGCCCGATTCGCGCCGCTTCACCAGCTTCACGGTCTGCAGCATGCCGGCAGGCGTGTTGAGCATCTCCACCGCCGACACCACGTAGCGGAAGGTGCTCAAGCCCTTGCCATCGGTCAGCACGGCACGTATCTCCTTCCCGGGCCGGGCGGCGTCCGCGGGCAGGAAAGCGAAAGACCACAGGAAACTCAGCCGGTCAGACAATGGCTCCCTGGCAGGCATGGGCTTGGCCTCGCCCTTGCCCTCCTGCCCCTGAATGAGGCTGGCCTTGTCCCAGTCGAAACGCGCCATGTTCTCCGGCGCATTGCCGCGCTTGTCGCGGAACTCCAGAGACTTCAATCCATCGGCGCCAACAGTGCCCCGTGCCGAGCGCCGTGCCGCGCCCGAGCGCGCCAGGGCATACAGCCCCTTGCCCTTGACTTCCTCGCTCAGGAAATAGGTCTTGCCGTCGTGCTCCAGCCGATCAACCACCTGCGCCATGGCCGTGCCGTTGTAGCTCATGTCGTACTCCAGCACCAGCCGCTGCGGCGGCAATGCGTGCGCCTGGGCGAACCCCAGCATCAGAAGGGCGCAAAGCGCCTTGGTAACGTGGACAACGCGGACAACGCGGGCAACACTGGCAAATCTCTTCATGTGAGTCCGATCAGGAAGCGACAGTCTGCTTAACGCGGACCATGCTGCCGGCGAGGACAAGACGCCCTTCCAGCAGCCAGCGCAGGGCCTGCGGAAAGATGCGGTGCTCCTGCTCCAGCACGCGCGCAGCGAGGCTGGGCTCGTCGTCGGATTCCAGCACCGGCACCGCCGCCTGGGCAATGATAGGACCGTGATCGACGCGCGCGGTGACGAAATGCACGGTGCAGCCATGCAGCTTGACGCCGTATTCCAGCGCCTGGCGATGGGTGTGCAATCCGGGAAAAGCCGGCAGCAGCGAGGGATGGATGTTGACCAGCCGGCCCTCGTAGCGAGTCACAAAGTCTTCAGTCAGCACTCGCATGAAGCCTGCCAGTGCGACGGCATCGGGCTTGTGGCTGTCGATGGCGGCAGCCAGCGCCGCATCGAAGGCTTCGCGCGAGGGAAAATCCCGGTGGTTGACGACCTGGGTGGCGATGCCGCGCGAACGCGCCCACTCCAGTCCGGTGGAATCGGGCCGGTTGCTGATGATGGCGGCGATGCGCACCGGCCATTTCTCGGCCGAAGCGGCCTCGACAATGGCCTGCATGTTGCTCCCGCGGCCGGAAATCAGGATGACTAGCGATTTCATCCCGGCATTTTACCGTCCGGGACACGGGAGACCCGGACTAATCGGCATCAGCTTTGGAATCTGGGCCGCGTCGATGATCGGCAATGTCGGTCTCGAACAGCTCGCGCAGCTGTTCGGCGGCCTGCTGTGCCGTCTGTATCAGTTGCGCTTCGTCGTGCCGGACCGCGTACTGCGCATCCAACTGCTCCTCATCATGGCGACGGAACAGGGATACCGTGCGCTCCACCGCCGAGGACTTGAGGCCAAGGCGCAACAGTGCCAGCCGCGCCATATCCATGCTGGCGGGGAAAGTCTCGCGGAAAATGTTCTTCACCCCGAGGTCGCGCAAGCGGAAGTAGTGCACGCGATTGCGTGCCCGGGCAATGATGGGCAGATCGGGGAAATGCCGTCGCACCACCTCGGCGGTGCGCACCGAAGCCTCCACGTCGTCAATGGCCAGCACGAAGAGCTTCGCCTCGCCCGCCCTGGCCGCCTGCAGCAACTCCAGGCGCGAGGCGTCGCCGTAATACACCTTGCTGCCGAAGCGGCGCACGAAATCCACCTGCTGGTAGCTGGCCTCCAGCGCGGTAAAGGTGATGCCGCTCATGCGCAGCACCCGCCCGACGATCTGACCGACGCGGCCGAAGCCGGCGATGATCACCGGATTGCCCTCGCCGTCGATGCTGTCGTATTCCGGTTCTTCCTTGCGGTCCAGCCAGGGATCCACCACCTTGTCCTGCAGCACGAACATCAGCGGCGCCAGCAGCATGGACACCGTCACCACCAGCACCAGCATCTGCGCCGTCTCGCCCCCCAGGATGTCCAGCCCCCCTGCGGCGGCAAACAGCACGAAGGCGAACTCGCCGCCCTGCGCCAGCGCCACGCCCAGACGCAGCGCGGAATCGGTGGCGGTGCCTGAAACCCGTGCCAGCGCGAACAGGGCCACGAGCTTCACCGCGATCAGCAACAGCGCCAGACCCAAAACAGTAAACGGTTGTGCCACAAACAAGCCGAGGTTGGCGCTCATGCCCACGGCCATGAAGAACAGCCCCAGCAGCAGGCCCTTGA
Organism: Burkholderiales bacterium; assembly: GCA_964202115.1. Lineage (GTDB taxonomy): Bacteria > Pseudomonadota > Gammaproteobacteria > Burkholderiales > SG8-39 > CAIYPG01. The sequence continues at coordinate 2,423 of CAXNIK010000058.1, forward strand.
AGGGCTCGATGTCAGCCTCGAGCTCGTGGCGGAATTCAGAGTCGGCCAACAGCACACCTGCCAGGAAGGCGCCCAGCGACATGGACAAGCCTATTGAGGTCATGATGAGCGCCGCGCCCACCACCACCAGCAGCGCCGCGGCCGTGAACACTTCGCGACCGCCGTATTGCGCCACGGCCTTGAGCGCCGGTCGCATCACCAGCCGGCTGCCGGCGATGACAATCAGGATGACCGCGACGCCCTTGGCTGCGGCGATCCAGCCGCCCGAGCCGGCCTGGGTCTCCGCCGCCAGCAAGGGCAGCAGCGCCAGCAGGGGAATCACGGCCAGGTCCTGGAACAGCAACACGGCGAAGGCCTCGCGGCCATGGCGGTCCGTCAGTTGGCCACGCTCGGACAGCGAGGACAGCACCAGTGCGGTGGAGGACATGGCCAGGCCCGTGCCCACCACGAATGCCGCCTGCCAGGACAGGCCCAGGGCGAATGCGATCAATCCCAGCAACAGGCTGCAAACCACCACCTGAGTACCGCCCAGACCGAACACCGGACGCCGCAGCACCCACAACCGGCGCGGCTCCAGCTCCAGACCGATGAGGAACAGCAACAGCACCACCCCCAGCTCGGCGAACTCCATGGTGGCGCCAACTTCACCGCCGGCGCGCGCGGCAAAGTTGAGGCCCCAGGGACCGATAAGCATGCCCGCCGCCAGATAGCCCAGCACCGCACCCAGTTGCAGGCGCTTGAAGAGGGGCACCAGCACCACTGCGGTCAGCAGGAATACCGCGGCGATGGGCAGGAAATGCATAGGCTCTTTTCGGTGCGGCGCGTGGAAACGGCCGCGCGATTCAGGCGTTCAGCTTGGCGGTGATGCTGACCAGCCGCCTGGTCAGGCCGTCCAGCGAGGCCTGCATCTTGGGGTCCAGCAGCTTGCCGGCCGGATCGAACTGCTCGTGCGCCCGGTTCAGCGCCAGCTGCTCGGACAGCACCAGCACGGTCAGCGCCTGCAGGGTCTGGCGCAGATGCACCATGCCGCGCAGCCCGCCAAGCGCACCGGGCGATGCCGCCAGCAGCAGCGCCACCTTGTTCTGGTAGGGCACCAGGCCGTTCTGGCCATCCACCGCCCGCGACACCCAGTCCAGGGTGTTTTTCAGCAGCGAGGACATGGAGGCATTGTTCTCCGGCGACACGATGAGCAGCGCCTGATGCTCCATGAACAGTTTTTTCAGCTTGCGTCCGTTCTCGGGCAGGCCCTCGCGTTCTTCCAGGTCGCCGTGATAAACCGGCATGGGATAGTCATCCAGGTCTATGAGCGTGACATCTCCCCCGGCCGAGGTGGCCGACGCGGCAGCCACGCGCGCCAGTTTCTTGTTCAGCGAATCCTTGCGGGCGCTGCCGGCGAAGGCCAGGATTTTCACGGGCATACCTATTTCTCAAGCATGCTGCGCAGCATCCAGGCGTTCTTCTCATGAATCTGCATGCGCTGGGTCAGCAGGTCCAGGGTGGGCTGGTCGTCGGCCTTGTTCGCCACGGACAACACCGAGCGCGCGGTCTTCACCACGGCCTCGTTGCCCTCGACCAACAGCCGCGACAGCCCTTTGGTGATCTTGGCGCGGTCGCCCGCGCTGATGCCGGTGTTGATTTCCATATTGCCCGTCTTGCTCATCTCAGCTCCTTTTCAATGAATGCACACCGTCACAATCCCGGCGCGCCTGACCTTTTTGATTAATATAATCAATTTCAATAGTTAGTCTTTTATACTAGCTTTCAAACAGGATGATTATAATCAAGACGGTACTCCAATTACGGATTCAAGGCAGATCAAACAGCAGCACCTCGGCCGCATCGCCCTGATCCAGCGTGATCTGCGCAACACCCGAGACCTTGAGCGCGTCACCCATGCCCAGGGGCTGGCCGTTGGCACTGAGACTGCCGCGGGCGACATGCACATAGGCACGGCGGCCGGACGCAAGCGGATGGACAAGGCGATCGCCCGTGCCCATCAGCGCGGCATGGATGAAGGCATCCTGGTGTATGCGCACCGATCCCCCGCGTCCGTCCGGTGAGGCAATCAGCCGCAGATTGCCCTGGCGCGAGGCCGTATCGAAGTGTTTCTGTTCGTATTCAGGAGCAATGCCCTTGACCTCAGGCTCAATCCAGATCTGCAGGAAATGCGTTTCTTCTCCGGCAGCGTTGTGTTCGCTATGCATCACGCCTTTGCCCGCGCTCATGCGCTGCACGTCGCCGGGAACGATGGTTGAGCCGTTGCCCATGCTGTCCTTGTGCGCGAGAGCCCCCGACAGCACATAGCTCACGATTTCCATGTCGCGATGCCCGTGGGTGCCGAAGCCCGAGCCCGGCTGGATACGGTCCTCGTTGATGACCCGCAGGCTGCCGTAACCCATGTGCCTGGGATCCTGATAGCCGGCAAAGGAGAAGCTGTGGAAGGACTTCAGCCAGCCGTGGTCGGCATGGCCCCGCTCATTGGATTTGCGCACCTCTAGCATGCTGCCTCCGATATCCGAATCCAATGGAGATGAGGGCGGACCGCGCAAATTAAAGCCTTTCACCCGCCAAGCATGGCGGATCAGGCCACTCAGGCAGTATTGTCTCCGCCATCAGCGCCGCGCTGTTCCGCGATCTCCTTGTGCACCTGCTCCATATCCAGCTCGCGGGTCTTGGCGATCACCTCCTCCAGTGCCGGCGCGGGCAGCGCGCCGGCCTCGGAATACAGGATCACCTTCTCGCGAAACACCATCAGGGTGGGAATGGAGCGGATGTTGAAAGCGCCGGCCAGCTCCTGTTCCTCTTCGGTATTGACCTTGGCGAACACGATGTCGGTATGGGTCTCGGAGGCCGCCTCGTACGTCGGCGCAAAAGCCCTGCACGGGCCGCACCAGGAGGCCCAGAAATCGACAATCACCATGTCATTGTTGGTGACAATGTCCTCGAAATTGTCTTTGGTCAAAGCTAAGGTCGCCATGCCCGGCTCCATGATCAACGATGTGCCGCCAGTATAACTTGATGGTCAAGCCCGCTCCCGGGACTGACTGAAGCTCGACGCGCATCGCAATACCAAACGGCAAGTCACGGTGCCAGCGAGAACTTGCTGCATGTGCCGGGCCCAGGCGCGCCGGGTTATCATCATTTTCGGGTGCACGCTGTTCACAAAGTGCACCGCGCGCAATTGCCTTTAGCCCATCAATGAACCCCTATCGCGGCCGCTTCGCCCCTTCGCCCACCGGCCCCCTGCATTTCGGCTCGCTGGTGGCCGCGCTGGGCAGCTGGCTGGATGCGCGCAAGCAGGGCGGCGAGTGGCTGGTGCGCATCGAGGACATCGACTGGCCGCGACGCGTCCCCGGCGCCTCGGACGCCATCCTCCGCACCCTTGAGGCCTGCGGCCTTGAATGGGACGGCGAGGTGCTATACCAGAGCCGGCGCACCGACATCTACGCGGCGGCGCTGCACCAACTGAAAACCACCGGCCGTCTGTTTCCCTGCGGCTGCAGCCGCAAGGAGGTCGCTGATTCCGCACTGCCCGCGTTCGGAGGCATAGACAACGGCGAACTTATCTATCCGGGCACCTGCCGCCACGGCCTCGCCCCCGGCCGCATGCCACGTGCCTGGCGCGTCAATGTCACCGGCACCACGCTGGCTTTCGACGACGCCATACAGGGCCGCATCCGCCAGGACCTGGAGCATGAAGTCGGTGACTTCGTGGTGAAACGCGCCGATGGACTGTTCGCCTATCAGCTCGCGGTGGTGGTGGACGACGCCGAACAGAACATCACCGATGTGGTGCGCGGCGCCGATCTGCTCGACTCCACGCCGCGGCAGATCTTCTTGCAGCAGTTGCTCAAGCTTCCTCAGCCGCACTATGCTCACCTGCCTGTAGCAGTGAACGCCGCAGGCGAAAAGCTCTCCAAGCAGACATTCGCGCAGGCCATCGGCAATCGTCGCGCGACAGCCGCCCTGTTCGCCGGGCTGCAATTTCTGGGGCAGTCACCGCCCGCTGAACTGGCAGGTCAGCAAACCCGCGACATCCTCGCCTGGGCCACAACGCACTGGAGCCTTGCCGCTGTACCGCGAACCCGCGCCTTGCCATCGCCCCTTTAGAGCGCCTTACTTCCGAGCCGGCAGCAGGACAGTTGCCAGGGACGCGCACACCAGCACCAGCGCGGCATAGTCATTCCAGCCCGGGCGCTCGCCCAGTATCAGCACACCGCTGAACACCCCCACCACCGGCACCATCAGCGTGGACAGGGAGGACACGCTCACCGGCGCAACCGTGGCGATTTTCATCCACGCCCAGTTGCCGAAGATGAAGGCGAAGAGCACGTTATAGATCAATCCCGCCAGCGGCCAGAAGCTGAGTTGCAGCGGGGAGAGGCTGCCCTTCTCGAGCAGCAGGGCGCCGGCCAGCAGCAGCGGAAAGGAAATCGTCATCTGCCAGGCCGAAAAGGAGATCAGCGGCAGGTCTATGGGCCAGCGCCTGATCATGACAATGCCCACCGCCCAGGCCACCGCCGCCGCGATCATCAGCCCGGCTCCCAGGGGCGCGCGTCCGACCACGGCGATTTCTCCGCCCAGGAGCAGCAGCATGCCGGTGAATCCCAGCGCCAGGCCGAATAGTTTGCGCCGGGTGATCTGCTCCTTCATCACCCAGAATCCGAGCAGCATGGCCCACAGCGGCATGGTGTAGGCGAGGATGGCGGCGCGTCCCGACTCCATCATGCCCAGACCGTAGACCGCCAGCACATTCCAGGCGCCCAGGTTGAATATCGAGATCAACGCGAGCGCCGGCCAACTGCCCCTGGGCACGCGCCAGGACAAGCCATTTAGCCGGGCCATGGCAAACAACCCCAGCGCCGCCAGTCCCAGGCACCAGGAGCGGAAATACATGGGCTGCATCTCCGTGAGCACGATTTTCATCACCGTCCAGTTGGCCCCCCAGAACAGGGATATGGCGGCGATCAGGCCGAACACGGATGGGGGCAGGACATGGGGGTGGGATGTGCTCATATGCTCTGATTCAGCCGGAATATCATGGAAATATCGTGGAACCCCAGTTTTGTTAGCCCTTACTCACCTGCTTGTGGGCCAAATCTGGCAGCGCTGCGGGATTCTAAGGGATTGTTTCAAAAAGCCTTATTCCATTGGAGCAAGAATATAATGCACTGCAACAAATTTTTGTTGACACGCCGTTTTTTGTCTATAGAATATGAATTGTTGCAGTGCAATAAGCAAGTATTGCCGAGTGCGCAACACCAGATTGTAGTGAAGCGCACGTAGTGAATCACTCATGCGCTTTTCACCTTACTAGGAGCCAGACATGTACGTAACACCGGATCAAGTGGTAGCCAGCAACAAAGCAGGCGTTGACGCGCTCATCGGCCTTGCCCACACCCAGTTCGCCGCCTTTGAGCGTCTGTCCGCCCTGACTTTCAACGTCACCAAGTCGATGTTCGAAGACAGCGTTGCCCACACCAAGGCCCTGATGAACGCCAAGGACGCGCAGGAACTGATGAACCTGAACGCCGCCGTGGCTCAGCCCGCCCTGGAAAAGGCCATCGCCTATTCCCGCAATGTCTACGACGTGGCCGCGCAGTCCCAGACCGATCTCACCAAGCTGGTGGAAGCCCAGGCCGGCGAGATGAACAAGTCCATGGTGTCCCTGCTGGACAAGGTCTCCAAGAACGCGCCCGCCGGTTCAGACGTCGCCGTGGCCGCGGTCAAATCGGCCCTGGCCGCTGCGAACTCTGCCTACGACAGCATGACCAAGGTCGCCAAGCAGGCAACTGAAATCGCTGAAGCCAACTTCGCTGCCGCCACCGCGGTCGCCAAGGAAACGAAGAAGAAGGCTGCTTAAAGAACACACGTTTTCCCCAGTAGTAACAGCGTCTGCGGTCCTCCTCCTCCTTTCCGCATTCGTTTTTGGGAAAACCCCGGCAGCAATGCCGGGGTTTTTTTTGCCTGATTTCCGGATAAGGCAGGGTCAGGTGAAAGTCACGGCTGGCCTGCAGGTTAACTGCGGTGCTCCCACCGACCACCCAGCGCGTCCACGCCCTTCCTCAGGATGTCCATGGCGGGTTCAACGTCCCCGGGCGCCCCTCTCACCCCCAGCTCGATATGCCCGCGCGTGCCGTCCACCGCGATGGTGGGCAGGCTGAAGCTTTTCATCCCCGGGTATTTCGCCTCCACCTCCAGCATCAGCGGCGTGATCTGGCTCTCGGCCAGCCCGTGCACCAGCACCGAGGCATAGGCCTCGGGCACGGCATTGAACAGGTGCGCGTAATGCGTGTCCAGGACCCACTCCAGCATGGGCCAGGCCATGATGGGAAAGCCGGGCACGAAATGATGATCGCCCACGCTGAAACCGGGTATGCGGTTGTAGGGATTGGGAATGATGCGGCTGCCCTCTGGAAATTCGCCCATTTTCAGGCGCTGCGGCGTGATCTCCGCGCCGAAGCGCGCGCGGATCTCGGCTTCGGCGTCAGCGTGCAGCTTCAGCGGCACGCCGCGGGCCTCGGCGGCGCAGCGGCGGGTATGATCATCCGGCGTGGAGCCTATGCCGCCGAAGCTGAATACGAGATCGCCGGAGGCCAGGGTGCGCTGGAGCGTGGCGACGATGAGCGCCGGGTCATCGCCTATGTACTGCGCCCAGTCCAGGTGCATGCCCCTTGCCGCCAGCAACTCGATGGTTTTCGTGAAGTGTTTATCCTGGCGGCGTCCGCGCGTGATCTCGTCGCCTATGATCAATGCACCTATCATGAAAGCAATCCCCTTTCAGCTTCAGATATGACTACACCTTCTATCGGAGCAGTACGCAGCGCCGCAAGCCGCGCCAGCGCGTAGTGGATGAACACCAGCCCGCCGTACACCGGCGTGAAAAATCCCAGTATCGGCACATGCGCCGCAACCGCCACAGCCACACCCAGCCATAAAAATTTCCAGCCATCCTCGCTCACGATGCGTTGAATCTCCACGGCGTCGCCGTGCTCGGCCAGGGCATCGTAGCGGAACACACGCTGGTTCAGGTAGCCGAGCAGCCCCAGCGACAGCAAGGGCCACAGCGGCGGCAACAGCCACAGCGGCAGGGTGAGAACAAGCAACACCAGAAAAATGAGCAAGGCGGCAATGCCGTTCCAGGCACTGCCGAGGAAACTGCCGCCGCGGCGCTGGTGCAGCTGCGGGTAATCCCTGCGGGCCACGTGCGCCACCATCATGGGCATGGCGAATATGCCGGTGACCAGCGTCGCCACCACAAGCATTGCCGGAACGGCCGCCAGCGCCAGCAGCACCGTGGCGGTGTGAGCGGCAAACAGCGTCAGCGGCCACCAGGCCAGCATCCACTGCAGCGCGTCCCACTCCAGGATATGCGCCTGCAACCAGGTGACGGCCGAACTCCAGAAGAAAATCGCCGCCAACAGCCACAGCAGCAGCGCGGCGATGACCGGCACCAGCATCAGCGCCAGCATCCTGGGATGCAGCAAGCTCACCAGGCCCCGGTAAAGGGCAAGACTCAGGGTAGGCATGGGCAGCAATGAGTGGAGATGGGCCAGGAATGCATTGTATTCAGGTATTCAGATGCCCTGGCCCCGTACGGGCAACGCCAGTCGCCTCAGGCCTGCCTGGTGCGCGCCCGCAGGAACTCGTACACCAGCGGAAGCAGCGAAATGCCGATGATGCTGAAAATCACCACCGTCAGATTATTGCGTATCACCGGAATGTTGCCAAAGAAGTATCCCGCATAGATCAGGGACACCACCCACAGCACAGCGCCGGTGATGTTGAAGAAGGCGAACTTGGCGTAGGTCATGCGGCCGATGCCGGCGACAAAGGGGGCGAAGGTGCGGATGAAAGGCACGAAGCGCGCGATGATGATGGTCTTGCCGCCGTAGCGCTCGTAGAACTCATGGGTGCGGTCCAGCGCCTTGCGATTGAAGAAGCGCGAGTCCTCCCAGTGGAACACGCGCGGCCCCAGGTAGTGCCCCACGGCATAGTTGACCGCGTCCCCCAGCACCGCGGCCACGATCAGCGCCACCACCAGGGCGTGCACATTCATGTCGGACACCGCCCACAGCCAGCCGGCGACGAACAGCAGCGAATCGCCAGGCAGAAAGGGCGTCACCACCAGTCCGGTCTCGCAGAACACGATGAGAAAAAGAATGGCGTAAATCCACATCCCGTATTGCTGCAGCAATGCCGCCAGGTGCTTGTCCAGATGGACGATAAGGTCCCAGAATTGCAAGAGTATTTCCATGCGGCGGATTTTAACCGCGCCTCCTGTGCGGGCCGCATTATTTCCAGACCATAGCCATTTATAATCCTCGCTGCCGGCCCCTTCCTCCCTTGATTCATCGCATGCCCTCCATACGCGCGCTTCCCGACACGCTCATCAGCCAGATCGCCGCCGGCGAGGTGGTGGAACGTCCGGCGTCGGTGGTGAAGGAATTGCTGGAGAACGCGCTGGATGCCGGTGCTCAGGCCATCGAGGTGACGCTGGAACAGGGCGGCATCAAGCGCATACGCATCAACGACGACGGCGGCGGCATCGCGTCCGAAGACCTGCACCTTGCACTGGCGCGTCACGCCACCAGCAAGATAGCCACACTGGATGATCTTGAAGCGGTGCGCTCGCTGGGATTTCGCGGCGAGGCGCTGGCTTCCATCGCCTCGGTGTCGCGCATGAACATGGTGTCGCGCCAGGCGCAGGCCCAGCACGCCAGCGGCATCACGGCGGAAGGCGGCCCGCCAGGAGCGACCGAGCCGGCGGCTCATGCCACCGGCACCACGGTGGAAGTGGCCGACCTGTACTTCAATACTCCGGCTCGTCGCAAGTTCCTGAAGAGCGAGGCCACGGAGTTCGCGCACTGCGAGGACATGGTCAAGCGCGCCGCGCTGTCGCGCCACGACGTGGCCTTCAGCCTGCGCCACAACAACCGCGTGGTGCTGCACCTGCCCCGCCACGTCGAAGCCGAGGGCGACCCCAGGCGCCGCATCGAAGCCATACTGGGTGCGGAGTTCGCGCAGAGCATGCGCCCGGTGGATGAAAGCGGCGGCGGTGACAACCCCTTGCGCCTGTCGGGCTACGCCGGCGCGCCCTCGTTCTCGCGCTCCGGACGCGACCTGCAGTTTGTCTTCGTCAATGGCCGCTTCGTGCGCGACAAAGTCCTCACCCACGCGCTGCGCCAGGCCTACAGCGATCTCATGCATGGTGACCGCCATCCCGGTTATGTGCTGTACCTGGCCATCGATCCGCGCGCCGTGGATGTGAACGTGCACCCGTCCAAGATCGAAGTGCGCTTCCGCGATTCGCGCGCCATCCACCAGTTCGTCTATCACGCAGTCACCAAGGCGCTGTCGGGCAACGCCGCCCAAACGCCTGTGCCCAGCGCGGCGCCCATGCTGTCCGATGCGGGCTGGATGCAGCCGCGCCCCAGCTACGGCAATGCCATGCCCGCCTATCAGCCAGGCCTGGGAGGACTGGGCGTGGCCCAGCCGCGCGGCGAGTACGCCGCCTTTGTTGCCTCGGCGCGCGCGGCACAGACAGCCGCTGCAGTGTTGCCGCAGGCGGTGCAGTCGGTGCAGGACGACGCGCATCCGCTGGGTTATGCGCTGGCGCAGTTGCACGGCATCTACATCCTGGCGCAGAACGCCCTGGGCCTGGTGCTGGTGGACATGCACGCCGCGCACGAGCGCATCCTCTACGAAAAGCTGAAGACGTCGCTGGACGCCAGTGCCATGCAGACGCAAAAACTGCTGGTGCCGGCCATATTCAATGCCGACAAGCTGGACATGGCCACCGCCGAAGAGCACGCCGAGACCCTGCACGCCCTGGGCTTCGATGTCGCGCCGTTCTCGCCCACCACGCTGGCGGTGCGCGCCGTGCCGGCGCTGCTCGCGGGCGGCGACCTTGCCGCGCTGGCACGCGGCATACTGCACGACATCCGCGAGTTCGGCGCCAGCCGCGTCATCACCGAGCGCCAGAACGAGCTGCTCTCCACCATGGCCTGCCACGGCGCGGTGCGCGCGCATCGCGCGCTCACCCAGCAGGAGATGAATGCGCTGCTGCGCGAGATGGAGGAGACCGAACGCTCCGGCCAGTGCAATCACGGCCGGCCCACCTGGTACCAGATGTCGCTCACCGACCTGGACAAGCTGTTCCTGCGTGGACGCTAGGGTTTGATCACCGCACCACTCAAAACCGTCATCCCCGCGAAGGCGGGGATCCATGTTGACTGCAAAAGAACACCAATGGATTCCCGCCTTCGCGGGAATGACACCTGCTGAACATCTTGGTCGATCCTTGCTCCGACCTGCCGCCCATCGTCTTGCTCATGGGCCCCACCGCCAGCGGCAAGACGGCGCTGGCGCTCAAGCTTGCGCGCGAGCTGAATGGCGAGATCATCAGCGTGGACTCGGCCCAGGTGTACCGCGACATGGATGTGGGCACAGCCAAGCCCTCGGCGGTCGAACGCGCAGCAGTGCCACATCATCTGCTCGACCTCATCCCGCCCACCGAGGCCTATTCGGCGGCGCGTTTTCGCGCCGATGCGCTGCGCATTGCCGCTGACATCACCGCCCGCGGCAAACTGCCGCTGCTGGCCGGCGGCACCATGCTCTACTTCAAGGCGCTGCGCGAGGGCCTGGCCGAGCTGCCCGATGCCGATGCCTCGGTGCGCGCCGCCATCGATGCAGAAGCTGCCGAGCGCGGCTGGCCAGGCATGCACGCGGAGCTAGCCAGGGTCGACCCCATCACCGCCGCCAGGCTGCAACCCACGGATAGCCAGCGCATACAGCGGGCGCTGGAACTGCATCGCCTCACCGGCAAGGCACCTTCGCTGCTCTACCAGCAGCAGGAAAAACGCGAGCTGCCTTTCCGCGCCATCAGCATCGCCCTGATCCCCGGCGAGCGCAGCGTGCTGCACCAACGCATCGCCACGCGCTTCGATGCCATGCTGTCGGCCGGCCTGGTCGATGAACTGCGCGCGCTGAAAAA
>CAXNIK010000059.1:0-13350 GCA_964202115.1 Burkholderiales bacterium
ATTACAATTAGTCATTACAACCTCACCAAGCAATGACTTTGGCATTAAATCGATAATAAATCTCTGCTTCCTCACCTGCCTGCCGCCCTGCCTTGGATACGCCTGATCAATCCCCGAGCTTCAGGCCCGAAGCCTTGATGAAGCTGTCCCAGGTGTCGTACTCCTTGAGATAGGCTTCCTTGAGCGCCGCAGGCGGCCTGCCCTGCCCGAACTCCACACCATCGGGGGCCAGCTTCGCCTTGACGTCGGCTGCATTGACCGCATCGGTGAACTCCTTCCCGAGCAGCAGCATGATGGGCTGGGACACGCCCGCCGGCGTGTAGACGTAATAGGAGTTGGTCACATCGAAGCCGCCCACCCCCGACTCCGACACCGAGGGAATGTCCGGGAAGGCGCCGGAGCGGTTCAGGCTGGAGATCGCCAGGGGCTTGGCCTTGCCGCTCTTCATGTGCGGAGAAGCACTCGGTCCCGAGGTGAACAGCAGGTGTATCCGTCCGCCCAGCAGGTCGGGTAGGGCTTGCGCATTGCCCTTGTAAGGAATATGCACCATGTCCACGCCGGTGCGGTTGGCGAGCAGCGCCGTGCCCAGATGGTTGACCGAACCCAGCCCGGAGGATCCATAGCTCACTGCGCCCGGCTTGGACTTGGCGTAGGCGACCAGCTCCTTGATGTTGGAGGCGGGAAGCCCCGGATGCGCCAGCAGCACATAGGGCTGCGAGGTGAGCAGCGCCACCGGGTCGAAGGTCTTGCGAATATCGTAGGACAGCTTGCCGGTCACGCCGTTGAGCACCAGCAGGTTGCCGGAGTTGAGGATGGTGTAGCCATCCGGGGCGGCCTGAGCGGCTGCGTTCAGCGCCGGAATGCCGTTGGCACCGCCGCGATTCTCGATCACCAGCGGCACGCCCAATCGTTCCTGCACCCTGGGCGAAACCAACCTCACCACCACGTCGCTGGCGGCACCGGGAATGGACGCCACCAGGAAGCGGATGGGCTTGTTGGGGTAGCCGTCCGGGAGTTTTTGCGCGTGCGCAGTCCCAGCCTGGCACAGTGCCAATGCCAGGCCCAGGCAGGCCGGAAAATTCGCCTTGAGTTTCATGAGTCCTTCTCCATTTATTTATTGTGTGCTGTCGGCGAAGCGCTCAGGGCAAACCCAGCGCACGCTTGGCGAGGATGTTGCGCTGGATGTCGTTCGCACCCGCCGCGATGGTCGCCGGGAACAGGATATAGAACGAGCCCATGATATTGGCCTCGACCTTGCCGCCATCGCCGGCCTCGAATGCCACCTTCTCGTCCGACAGGCAGCCGGAAGATCCGGCAATCTCGATCATCAGCGCGTTCATGCGCATGGTGGTCTCCGAAGACCAGATCTTGAGCATGGACATGCCCGGGCCCGGGGTCTCACCGCGCGAGATGACGTCGGCGTAGCGCTGGTACAGCAACGCCAGGTCGCCCACGTCCAGTTCCAGCCTGGTGTACTTGGAGCGGAACTCGGCGTCCTCCCAGAGGCCGCGCGCAACAGCAATTTCGCGCGTCTTGTTCATCGGGTATTGCGGCCGGCGCGGGCTGCCGCTGTTCAGTCGCTCGAAACCGAGCAGCCCCTTGGCCACGGTCCAGCCGTTGTTCAGGCCGCCGACGATGTTCTCCCTGGGGATGCGCACATTGTCGAAGAAGCACTGGCAGAACTCGGGCTCGCCGGTGATGTTGACGATGGGCTTGATGGTGACGCCGGGCGTCTTCAGGTCGAGGATGAAGAAGCTGATGCCGGCCTGGCGCTTGGCCTCCGGATCGGTGCGCGCCAGCAGGAACATGTGGTTGGCATCCTGCGCCAGCGAGGTCCAGATCTTGGAGCCGTTGACCACGTAGTGATCACCGTCCAGCACCGCCTTGGTCTGCAGGCTGGCCAGGTCGGAGCCGGCATTGGGTTCGGAATAACCCTGGCAGAAGAGGTAATCCACCGACAGGATCTTGGGCAGGTACTTCTGCTTCTGCTCCTCGGTGCCAAACTTCATCAGCGCCGGTCCCAGGAGATTAAGTCCGTGCTCCAGCAAGCGCGACACGCCGATGCGCTCGCGCTCCTCGAACAGGATCACCTGCTTGGCGGCCGACAGTTCCATGCCGCCCCACTCGCGCGGCCATGCGGGTGCCAGCCAGCCGTGCTCGTAGCAGGTCTTCATGTAGTCGAGAATGTTGTGCTTGCGCGGCCGCTTCATCATGAACAACTGATGCTTGGGGTAGTGCTTCTCGTAGTAGGCGATGGCCTCGAAGCGGAACTGCTCGTCGCTGAGCGCGTTCCAGTCGGTGTCCGCCGGGCGCTCGCCGGGCTCGCCCGGCAGGTCGGCCGGCTTGATGCTCGCCATGATGGCGGCGCTGTCGGCCTCGGCAGCCTCGTGCATCTTGCGCGTGGCGTCGAAGCGGCGGCGGTGCTCGGCGCCATTGCCCATCCAGGCCTGCAGCACGATGGCGCGCTGCAGGTGCAGGCCGGCGTCGTAGTCGTCGGTGAAGCCGATGGCACCATGCAGGCGTATGCAATCGCGGGTGAGGTCTATACCGGCGTCAGAGCAACGCGACTTCACTCGGCTGGCCACTTCGGAGAGGCGCTCGGGGTCCTCATTTTCGTCACGGGTTTCATCGGCCACCTTCACGGCGTGATCGACAATGGCCGAGGCCAGTTCCTTCTGTATCCACAGGTCCACGGCGCGGTGCTGCAGCGCCTGGAAGCTGCCGATGGGCTTGCCGAACTGCACGCGGGTGCTCATGTAGCCGAAGGTGAGCGTGAGCGCCTTGCAGATCACGGCATACAGCTCCACGCTGGCCATGATGGTGGCCTCGTCGATGGCGCGGCGCAGCGCGGCGGCGCCGACCCGGGTGGAGGCTGCGACATCGCCCGCGGCCACGGCCACATCCTTGAAGGTCATCATGCCGGCGAAGGTGCCGTCGGCGCGCGTCTCCAGTTTCGTGGAGATGCCCTTGCTGTTGGCCGGCACGTAGTAGATCCCTGCCCCACCTTTACTGGCGCCATCATTGGCCGAGACGAGATAGCCGTCGGCGCCCGAGGCCGGCGTGACGAAGCGCTTGGCGCCGTTCAGCACGAACCCCGCTCCGCTTTTCGTCGCCGTGAGCTTCGGGCTCTGGCTGGTGCCGGTGTCGCCCTCCTGCCAGGCCAGCGCCACGATGAGCTTGCCCGCGGCCATCTGCGGCAGCAGCTTCAGCTTCAGCGCCTCGTTGTCCCCGTGCAGCAGGGCTCGGCTGGCCAGCACCGCGCAGGCGGTCACCGGCTCGGGGATGAGCGCACCGCCAAGGCCTTCCATGACCACGCGCATTTCGCCAAAACCCAGGCCCTGCCCGCCGTATTGCTCGGGGATGAGCACGCCCAGCCAGCCCTGCTCGGCAATGGACAGCCACAGGTTCTTGTCGAAACCTGGCTCGGTGCCGCGCAAGGCCCGCACGCGCTTCAGGTTGGTGGCGCGCGCGGCGAAGTCGGTGACGGCATCTTGCAGCATGCGCTGTTCGTCGGAATAGGTGCTACTGGGAATGACGTTGCTAACTGCGCTCATGGATGCTCTCCTTTGATGATCTGGCGCTGTGAAGACGGCGATGGCGGACGGCCATACGCGCGCTTCTTGAGGATGGCTGATTTTACCGTGGCAAGGGCAGCAACGGGCCTGCCGGGGGCGACCTGCGCACCCTAAGCACCGGGTGAGCTATTGCGCCTGAAAGCCAACACTTCGCGGCAGAACAGGGAGGCCTGGTCCTTGTTCTGGAAAAGCGCGGAAAAACAATGCCGCTCAGGCGGCGGCTGGCGCCGCAGCCGGTCGCGATACTTGTCCTCGAAACGGCGGTAGTAGCGATCAAAGGCCTCCTGATAGCCGGGCGCGTCGCCGGAGGTGTAGTGCAGCATGCTGATGTCCCTGAACACCGCGACATCCAGTCCGGCAAGAAAGGCGCTGTAGGTGAAATCCAGGTCGTAGAGATGGAAGCCGTCGAAACTCTCTTCGTCAAATCGGCAGTTATCGAGCACTGAGCGACGCACGGCGATGAACATGCCGTCCAGCCCCTGCAAGCCGCCGCTGGCATCCTCGGCCAGGGTGTCGAATACCAGTGCCCGGTACATTCCAACGCCAGCGGCATTCGGTCCGTCATTGGTTCCAGAAGCAGGAAACTGATGAACCACCAGCCCGCGCAGGTGCGGCCAGCCGGCCCCCATCCAGTGGCCCGAGGTCATTCTCGATGTGCCACAGGCACCGACCACATCGTGCACCGCCAGGTGACGCTTCAGCCTGGTGGCGAAATCCGGCGTCAGTATCTCGATGTCGTCATGGGAGAAGATGACAATGTCGCCCGCGGCGCGCACCGCCCCGCGGTTGTAGGCCTCGGCCAGCGAGCGGGCATCGTGCAGGCCGATGATCTCGTAACGCTCGCCGGCCAATAGCTGTGCATAGTGCGCCGTGACCGCGGCATACTTGCCGGCGTCCACGCTGCAGATGATCACGGAGATCAGCGGCCGGTCCTGACTGTCGTCGCTGATAAGAACAGTCTCGATCTGAGGCTGCAACCTCAGGCCCTGCCTCGCTGCAGCTTCCGCCAGACGCACCAGGGTGTGCTGCGCCCCTTCGCCGCAGCTGCCCAGCGCCACCCTCAAGGCCTGGGCGGCCTCGGGCAGCCGGTTCTGCCCGATCAGCACCTTGGCCAGGGCGTGCTGCCATTCGCCCTTGCCTGGGTCACGTGCCAGCGCGAAGCGTATGGCGCTTTGCGCACCGACAACTTCATGGCCGAGCAGGCCCAGTTCGGCCGCCTGCATCAAGGCGCGGGCGTTGTCAGGTTCGGACTGAAGTGCCCGGACGCAATGCTCCTGGGCTGCGGCTGCCTGTTGTTGTGCCAGCAGACAATCGGCAAAGCCAAGGTGTGCGGCCACGAAGTCCGGCCTGGCGGCGAGAACGCGTCGATAGGCAGCGCCAGCGGCCTGCCATCGGCCATCAAGACGACAGGCTTCGGCAAGATCGTATTGCACCTGCGGGTCGGTGCCATTGGCACGGGCGCAGCGCTCGAGCTGATCGATGGCGTCGGCGACGCGCCCGTGCGCCAGCGCAATCACCCCGCTGCAATGCAGCGCGGCTGCGTGCTCAGGCCGGGCTGCAAGGATGGTCTGGCACAGGCTTTGCGCTTCTTCGTAGCGGCCCGCTTCGCGCAGGGCGTTGGCGCGTGCAATGGTTTGGCCGGTTTCGTCCCGCAACCCTGCCAGCAGTTTGCGCAGCATGCTCATGGGCATGGCACCGACTCGGGCGCCATCAGGCCGGCGGCGCGCTGAGCGCACTGCGCCGGAACGCCAGCAAATCGCGGCAGAAACGCCCTGCCTCGTCCCTGGTATCGAACAGGGCGGGCACAAAGCGCCTGCCGTCGGGCACGGCCAGAGAAAATTCCTTGCGGTATTTCTCCTCGAAGCGGACGCGATAGCGGTCGAATTCGTCGAGGTACCCCGGGGCGCTGGCATAGGTGTAATGGACCATGGTGATGTCGCGGAACACCGCCACGTCGAAACCGGCAAGGTAGGCCGAAAACGTGAAATCCAGGTCGTACAGATGAAAACCGTCAAAGCGCTCCTCGTCGAAGGGGCAGCGCTCCACCACTTCACGCCTGGCGGCGATGAACATGCCATCCAGCGCCTGCATCAGGCCGGAGGCATCCTCAGCCGAGGTATCCAGCACCATCACGCGGTACTTGCCGGCCTTGTCCTGCTCGCGAAAATCATCGGGGTAGTGATGCGCGACCAGGCCATGCATGTAGGGCCAGCAGGCGCTCATCCAGTGGCCGTTGACCAGCCTGGAGGTGCCGCAGGCCCCGATCACGTGATGCCTGGCAAGGTGGCGTTTCAGCCGGAGGGCGAAATCCGGGGTGAGGATCTCGATGTCGTCATGCGAGAAGATGATGATGTCGCCAGAGGCGCGGCGCACGCCGCGGTTGTAGCCCTCGCACAGCGACCTGGCATCGTGTATGCCGATGATTTCGTGCCGCTCGCCGGCCAGCAGTTGGGCATAGTGCGCGGTGATCGCCTCGTAGTTGCTGGGGTTGATGCTGCAGATGATGATGGAGATCAGCGGCCGTTGAAAATCGCTGGCGGCGATGGCCGGTGGCTGCGGAGCGCTCATGTCGGGCAGCCCCTGCTTCACCGCGCTCTCGATCAGCTTGATCAGGGTGTAGTGAAAGTTGTCGCCTCCCACAGCCAGCAGGCTGCGCAACAGCGGGGTCGCTTCCGCCGCCTTTCCCAGACCAATCAGCACTTTGGCCATGCCCAGCCGCAGGCCTTCGTCGTGCGGATCGGCCGCGACCGCGGCCTGGAACGCGCTTTCAGCGTGTGCGGGTATCTGATCATGCAAGGCCAGATCGGCTGCCAGCATCAGGGCGCGGCGTTCGTCGGGCTGAGCCTGCAGCACCTGCTCGCACTGCGCGCACGCCTCAGCCAGTTGTCCAAGGGATGACAGGCACTCGGCCAGGCCAACACGGGCGGTCAGCACATCGGGTTTGACCGTGAGCACCCGTTGATAGACCAGGCTCGCGTCCTGCCAGTTCTGGGCAAGCCGATAGGCTTCGGCCAGGTCGTAGCGAACCTGCGTATCGGCGTTACCCTCTTCCAGGGAGCGCTGCAGCAGTTCCACTGCCTCGGCAATGCGGTCCTGGCGAAGCGCGATCACCCCTTGGCAATGCAGGGCACCGGAGTGTTGCGGCTGCTTGTCCAGCACCTCCTGGCACAACTGCAGTGCTTCCTCATGCTCGCCGGCATCGCACAAAGAAAAAGCGCGAGCCATGGCCCGCGCTGAGTCCTCCGCTGATTTCCCACCGCCCAGCCATTTCCTGAGAAAACTCATGGAAAACCCTGGACGGGAACGCTTACACGATCAGGGGAACGATCAGCAGCGCGACGATGTTGATGATCTTGATCAAGGGGTTCACGGCCGGACCGGCGGTGTCCTTGTAGGGATCGCCCACCGTGTCACCGGTCACCGCGGCCTTGTGCGCCTCGGAACCCTTGCCGCCGAAATGGCCGTCTTCAATGTACTTCTTGGCGTTGTCCCAGGCACCACCACCGGTGGTCATGGAAATCGCCACGAACAGGCCGGTCACGATGGAGCCCATGAGCAGGCCACCCAATGCCTTGGGCCCCAGCACCAGACCCACAACAACCGGCACCAGCACAGGCAACAGGGAAGGAATAATCATTTCCTTGATCGCCGCCTTGGTCAGCATGTCCACCGCCGTGCCGTATTCAGGCTTGGCCGTGCCTTCCATGATACCGGGGATTTCCTTGAACTGGCGGCGCACTTCGACGACCACCGAACCAGCGGCACGACCAACGGCCTCCATGGCCATGGCACCGAACAGGTAAGGAATCAACCCGCCAAGCAAGAGACCAATCACGACCTCGTGATCGGAAAGATCGAACCTCAGCACCTGTCCTGCGGCTTCCAGGGCGTGGGTGTAATCAGCAAACAGCACCAGTGCGGCCAGGCCGGCCGAACCAATCGCGTAGCCCTTGGTCACCGCCTTGGTGGTGTTGCCCACGGCATCCAGCGGATCGGTAATGGCGCGCACCGACTCCGGCAGTCCGGACATTTCGGCAATGCCGCCGGCGTTGTCGGTGATGGGGCCGTAGGCATCCAGCGCCACGATGATGCCGGTCATGGACAGCATGGAAGTCGCGGCAATGGCGATGCCGTAGAGTCCGGCCAGGCTGTAGGAGAAATAGATGGCGGCGCAAACCGAAACGACGGGCCAGGCGCAGGAGCGCATGGAAACGCCAAGGCCGGCGATGATGTTGGTGCCATGGCCGGTGGTGGAGGCCTGCGCCACGTGCCGCACCGGCGCGTATTCGGTGGCGGTGTAGTACTCGGTGATGACCACCATCAGCGCGGTCAGCACCAGCCCGATAACAGTCGCGCCATACAAATGCATGACGGTGATCGAGGTCTGCACGCCGCTGATTTCGAAGGTCGCGGTCTTGAGCACTTCGCCCATGAAGTAGTTGGTGATCGGGTAGAAGGCGATCAGCGCCATGCCGCCGGCGACCATCAGGCCGCGATACAGCGCGTTCATGATCTTGCCGCCGGGCGAGGCCTTGACGAACAGGCAGCCGACGATGGAGGCGATGATGGCAAAGCCGCCGATGGCCAGCGGGTAGACCAGCGCCGCATCCGTGTTGGACTGCACCACCAGCGCGCCCAGCACCATGGTGGCGATCAGGGTCACTGCATAGGTCTCGAACAGGTCGGCGGCCATGCCGGCGCAGTCGCCGACGTTGTCGCCCACGTTGTCGGCGATCACCGCGGGGTTGCGCGGGTCATCTTCCGGAATGCCGGCTTCAACTTTACCCACCAGATCTGCGCCAACGTCAGCGCCCTTGGTGAAAATGCCGCCGCCCAGACGCGCGAAGATGGAAATCAGCGAGCCACCGAAAGCAAATCCGATCAGCGGCTTGATGACGTCGGCCAGCTTGGCTTCCGGCGTACTGGCCGAAACCAGGTAGGCGTAGAACAGGACAACGCCGAGCAACGCGAGTCCGACCACCAGCAGGCCGGTGATGGCGCCGCCGCGGAAGGCAACCTTGAGGGCTTCGTTGAGGCCGATGGTGGCGGCCTGCGCGGTGCGCACGTTGGAGCGCACCGACACGTTCATGCCGATGTAGCCGGTGGCGCCGGACAGGATGGCGCCAATCAGGAATCCTATGGCGGTCGGGCCTTTGAGGAAGATCCACAGGACCACAAACAGAATCACGCCGACGATGGCGATGGTCCTGTATTGCCGGTTGAGGTAGGCATTCGCGCCAGCCTGGATCGCGGCGGCAATTTCGCGCATGCGATCATTGCCAGTGGGCTGGGCAAGAATCCATTTGATCTGCCAGACGCCGTACAAAATTGCGGCTACCGCGCAGATAAGCGCGAACAAAAGTCCTGCTGACATAAAGCCTCCACTGAGATGGCCCCGCTCATGCCTGATGGCGGGGTTGCTGGGGTTGCGTAAAACCTTGAATTATATCGAAACGCGGCAACCTCTAGACAAACAGCGGCGAAAACCGGGGCTGGGCAGACTGCCTAGGCCGTTTGCGAATGGTACTGTGCCACCCTCTCCACCTCGTTCCTGGCCCCCAGGACCACTCCCACGCGCTCGTGCAGCGCGGTGGGCTGTATGTCCAGGATGCGTGTGGCCCCGTCGGTGGCCGCCCCGCCGGCCTGCTCCACAATGAAGGCCATGGGGTTGGCTTCGTACATGAGGCGCAGGCGCCCGCCCACGTGCCTGGCATCCTTGGGATACATGAAGATGCCGCCGCGGGTGAGGATGCGGAATACATCGGCCACCATGGAAGCCACCCAGCGCATGTTGAAGTCCTTGCCGCGCACGCCCTCCTTGCCGGCCAGGCATTCGTCGATGTAGCGCTTCACCGGCGGATGCCAGTTGCGCATGTTGGACATGTTGATGGCGAATTCCTGGGTGTCCGCCGGCAGTTTGATATCCGGCTGGGTCATGACGAAGCTGCCCAGTTCGCGGTCCAGGGTGAAGGCCGCCACGCCGCAACCCACGGTCAACACCAGCACGGTCTGCGGGCCATACACGGCGAATCCTGCCGTCACCTGCTTCGAGCCCGGCTGCAGGAAGGCCTTTTCGTCCGGATCCACGCCCTCGGGACAGCGCAATACCGAAAAGATCGTGCCTATCGACACGTTGACATCAATATTGGAGGAGCCATCCAGCGGATCCATGAGCAGCAGGAACTCGCCGCGCGGATAACGGCTGGGAATCTGGTGCGGATGCTCCATTTCCTCGGAGGCCAGCGCGGCGAGGTGCCCGCCCCATTCGTTCGCCTCGACCAGCACCTCATTGGCGATGACATCGAGCTTCTTCTGCGCCTCGCCCTGGATGTTGTCAGTGCCGGCCCCTCCCAGCACGCCACCCAGCGCGCCCTTGGACACGGCATGGCTGATACGCTTGCAGGCGCGCGCCACCACTTCGATCAAGAGGCGCAGTTCGGCTGAGACACAGCCCTTTTCGCGCTGCAGTTCGATCAGATATTGGGTCAGGGTTATCTGTTTCATGGCAGGAATGCTGTTTGTTCGGATAGGGTCAGCTATTTGACGCCCAGCGCCGCAAAGGCCCGGTCGCGGATGTCGTTGACGCCGCCAACCCCGGCTATCTTGCGGTACTTCGGAGCACGTGCGTCCCCCTTCTTCGCCCACTGGCTGTAATAGTCGACCAGTTGCTTGGTCTGGGCATGGTAGATCTCGAGACGTTTGCGCACGGTCTCTTCCTTGTCGTCATCGCGCTGGATCAGAGGCTCGCCGGTGGCGTCGTCCTTGCCCTCCACCTTCGGCGGGTTGAACGTGACGTGATAGGTGCGGCCCGACCCGGGATGCCAGCGGCGACCGCTCATGCGCTGGATGATTTCCGCGTCCTCAACATCAATCTCGAGCACATAGTCAAGATCGACACCGGAATTGCGCATTGCCTCGGCCTGCGGGATGGTGCGCGGGAAACCGTCGAACAGGTAGCCGTTCTTGCAGTCCTGCTCCTTCAGTCGCTCCTTCACCAGACCGATGATGATGTCGTCGGAGACCAGGGCGCCGGAATCCATCACCTTCTTCGCGGCCAGGCCCAGCGGCGTGCCGGCCTTGACCGCGGCGCGCAGCATGTCGCCGGTGGAAATCTGCGGAATGCCGAGGCGCTCCTTGATGAAGGTGGCTTGTGTGCCTTTGCCTGCGCCGGGCGCGCCTAAGAGTATCAGTCTCATATTGGATTCCGATTTGTGATTTTGTTTTACTAGGTCCGGCAATCGAAGCTCAAATGAACACAGGAATGCATAAGCGAACACCTGAGCCGACGATATCCAGGCAAGCCTGCAAGGATACCGGGAACTTAACGTGCTTTACGCGAGCGGTCAATTTTTGCGCTGCTGCTCGCTCCCAGCACCGAACGCACCCGCTTGAGATCCTCGATCGTGTCGACACCGGCGACGGGCGCATCCTTGCGCACCGCCACGGCAATTCGGTATCCGTGCCACAGCACGCGCAGTTGCTCCAGCGCTTCGGCCTGCTCAAGGGGCGAGGGCTTCAGGCTGGCGTAACAGGACAGGAAAGAGGCTCTGTAGGCGTAGATTCCAATGTGCCTGTGACAGGCAAGATGGCGGGGCAGCTTCCCGGGCATGCGGTCCTTGCCAAAGGCGGTTCGATCCCAGGGGATGGCGGCGCGGCTGAAATACAGGGCACTTCCGTCGCGGGCCAGCACCACCTTGACGGCATTGGGATTGAACATTTCTTCCGTATCGCGAACGGGGCAGCAGGCCGTGGCCACGGCGGCCTGCCTGTCCTTGTGCAGCAGCTCGGCCACGGCGCGGATGAGGGAGGGCGCTATCAGGGGCTCATCGCCCTGCACATTGACGATGATGGCGTCGCGTGCGAGTTTGAGCTTTCTCGCGACCTCGGCAAGTCGATCGGTGCCGGACGGGTGGTCGCCACGGGTCATGATGGCCGCGATGCCATGGGCCTGGCAGGCGGCCATGATCTCCGGATGATCGGTGGCTACATGGACGGCGCTGGCGCCGCTGGCTCTGGCCCTTTGCGCCACACGCACCACCATGGGCTTGCCGGCGATGTCCAGCAACGGCTTGCCGGGCAGGCGCGTGGATGCGTATCGCGCGGGGATGACTACGACGAAGGGCACCTTGCGGCGCATTCAGGATCTGCCTAGCCGATCTCTTCCGTCGGATCGAGCTTGCGCGCCTGGTCCTCCAGCATCACCGGGATATCGTCCTTGATGGAAAAGGCAAGCCGGTCACCACGGCACAGCAGTTCCGCTTCGGCCTTGCGATACAGCAAGGGCCCTTTGCACACCGGGCAGACGAGAATATCAAGCAGTCTGGAATCCATTGAGGGCTTTCAGCAGAAATTCGGCGAAGGCAGAATCGGGGACGGCCGCCACGCGCAGCATGATGAAATCCCTGCGCGCAAAACGTGTACATTTTACCGCATCCTTTTCCGTCATCAGCACTGCATCACAATCGGCAAAGTCGAGTTCGGTCTCGGAATAAGCATGATGGTCGGGGAAGGCATGCGCCTGAAACTGCAGGCCCAGGGATGACAGCGTGTCGAAAAAACGCTGCGGATTGCCTATACCGGCCACGGCATGCAGGCGCCTTCCGGCAAGGCTTGCAACTGCCACCGGACTGCCGTCCAGCCGCTCGAAGCCGGCAGGCTGCACCTGCATGCGAAATACCGGCCCCGTCCGCGGCAGGCTGCCGGCTTCACGAGCGCTGTTGAGCACGGTGGCGTCTACAGAACGTTGCGAAGGTTCGCGCAAAGGACCGGCGGGGAGCAGCAAGCCATTGCCATGGCCGCGTTCGTCCTCGACCGCGATCTCAATATCCCGAGCCAGGCGGTAGTGCTGCAAGCCATCGTCGCTGATGAGAACATCGCATTCCGGATGCGCCGCAAGCAGAGCCCGAGCTGCCGCAACGCGATCACGACCGGTCCACACCGGGCAGTGCGAGCTTGCCGCGAGCAGCAAGGCTTCGTCGCCGACCAGGAGCGCATCCTCGCCTGACGATACCGGCCGGGGCGCCGCGCTGCTCCCGCCATAGCCACGCAGGATGATTCCCGGCCTGCGGCCCGAGGCTTGCAGGAGCCCTGCGGCCCACAGCACCAGCGGCGTCTTGCCGGTCCCGCCGACAGTGAGATTGCCTATGATCAGGACCGGCACCGCCAGGCGGTGGGTTGGCAACAGGCCGCGGCGATAGCACCAGCGCCGCAAGGCCACAATCATGCCGAACAGGGCCGCGGCCGGAAACAGCAGCATGGATAGAAAACCGGGCTGCTCCCGGTACCAATGACGTTCTGCGCAGGCGCGGCCAGAGGGCATGTTCTTCGGCCGAGGCAGCCGCTCAGCTCTGGACTATCGGGAGGTCTGCTCGACCGCGAAGGCGATCTGACCGTAGCCTGCCTGGCGCGCCGCATCCATGATGCGGATCACCGACTGGTGCGTGGCATTGTTGTCGGCGTTGATGACCACAACCGGATCCTTCATGCCAGAACCGGCACTGCGCAGTTCGGCGGCAAGGGTGGGCACGTCGCGAAAGGCCACGGCGCGGCGGTTCACCAGGTACTGGCCACCGGCACTGACCACGATGCTGATTTCATTGGGCCGCTCCAGCTGTTTCTCGGCTTCGGCGGTAGGCAGCTGGATCTGCAGTTCGGCGAAACGGGAATAGGTCGTGGTCAGCATCAGGAAGATGATAATGACCAGCAGCACGTCGATCAGCGGAATCAGATTGATTTCCGGATCGTCCTTGGTCCTGCTGCGGAAATTCATGTCAGG
>CAXNIK010000060.1:0-13271 GCA_964202115.1 Burkholderiales bacterium
CGCAAGGTTTTCGCCAGCGAGCGGGAGATCTTCAATTCCGCCGGGAACAACACTGTGCGTGGGTCCGGACTCCACCACAGTATGGGTTCATTTCCGGCCAGGGAAAGATGCCTTGGCTGTATGCCGCAAGCAAGCGCTGAGGAGTCAGGTCGCCACCGGCGGCCAGCAAGCCATTGGGGGAGTCCAGTGCCGATGCAACCGGAGGAAACGTGATTTCCCTACCCAGCCAGGGGATCTTGATGGACATATGGGCAGATGGCCTATGCGAGCTGCGTGGAATATTGAAATCGGAAACAGGCGCGCTGAATGGGGAGCATTGGAGATATTTTGGTGCAAAACCTTCTACTCTGATTGCCCGGGAGCATTCCAGCACTTATCATTGCACAACGTTGGTGCATGTCATTCCAGAAACGCACAATAATTGACGAGGAGGAGCAATGGAAACCCTGAAAACGGGCACGGATACGCTGTTTTTGCTACTGGGCGCCATCATGGTGCTGGCGATGCATGCTGGGTTCGCATTTCTGGAACTGGGAACGGTCCGGTCGAAGAATCAAGTCAATGCGTTGGTCAAGATACTGACTGATTTTTCGGCTTCCACCCTGGCCTATTTTTTTATCGGCTATGCGCTTGCCTATGGCACGGGTTTTTTCGCCAGCGCGGAAACTCTGGCCCAGCGCAACGGCTATGACCTGGTCAAATTTTTCTTCCTGCTGACTTTTGCCGCCGCCGTGCCGGCTATCGTGTCGGGTGGCATCGCCGAGAGGGCTCGTTTCTGGCCGCAACTGGTGGCCTCGTTCTGTATTGTTGCTTTTGTCTACCCATTCTTCGAGGGTATTGCCTGGAATCAGCAATACGGGGTGCAGGCGTGGATCAAGTCTGCATTTGGCGAGGAGTTCCATGACTTTGCAGGGTCGGTGGTGGTGCACGCCGTGGGCGGATGGATAGGTCTGGCCGCGGTTCTGTTGCTGGGCGCGCGCAGCGGGCGTTACTCCAAGGACGGCAAGGCGATGATGGCGCATCCGCCGTCCAGCATCCCTTTTCTGGCATTGGGGGCCTGGATTCTGGCCGTAGGCTGGTTTGGATTCAACGTCATGTCGGCTCAGGCTGTGGACAAGATCAGCGGCCTGGTTGCCATGAATTCGCTGATGGCCATGGTAGGCGGGACGCTGGCTGCGCTGGTTGCCGGGCGCAATGACCCCGGCTTCGTGCACAACGGTCCGCTGGCGGGGCTGGTTGCGGTTTGCGCCGGTTCCGATGTCATGCATCCGCTGGGTGCCCTGTTCGTCGGTGTGGGTGCCGGATTCATCTTCGTCTACATGTTCACATTGACCCAGAATCGCTGGCGCATCGACGACGTGCTGGGGGTGTGGCCGCTGCACGGGCTGTGCGGCGCCTGGGGAGGCATAGCCGCGGGGATCTTCGGGTCCAAGGCGCTCGGAGGCATGGGCGGCGTCTCCTTCATGTCGCAACTGGCCGGTACAGCCCTGGGCATTGCCGTGGGGCTGCTGGGTGGCCTGATTATTT
Organism: Burkholderiales bacterium; assembly: GCA_964202115.1. Lineage (GTDB taxonomy): Bacteria > Pseudomonadota > Gammaproteobacteria > Burkholderiales > SG8-39 > CAIYPG01. The sequence goes on from CAXNIK010000060.1 coordinate 1,528, forward strand.
ATGGGCTGATCAAGGCCATAGTGGGCATACGCATGGACGAAGAAGAGGAATTCAGAGGCGCAGACCTGTCGGTGCACCGCATCTCCGCGACCCCGGAACGTTGAGTCCAAGGCTGCCGTCCCGCGCTCAACTCCTCGAAGGGCGGGGCGGCGGGTGGATGTCCTCGGTGTGAACCGGGAACTGGCCCTGCCCACGATCCACAAAGTAGTGCCGCAGTGTTGTGGTGACAGTGCGGAAGGACAGGCTTTCCCAAGGGATGTCCTTTTCTTCAAACAAGGCCACCTCAAGGCTTTCCATTCCAGGCCCGAAATCCAGGTCCAGCAACCGGGCCCGGAAGAAGATGTGCACCTGATTGACGTGCGGCACGGAAAGCATGGTGTAAAGACCGGTCAGCTCGACACGTGCATTGGCCTCCTCCAGGGTCTCCCGGATTGCCGCCTGCCCGGCGCTTTCGCCCAGCTCCATGAAACCGGCGGGGAGCGTCCAGTATCCCAACCGGGGCTCAATGGCCCGCTTGCACAGCAGGATCTTGTCTTCCCATTCCGCGATCGCTCCTATCACCATTAGCGGATTGCGGTAGTGGATGGTTCCGCAGTCATCGCAGACATGGCGCGGCTTGTCGTCACCGGACGGAATGCGGGTTGCCACTTTGTTGCCGCAGTTGGAGCAGAAGTTCATGGTGTTCAATGGAGCTTGGCAATGCCTATGATATCCGAACCAAGTTTGCGATCCCCCACAGGAGTTCTTGTTCTCGTCAAGGCTGATTAGCTGGGAATCTTGAATATCCTGCATGATCACGAGTCGTCCACTGGGATGGGTATCAATTCGTGCGGGCATTAAGATCAACCGGGATCTGATTTTCGTGGGGTTGAGAGTGCCTGGTCATGTTCAAGCCTGGTGTGCCGTAAGGTTTTCCCGGGGGAAATTGATGCCGTGGCACACGAAGTGCCGAATTTGATGATAACGTCTTAAAATAACCCTTTTTTTACAATCGCTTATTGCTATAATTTGATGTGAATTTACAACTGGGGGTGAGCTTTGCTTTGGTTTCTGAATAAACCATGCAAGCAACCTGGAAGGCTGGTTGTGGACTTCGATTTTGATACCACCAGAATTCCGCAACTGCATCGGCGGCTGCGAAAAGTGAAGCTGGGTTTGATTCTCATGGTGGCGGCGATGATCGTGGTCAGGGAGCCTTCGGCACATGCGCTGAATGATTCTGCGGCAGTTCCGGTGGAATTCCGCGGCTCCGCAGGTGACCAATCTGTCCGCCACAACCTGGCCGCAGGCGGTGGAGAGATCATTGTTCTTTCAAGCACGCGCAAGCAGGTCACGATGAATGGACAGACCGCGCAACTGGGGGGCAGGCTTGGCGCAGGTACTGTCACGGGCATCTCCGATTCGCAACTCATCATGCGGGCTGGTGGCCAGACGAAACGGCTCAATCTGTATGCTCGCGTGGAGAAACGCATCACCAACGCTGGGTCGGGTACAACGACTGCGGCACCCACCGGGCGGGAGGCGACAAATTGAAGAATATCCTGTTGCTCGCTCTTGCCATGCTGCTGGGATGCGCAGGACAAGCCCCGGTTCAGGACACGCTTGTCTCACCGCAGACGCTGCCCGCAATCAATGCTGCGGTCGACTCACAGATCCTGGCGTCAATCAAGGGGGGCGTTGAAGCAGTCCCACCGCAGCAATCGGCGTCGGTCAGTGACGCGTTGCTGCCACCTTTGCGTGCGGAAATGCCCAGGATCGGGATTGTTCCGGTCGAGCAGCGTTTTGATCTGGTGGTCAACAGTGCGCCGGCTCAGCAGGTGTTCATGTCCATTGTTTCGGGTACCCGTTACAGCCTGATCGTCCATCCTGCTGTGACAGGCCTTATTTCCGTCAACCTGAAGGACGTGACAGTTCCGTCAACCTGAAGGACGTGACAGTTCCGGAATCGCTCGAGGCTATCAGGGAGGTCTACGGCTACGAATACCGCATTGATGGGGCCAGGGTCTACGTCCAGGCGGCGGGAATGCAGACACGCATGTTCCAGGTGAATTATCTGGTGGGCATACGCTCTGGCACGAGCAGCATGTCGGTCAATTCGGGCGCAGCTGCCACGGCCCAGCCGTCCTCTGCTATCACGTCCACCAATACGGGTGCTGGCAGTCCAGCCGTGACCACCCAGACAGTCGCATCAACGGTTTCCATGAGGACTCAAAGTGACTTTTGGGCAGAACTGTCTGCCACATTGCTGGCGCTGGTGGGGTCAGTAGAAGGTCGCAATGTTGTTGTGAACTCCCAAAGCGGCGTGGTGATTGTGCGCGCAATGCCCGATGAATTGCGATCAGTCGACCGCTATCTCAGGGCATTGCGCCTGTCGGTCGAGCGACAGGTGATGCTCGAAGCAAAAATCATCGAAGTGACACTGAGCGAAGGAACGCAGTCCGGTGTCAACTGGTCGAAAGTGCCCGGCAGCAAAAGCAGCAACGGACCTGTGCCTTCTTCAATTGCTGGAGTCGGCTTGGCTGCGGCTTCCCGCGCGTCCGGTTCTGCCACGCCGGGCCTGGCTTTCCAGACGACCGATTTTGCCCCGCTGCTCCACTTCCTGGAGTCGCAGGGCACGGTTCAGGTGTTGTCCAGCCCACGCGTCGCCACCGTCAACAACCAGAAGGCTGTCCTGAAAGTGGGACTGGACCAGAACTACATCAGCCAGGTTCAGGCCACACCCGTTGTCAATCCGGCCACGGGCGCGCAGACCGGCGTCAGCTTTTCCCCGACGCTGGCTCCCTATTTTTCAGGTGTTTCCCTGGACATCACTCCGCAGATCGATGAGGAGGGCAATATCCTGCTGCATATCCACCCTCTGGTCAGCAGAGTGGACAACGGCAGTCTGGCTTTCAATTTTGGCGGGGCACTGGGACAGCAAAATCTTTCCATCGCCAAGACCACCATCAACGAAACCGACACCATAGTGCGTGTTCAGGACGGCAATATTGTCGCCCTGGGAGGTCTCATGCAGATCAGCCTGGAAGCCGACAGATCCGGCACGCCTGGCTCCAGGGATGTTGCCAGCGGGAGCGTGCTGTCCGGGCATCGCACCAGCAGCACGGTGAAGAAGGAACTGGTGATTCTGGTCAAGCCGACAGTCATTCAGGGTGATCGCAATTGGGAACGCAACCTTCAGGAAGCCCGTGAACGTTTGCAGAGTTATGGCGAAAACGCCACCAGCGGGGCGGGGAGCAGGTGATCTACCTTAGACACTTCAACTTGCGTGAGCCGCCATTCGGCATCACGCCGGATACCAGTTTCTTTTTTGCCTGTCCCTCCATACAGGAGGCGCTCAACACCCTTTTGGTGGCGGTCTCCAATGGGGAAGGCTTCATCAAGATTACCGGCGAGGTGGGAACAGGCAAGACCCTGCTGTGCCGCAAGCTGCTTACCACGCTGGATGCTGGCTGGGTCAGTGCGTATATCCCCAACCCCAACCTCGAGCCTCGCACTCTGCTGCTGGCTCTGGCGGATGAACTGGGCCTCAAGGTCGACGATGGACTGGACCAGCACCATTTGCTCAAGGCGCTGAATCTTGCGCTGCTGAACTTTGCGCGGCAGAAGAAGCGAGTCATCGTCTGTCTGGACGAGACCCAGGCCATGCCCATCGAGTCCCTTGAAACGCTGCGATTGCTGACCAATCTGGAAACTGAGAAGCGCAAACTGGTTCAGGTGGTGCTGTTCGGTCAACCGGAACTGGATAAAAAGCTGGAGCAGGAGTCCATTCGCCAGCTTCGCCAGCGCATCACTTTCCAGCATCACCTGGGAACCCTGACGCGCTCCGAAGTCGGTCATTATCTTGCCCACAGAATGGCGATAGCCGGGTATACCGGCGACACAGTGTTCAGTGCCGCGGCGGTGAGATCGATTCATCGGGCCAGCCGCGGTGTGCCGCGGCTCATCAATATTCTCGCCAACAAGTCGCTGATGCTGGCCTTTGGCGAAGGCCGGCGGCGTGCGGCATGGAGACATGTCCGGGCGGCGATAGGGGACACTCCCGCGGCCACCGAATGGCGTCGTGCATGGATCTGGGCATGCCTGATCTGTGCGGCCTGTACCACGACAGGCTGGCTATTGCTCGCCAGCGTATGAAAACCTGATTGCCCGAACATGAGCCTGATCAACAAGATGCTGCGCGAACTGGACAAGCGTCATGCGCAGGCCGAAACAACTTCGGCGTCATCGATGCGGGCACCGCCGCTTACGCAATCACTTCGTCCGGTCAAAGATGCACGCGTTGGCTCGGATATGTTCTGGTGGGTCATCGCCGGAATCCTGGTGGTGGCGATTGCCTGGCTGGCCTGGGTAATGTGGCAGTTGAGTCCGCGCAGCGTCGTCAACGAAGTGGCACTGCGTCCTTTTCCCACGTCGCCGGCCGGCCGGAGCAGCCCGGCGGTGCGGGATGGGATTGCGTCGCTACCCAGCGACCAGCAGGCGGATGAACGGTCTGCATCATCTCCAGGCATGTCTTCTCCTGCGTCGTCTTCAGTGGCTCCCACCACGCGTATGGGCGTGGACATGCTCAAGCTGGCCACGGAAATCACGACGCCCATTCCAGTACGAGCCAGACCGGCTGTTTCGGTAAGATCAGTGAGTCCACCGGTTGAACGCCTGCTGCCTGCACCTCAAACCAGGCTCGGGTCACCCGCAGTCGCTCCAGACAATCCCAGCATTGATAAACGTGTACCGGCAACAGTGCGTGATCAGGCCGAGGGTGAATACCGGCGCGCCGTATCACTGGTCAATCAGGGCAGGGTCTCCGAGAGCATGGACGTATTGCGCAATGCCTTGGCACTCGATTCCCGCCATGAACCGGCCCGACAGACGCTGGTGGCGCTGCTGGTCGAGCAACGACGCATGGACGAGGCGGTCGCGGTGTTGCAGGAAGGTCTCAATCTGCATCCGTCCAACAGCGATTTTGCCATGCTGCTCGCACGCATCCTGGTGGACAGGCAGGATATTTCCGGCGCGCTTGCGGTGCTGCAGAAATATGCGCCTGCCGCCGGCACCAAGGCGGACTACCATGGATTTGCCGCGGCGTTGCACCAGCGCATGGGGCAACACCGGGAGGCAATAGATGAATACCAGACGGCATTGCGGTTGTCTCCGCAGTCGGCAGTGTGGTGGGTGGGACTGGGCATCTCCCAGGAAGCCTCGGAGCGGCGCAAAGAGGCGCTGGAGTCATTCCGGCGCGCCCGCGCCACCGGCAGACTGAATGGCGACCTGCTTGCCTATGTCGATCAGCGTCTGCGTCAGCTGCAATAGTTTTTCCGGAAATAATTATCAATATCAATATATAATTGCTTTTACGCTTGATTGAGCAGGGTAATTATTATCAGACATGTCTCAGCAATTTCCTCCTGAACTGATCCAGGCCCTGCGCAAGGCAGAGCGTGTGACCGTGCTCACCGGCGCGGGAATTTCCGCCGAGAACGGGCTGCCCGCTTTTCGTGATCCCCAGGATGGGCTTTGGTCGCGATTTCGCCCGCAGGATCTGGCCAATGCGGCTGCGTTCCGGAAAGACCCCAAGCTGGTCTGGGACTGGTATGCATGGCGGCGCAGGGCCGCCATGGCTGTGCAGCCCAATGCCGGGCATATCGCCCTTGCGCGCATGGAAGCGCTGGTGCCGAAACTGGTGCTCATCACGCAGAACATCGACGGGCTGCATGCCCGGGCGGGAAGTCGCAAGCTTCTTGAACTCCACGGCAACCTCCTGCGCAGCAAATGCCTTGAGGAAAACATCGTCATGGAGCCTGCCGAGGGCGACGAGGAAAGCCCGCCGCGATGCTCGCGCTGCGGCGCCCCGCTGCGCCCGGATGTCGTATGGTTCGGCGAAGGCCTGCCCGATCCGGCCCTGGATGCCGCGCTGCAGGCCACCACCGCCGCTGAGGTGTTCTTCGCCGTCGGCACGGCCGGTGCGACCAACCCCGCGGCGGAACTGCCCTTGCTGGCCGTGCAGGCGGGCGCCATGGTGGTGGAAATCAATCCGGAACCGACGGGGTTGTCGGCGCAAGTGCATGCCAGCCTGCGCGGTCAGGCTGCCGCAATGCTGTCGCGGCTGGTCATGGTCACCTGGCCCGGCGGCGTCTGACCAGAGTGCCTAAAAATTGAGGGGACATTCCCCTCAAACTCCCCTGCTGCAGGGCACCTGACGGTAATTCTGTCAGGCGATCCAGGGATTTATCCGGGAGAGTAGCGGCCCTTCCAGTCGGCCTTGAAACTGCCGCGCGCCTGTCCGTTGATCCGTCCTTGTGCCAGCCATTCCAGCGAAGCGGCGTGTAGGACGTGGCGCTGCTTCTCCCAGCCCATGAAGTGCGAGGCAGATTCAACCAGAACGTAGGCCTTGTTCCTGGTCTTGAGGCGATCGTATGCCTGCCTGCGTGCCTCGGGACGGTCCAGATCGCCGGTGATGATCAACACGGGTGCCTTGACCTTCGCCGCCATGGCCGGAGTCCAGCCCGAGCGCGTGCGTACCGGTGCGCGCATGACGCCTCCGGGTGGTCCCCAGCTCGCGCCTATGGGGTCCCAGCGGGTGATCTCCTTCCAGATGACGTTGCGTATGCCAGGCGCCACCTGCCCCGGTCGTCCGATGCTGGGGTCCCAGCGTCTTTTCTCCAGATCTTCCCGAGTCTGCAGATTGGTTGGCGCACCGGGACCGGGCTGATCGGGGATGGTTCCCAGATCGGCATTGGGCTCGGACGGCGCGAACAGCACCACGCGATCGACCTTGTCCGGATGCAAAGAGGCATAGCCGCCGGCGCGCGGGCCGCCCGCCGACCAGCCGACCAGCGACACTTTCCTGACCCGGTTGATGCGTCGCAGGTGGTCGACCACGGTGTCGATCTCGGCCCAGTCGCTGCGAATGGTGTGCGATTGGAACGGATAATTGGGAGCGCAGGGAGCCTTGAGCTGGGAGGGTATGAGGATCTCCTGGCAATCGGGGCTGACATTGGCCGGATCATCCATCATGGGCCGGGGAGAGGAGCCATAGCCGCTCAGATCCATGCCGTAGACATTGAACCCGGCGCGGGCAAGAAAGACCATCCAACTGTAGTCCTTGTAGTCCAGGTCGAAGGCCGGCACTACCGGCACGTTGCCGCCATGCACGAATAGCACCACACGGCCCTTGCCGGGACCGCGCTTGGCCCCGGAGGCAGCGCGCTGTCGCACATGCAGGCCGACCAGTTGTCCGGCGTTGGCACGGACCCGGGAGATATGCGGCACGAAGAAATCGACGGCTTTGATGACGGCTTGCTTGCTGGTCATTCCCATCCTCCTGATTTTGAGTTTGCTATTTCCTGATGACGATGGTGAACCCATTGCCGGCCTTGTCGTCAACATCCTGAACCTCGACTAGGTTGAAGCCCAGTTGTTTGACCAGTTCGACAAAATCACCGGTTCTCCACACCGACCAGTGATGGTGATCATCCTGGTCGTAATACTTCCAGCCCTTGTCCAGGTGGGTAGCGGATTTGTCCCTGACCAGCAGATGGGGCATCAACTGGTAGGATGGGCCGAGTTTTTCCCTGCCGGCCTTTTCCGCAGCGTCCTTGTCGTGGGGCCATGCGTAGTTCGCTATGCCGATTTTTCCGGTCGACCGATCGAGCAGCTCTGCAACCGGCGTCACTTCCCTTTGGCTGTCAAACGTCCTGTCCCGGTGCGGTGCGACGATGTAGATGTAACCACCGGGCTTGATGACGCGATGCCACTCGCGCAAGGCCTTTACCGGGTCGAAGAAATGCTCGATGACATGCGATGACAGCACATAGTCCAGGGTGCCGTCCTTGAAAGGCAGGTCATCGCCGTTGGCGACGATGTTCACGACTGCCGGCGGACAGGATTTGGCTTGCCACAAGCCGCCTTGCTCGTCTGAAAAATCGACGTTGATCGACCTTTTCAAGCGGAACGAGTTTTGTGTGGATGCGCCGATCTCGACGCCGTGGAGGTTTTCCAGGTACTTTTTCGCCAATGCCGAGGGTTTGATCTGATCGCACCGGTCCATGCCGCCGGCTGAATGAACTCCGCCTTCGGCCAACCTCAGAAGCTCGGTCAGATCGAATACGCGATAGGCGAGAAGGGCCACCACCACGAGCAATACTCCGGGGATGATTGCCCGGCGCAGCAGCGCGATGGTGCGAGACAGCGGGCGTGGAACAGAAGATGCCTGCATTGCCGTAAGCCCTTGACTTGAATGGCGCCCCCGACACGAATCGAACGTGTGACCCCCTTCTTAGGAGGAAGGTGCTCTATCCACTGAGCTACGGGGGCGTGGCAGGCGACGCGGCGAATTATATCCCCAGCCCGGTCGCGGGTCTGGGACGCTCCGGCGCCGTGGCGGCTATAATCGCAGCCAATCATGCAATTCACGCAAAAATGGACTGCAATCTTGGCTGCGACCGGTGTGATGGCAGTGATCGCGCTGGCCTATGCTGCCTATTTGTCGCCCAGCATGGTCTTGTCCCTGGCCGATTTCAGGTTATGCATCTGAGGGTTGTGCCGGGTCCGGTCCGGCCGCTGGCCGCCTGAAAACGGCATGGGGCGGGCAGCCCGAGCAACACAATCGGCAGTATCGGCAATTGCGGGGAGGCCCAATCTTTTGGGCTAAAATGCCTGCCATGATCTGGACCTGCCACCCATGCTGACCGGAAGCCTCGTTGCCATAGCCACGCCCATGCTGGATGACGGGCGCCTGGACTTCGCCCGCTTTCGTGAGCTCATCGATTTTCACGTCGCCCAAGGCACCGATGGCATCGTCGTGGTCGGAACCACCGGTGAGTCGCCGACGGTCGATTTCGACGAGCACAAGGACTTGATACGCCGGGCTGTTGAATTTGCCGGCGGGCGCGTGCCGGTCATTGCCGGCACCGGTGCCAACGCCACTGCGGAAGCGGTGGAGCTGACCGAGTCGGCGAAAAGCGCGGGGGCGGCGGCCTGCCTGTCGGTGGTTCCCTACTACAACAAGCCTTCCCAGGAAGGCCTGTATCAGCATTTCAGCGCTGTGGCACAGGTGCCCATTCCGACCATTCTGTATAACGTCCCTGGCCGCACTGTTGCGGATATTTCCAACGACACGGTGCTGCGGCTGGCTGCCCTGCCCAACATCGTCGGCATCAAGGATGCAACCGCGAACATGGAACGGTGCAGCGATCTGCTGCGTCGCGCCCCGAAAGATTTTGCTGTCTACAGCGGCGACGATGCCAGCGCCCTCGCGCTGCTGCTGCTGGGCGGCCATGGGGTCATTTCAGTCACCGCCAATGTTGCTCCCCGGCTGATGCATGAGCTGTGCGCCGCGGCGCTGTCCGGAGAGGTAGTCCGAGCGCGCGCAATCAACAATCGTCTGCTGCCTCTGCATCAGAAGCTGTTTGTCGAAGCCAACCCCATACCGGTGAAGTGGGCCATGGCGCAGATGGGCCTGATCGGCCCCGGGCTGCGCCTGCCGATGACACCACTTGCGGCCCAGTACCATGAAACCGTCAGAGAGGCCATGCGCGAGGCCGGAATAACAACCAACAGCGGCTTGCGCGTCGTCGAAGGAAAAGCAGGATGAAAACCGCTCGCTTGATCGTACCCGTGATGGCTTTATTGCTGTCAGGCTGCAGCACTGTGTCCGATTTGATGGACGTGGGCAAGACGGATTACAAGTCGGCCTCCAGGCAAAGTCTGCCGCCGCTTGAGATTCCGCCCAATTTGACCCGTCCGACCGGAGACGATCGATTCTCGCTGCCTGCTACAGCGGCAGCCGGCAGCGGCACGACTTATTCGGCCTACGCTGCCGGACAGGGAACAGCCCCAAAGCCGGGGTCAACTGATCTGCTGCCCAGTGTGGCCAAGGTGCGCATGGAGAGGGCGGGGACTCAGCGCTGGCTGGTGGTGCCGGAAACGCCGGAGAAAATCTGGCCCATCGTAAAGGAGTTCTGGCAGGAGTCCGGCTTTCTGGTGAACCTGGAAATACCCGAGGCCGGCGTCATGGAGACCGACTGGGCGGAAAATCGCGCCAGGGTGCCCACGGATATGATACGCAGTACCCTTGGCCGCTTCCTTGACCAGGTTTACTCAACCGGCGAACGGGACAAGTTCCGCACGCGTCTGGAACGCGGCAGCGAGCCCAATACCACCGAGATCTATATCAGCCACCGCGGCGTGGAAGAGGTGGTCACTTCGGTGAGCAGCAGTTCCAACAGTCCCGCCAGCTTCGTATGGCAGCCCAAACGGCCCGATCCTGAACTGGAGGCGGAGTTCCTGCGCAAGCTCATGGTTCGCTTCGGTGTTGAGGACAACCGTTCCCGCGAACTGGCGACTTTGGCGCCGAAGATCGAGCGCGCAAAATACATCAAGGTGGCCGAAGGCGGCGCCGGTCTGCTTGAGTTGGACGAGCCATTTGATCGGGCCTGGCGCCGGGTGGGACTGGCCCTTGATCGTGTCGGTTTTACGGTTGAGGATCGTGATCGCTCCAAAGGCTATTATTTCGTGCGCTATCTTGATCCCGAGGTGGATGCAGCCACCAAGAAGAGTGACGGAATAATGTCCAAGCTGGCGTTCTGGCGCTCGGACAAGTCACCGGCCAAATCCGAACAGTATCGGGTGCTGGTGAAGGATGGCAACGATACCAGTCGAGTGCAGGTGCTCAACAAAGAGGGTGCGCCGGATCGCTCTGACGTTGCGCAGAAAATCCTCGGCCTGCTGCATGAGCAGTTGAAGTAGCGCCGGGCACACTGCTGAATCCCGATTTGATCCTGGAAACTCCCGTATTCGGTGCGGCCTTACCAGCCAGCCGATGACGCGGTTTGCCTCTTTGGGAAGCGGAAGCCAGGGCAACGCCCTGGTGTTCGAGTCAGGGGTAACACGCCTGCTGCTCGACTGCGGATTCAATCCCCGGGAAACCAAGGCTCGCCTGGAGCGCCTGGGCCTTGGACCGGAAGACCTCGCCGGTATCATTGTGACCCATGAGCATTCTGATCATGTAGGCGGAGTGTTTGCGCTGGCCAGGCAATACCGGTTTCCGGTATGGCTGACCTATGGCACCTACTGCGCCGTCAGGGAGCCTGACCCGCAGGTGGTTGAGGGGGTGAAGGCGATGCTCATCGACGGGCTTGAAGCCATCACCATTGGCGATGTGCTGGTGCAGCCCTACACGGTGCCTCACGATGCCCGCGAGCCGGTTCAGTACGTGCTGTCCGATGGGGCCAGGCGCCTGGGGGTGCTGACGGATGCCGGCTGTTCCACGCCGCACATCGAGGCCATGTTGTCCGGTTGCGATGCCTTGGTGTTGGAGGCCAACCATGACCGGGACCTGCTCATGAACGGAAGCTATCCGTCATGGCTGAAGGCGAGGGTAGGAGGGCGCTTTGGCCACCTGAGCAATAGTGCATCGGCTGCTTTGCTGTCCACGCTGGACTGTTCACGCCTCAAGCACCTCGTCGCCGCGCACCTGTCCCAGCAGAACAACACGCCGGAGCTGGCGCGCACTGCACTGGTATCGGCACTGGGTTGCGCGCCGGACTGGATCGCCCTGGCCGATCAGGCTGATGGTTTCGACTGGAAAGCCCTGTCCTGAAAGATAGCCACCTCACAGCCCGCTGGTGTTGGCCGATGCGCCAGACTCGGAACTCTCCCAGATTTCGCTGAAGCGGCCGTACATACCGTGGCCTTCCTTGGGATCATTGATCAACAGCACTCCCCGGGACTGTTTTGCCACCGGACGT
>CAXNIK010000061.1:0-13180 GCA_964202115.1 Burkholderiales bacterium
TGACATCGCCGGCACGCCCGGCATTGTGTTTGGCCGCGCACACCTTCATGAGTATCTGCGACTCAAAATTCTCACTTGTATGCTTCCCACGCTCTAAAATGACCCAAAATCACCCACTCGATTCCGTGAAGACCCAATAAAACAAACACAAGAGGCCCCGCGGAAAATATGCTCAATCCGGGCGGGCGCTTTCGCGGCTGCCTCCTCGGGCTTGCGGCAGGCGATGCGGTTGGCACGACAGTCGAGTTTTCATCACGAGGCACTTTCAAACCCGTCACAGACATGGTGGGCGGCGGCCCCTTCAGACTCGATCCCGGCCAGTGGACAGATGACACCTCGATGGCCCTTTGCCTGGCCGCCAGCCTGGTCGAGTGCAACGGATTCGACCCAGCAGACCAGATGGAACGTTATTGCCGGTGGAAGGAACAAGGCTACTTCAGCAGCAACGGGCAGTGCTTCGATATCGGCATCACCACGGCCGCAGCACTGCGTCGATTCCGGCACACCGGAGAAGCGAACGCGGGGTCCGCCGACTCGTCGTCGGCTGGGAACGGTTCGATCATGCGGCTTGCGCCGATCCCGATGTTCTTCCTTCCCAACTTCGACGCGATAGAGCGCTATGCGGCGCAGAGCTCCCTTACGACCCATGGCGCGCCGGAGTGCGTCGATGCGTGCAGGCTTTTCGGCAGAATTATCGGACGCGCGCTGCTCGGCCAATCGAAGGATGCGGTACTTTTCTCGGATGGCCCGACGTTCGCTGGCGCGGAGAAGATCGCGGCTATCGCTCAAGGGAATTACCGGATCAAAATCGATGCCGATATACGAGGAACCGGCTATGTGGTGGAGAGCCTCGAAGCGGCGCTTTGGTGCTTCCTGCACACCGACTGCTTCGAAGACGCGATCCTGATGGCCACCAACTTGGGCGATGACGCCGACACGACAGCGGCCATCTGCGGTCAGGTGGCCGGGGCCTATTACGGGGAGTCCGGCATCCCATCCCGGTGGATCGAGAAGCTGGCACTGGGCTCCGCGATTACCGATTTAGCGCGCCAGTTGTTCGAGAGGCGGAGACCGGCATGACAGTACCGTGCATCTAAATGGCGACGGCCAGATTCTTCCTTGGAAAAGTCTTCACCATCGAGGGGCACCAGCATGACGAAAATCTTTAACTGGTTCGACAACTGGAAAACGGAAAGCCTCGCTTGTTTGAAGTGCGGGTGGCACGGCACGATCGATACGGACAGTACTGGTGAATATGACCAATTGCTTGATTTCCACTGTCCAAAATGCAACGTGATGCTGGCGATTATCAACTTCCCTACGCTGGACGAAATACGCGAACACCCTGATAAGCTAAGCGCCGCGGAAAAAGGTTTCTACGCTCAACGAATGGAGCTGGACGCGGAGTTTGAGAAAACGAATCTTGAATCACCCGACCAGTTGCCCGCGATCTCGGCTGATCCTCTAGTCCTTGTTTTGGATATTGAGTTCGACAGTCGCGGCGAGACTGCGGGCCCGACGTACACGACCATCAAGCACGCAGGCCAGGTCATCTGGCGCGAGCCAGCCTACTACGAGTGCGTCGCTCGGTTTAACGAAATGGTGAAAATTCTTCGGCAGAAATATGGAGACAGGCTCAAAGCACTTATCCCCACCTCGGCGAGCCATACATATTTGTACGGAGACCGCATATCGCACCAGAAATTGGATATCAATACTCATGCGGCAGATTCCGTACTTACGACAGAGGCACTGGCTCAGGCAGGTGATCAAGATGCAATCAACCATCTGCGCTACCAGCGGGAATTCGAAGCTCACCACCTACAGCAAGCTGATCAGTTGCCCGAGATTTCGGGGGACTTCCTGATTTTGTCGTGGGACCTCGCGGAAAGACCGCCTCGGGTCAATGTGCAGATTCGCCAGGACTCATTTCAATACGAATGGGACAAGCATCGCGGGGATGGTTTTCTCTACGTCACACTACGCCATGAGGGGCGTGAACTTTGGAGCGAAGCCGCGGACCTAGAATCGACCCGCAGTGAAGATGGAGAGCTTCGCAGGAAGATTGCCGAGCGCTATGGCGATCTGGCAAAGATAGTCAAGAGCAAATACGGCGCCCGGTTAAAGGACCTCGTGCCAAGTTTGCCGAGCGCTGCCTACTATGGCGGGGGCTTGGTTGATAAGGCATTGGAGAAAGTCAGGGGCATCTATTTCCCGAAGACAGAGGATGCCATGCTCAATCTTTGGAGAAAAGCCGTGGCTGGGTACCCGGAAGAGCAGACCCGCGTTGGTGATTTTCTGCGTCAAGGTAGCGGTGTGCCAAAGGATTGGACCCGGGCGGCCTATTGGTATCGGCAGGCCGCTGACCAAGGTGACCCCTACGGTCAAGGCAGCGTCGGGCTCATGTACGAATTCGGCGACGGCGTTCCGCAGGACGACGCTGAAGCGATCACGTGGTATCGCAAGGCTGCTGCCCAAGGCGACTCCTACGCCCAATACAGCTTGGGGATCCGATACCGCAACGGCCGAGGCGTGCCCCAGGACCACGCACAAGCTGTAGAGTGGTTTCGCAAGGCTGCTGATCAGGGTCAGGAGAACGCACAGTGCAATCTGGCGTCCATGTACGAGAGTGGCCAGGGCCTGTCGCAAGACTACGTGCAGGCGCATATGTGGTTCGACGTCGCTGCGGCGCGCTACCCGGACTCGCAAACCGAGGAACGCGTTGAGGCGCTCAAGAACCGCGACGCCGTAGCCGCGAAAATGACTCCGCCCCAGATAACCGAAGCTCAGAGGCTTGCGCAAGCGTGGACGTCGAATTGGGACGCTCAGCAACTGCAACTGACCGCTGATGAAGATGGATCCCAAAAGGAGGAGCCCCGTATTTCAGTTCCTGTCCTCCCGCTGCAAGATATCTGTCCTACTTGGAAAGGGAGCCTGATCCCAAGTGAATTCGCGGCATTGCTGCGCGGCATTGAGCGTGAGAAGGCTCGCCTGAATGGATCGAGATTCCTTACCTTACGGTTTCAGCACGAAATCGATAAGGGACTAGTAAGTAGGTCGTTAGCGATCTTGAATGGTTTTCCAGATCAAGTTGCTGCCATTCACTCGACCGATCAGGAGGCAGCCGAAGCGTTAGCCGCTGCGTTTGTGGAACCGTGGTGCCTTGACGACTCCAAGTGGATGCAGATGCTCATGTCAGACAGATTTCACGTCAAACCAAATCCAGATGATTCACACGTCACGAGTATCTACGACAAAGTATTCTGTCTCCACAACAGCCCTCTCGGCATTAGGTACTTTCGGTTTGAGGTATTTCATGTCACATCCAAAGAAATAATCGGTCCGGACTTCTTCTCGGCCATTGGCGCCGAGAGTGAGTGGGTCCAATACCTGATCGCGCAAGGAGAGCGCTCATCTCCGAGTGACACAGTGGGCGCCTAACAATCGAACCCCGGGGCCTTGATGGAAGGCTTCACCGCCGAGAAAGCTTTCTCAACGGTCCTAACGAATGCGGGGCGCGAAAGTCAGCCGCAGCCAAGAGGATGCGAGGTGTAAACTGGCGTCCATGTACTTTTGAAGAAAATCGCTTTTTCAAATTTATATCAAGAGGAATGACAATGACAAAGACCAGAGCTGAGTGGGCGGTGATCATCGAAGAAAAGAACCAGACAGGAAAAATGGCGAACACTCTTGCTAAGGCTCTCGCCCAGCGATACGCGTACCGCTGGCAGTTCGTCGATTTTCTTGGCCCCAACGGGAAGGAGTCAGCTGGCGTCGTTGACATTGTCGCAATTAGAAAATCGAGCAAGAAGCCTCCTGCAATTGAGGGCCTAAAGAGATTAGACCTGTTCGAGATCATTCTCATTCAAGTTAAGGGCGGTAGCGCCGGGAAGCCGAAAGCTAGTGACATTGAGCGGCTCAAACGCGTCCGTTCTCGATACGATGCGCAAGCGATTGTTCTATTTGAATGGAACAAAAAGAAGGACAAGAGGAAAGGCGTAGCCCAGTTCTCGAAGTTGGATGATCGTGGTGCGTGGGAGAAGAAAACCGCATCCGAGCTATTTGGTAAGCCATCTAAATCGGCAAAAGGCATCGCGAGAACGTTGTCGAGTTCTGCACGTGCGCCTCGCGCGGCGCCAGCTCTTAAGGGCGACGCTGCACGAAAGGCATGGGCGACCCGGAAGGCAGCCGCCACGAACGGGAAGAAGCAATAGGTTGTCTACAGCTCCGACGATAGAACCCCACGGCGGGAAGCGTCAAGGAGCATCGCGGTGATATCCCTCGTGAGAACCAGTGCGAGCCATCCTTTGCGTATCGACCAGATTTCCGTTGGTGAGGTTGGTGGCCTGATTGGAATCACGTTCTGCCCGGGCAAGACTGGCGAAAGCTTTCGCGGCTGGCGATGGGAGCGCGACCTAGCTACCGATTTAGACGAAATCGCTCGGTGGGGCGCCAGCGCTATCGTCACCTTGATCGAGGAACATGAGTTCGAGTTGCTCCACGTTCGCAACCTCGGCGTCGAAGTCGCTGCGCGTGGCATGGAATGGCATCACCTGCCGATCGTCGATGTGGCCCCTCCGGACACACGGTTCGAGCAAGGCTGGATCGTCGCAGGTCCCAAAGTCCGCAGAATTCTTCTCGCGGGCGGAAAGGTACTCATCCATTGTCGTGGCGGTCTCGGCCGGGCCGGTACCATCGCCGCGTGCTTACTCGTCGAGCTTGGCGACGAACCGCCCGACGCCATCGTTCGCGTGCGTAATGCTCGACGCGGCGCGATCGAGACAGCGGCTCAGGAAAGGTATGTTTTGGGACACTCGCTGCGCCCCCAAGCTCTCGGAAATCGATAGCGGGATTACCTCCCGCGCCAGATTTTAATTAGACAAAAAGTCGCGCCAGCCGCACACTCGTTCAGGTTTGCATTACCAAAAATGGACGCGAGCTTGGAAACAAGGGGGAGCCGTATTATGGATTTCACGTTTGAAGACTCGTCTGATGACACCGCCTTTCGCGCCGAAGTCAGGGACTTTCTTGCCAGGAATGTGTCATCAGAATTTGAATTCCCCGCCGATCCGAACGACATAACGTACGAGCAATTCCAGCTTCGCAGAGAGCTGGGGCGGAGGCTCGGTCAAAAGGGGTGGCTTTACCCGACGATGCCCAAGAAGTATGGCGGCGGCGAGCTTTCAACTGAGCAAGTTGCCATTCTTCACGAAGAGCTGACCAAGGCAGGGCTGAGCCTGCCGCCTTATTACGATTCGGGCGGGAAGATGTCCACGCCGAGCATCCTGGTGTGGGGAACCGAGGAGCACAAGAACAGGTTATTGCCGCCCATCTGCCGGGGGGAGGTGCGCACCTGGCAATTGTTGACCGAGCCCGGTGCCGGGTCGGACCTGGCCGGGGTGAAGACCACTGCCATTCGCGATGGCGATTGCTATGTGGTCAATGGCCAGAAAGTCTTCGTAGGCAGTGCCCATGGCGCCGAGTTTTCCTGGACGATCGTGGTGACTGATCCGAAGGGCGAGCGCCACAAGAATCTTTCCTGGATCATGATTCCCATGAATCTTCCGGGAATCAGTGTTGTTCCCCTGGACGTGCTGGCAACAGGGGCTGAGGGTGGCAGCGGCAGCGGTGTCAAGAATTCCATATTCTTTGACAATGTGCGAGTGCCTGCGGACAACCTTGTGGGCGGGGAAAACAACGGCTGGAAGGTGGCCACAACCCATCTGGAGGCCGAGCATGGCGGAGCCGGGCGCGTTGTTGAAAACCAGATCTATTCAGAGTTTCTGGATTTCTGCAAAGAGCGCCGCAATGGACATGCGATTGTCGATGATCCGGATGCGCGCGCTGAGTTGGTCAAAATGCATGTTTCAACGGAAGTTACCCGGCTGATGGGCATGAGGAATTACTGGCTGGCGCAAACGAATCAGCCGCGCAGTTATGAAGGCTCGCAATACAGGCTGTTGCTGAAACTGTCGAATCTGGAAGTGGCCGAGAAGATGTTGCGTATCGCCGGGCCACAGACGCTGGATTGCGAAACGCTGAGAGGAAAACTGGAATATTTCCATCGTGAAGCCATCACTGCCCTGCATCCTGGTGCGACCACCGATATTCACAAGGTGATCATGGCACGACGTTTGGGTACAGGTGGCCGTGAGCGGGAAGCGGCAGGAAAACTTCGCTAGGAGTCATTCGTGAATTACTTCGGATTCTCGACCATGCTGGCCATTGCGATGGCGGCGACAATTGCGACACCGATCCACGCACAATCCTATCCGGCGAGGCCGGTGCGAGTGGTTGTGCCGACTGCGCCAGGTGGCGCTTCCGACATTCAGGCGCGTCTGTTTTCGCAGAAGCTGTCGCAGGGCCTCGGCCAGTCGTTCCTGGTTGACAATCGAGGCGGGGCAGGCGGGCTGGTCGCCTTCAATTACATCGTGCAGCAGTCCCCCGGCGATGGCTACACGCTGCTGGCGTGTTCGCCGGGCTTCACCATCCTGCCTTCACTGTACGAAAAGCCGCCTATCGATGCCGTCAGGGATTTCGAACCCATTATCGTCATGGGCAAGGCGCCTTATGCCTTGGTCGTTCATCCGTCTTTTCCGGCGAATAATGTCGGAGAATTCATCAATTGGGCCAAGGCGAATCCAGGCAAGCTGAATATGGCAATTGCCGGCCTGGGGACTCCCATTCACCTGGCTGCGCTGTGGGTGGAGGCGGCCGGGGGCGTGAATACCACCATGGTTCCATACAAGGGCAACGGACCGGCGATGCAGGATTTGATCGCCGGCCAGGTTCAGGCGGGATTTGCCACGTTCATCAGCAGTGGCGCGTTCATGAAGGCGGGCAAGATTCGAGCTCTGGCAGTTACATCATCCGAGCGATCTCCATACATGCCTGATCTGCCGACTTTGGCAGAGTCAGGCATGAAGGATTTTGAAGTCACTACCTGGCAAGGTTGGCTTGGACCTCGCGGTACGCCGCAGAGCGTGGTCAGCATCATCAATGCCGAGCTCAACAAGGTCTTGAAATCTCCCGACGTTGTGAAGATGTTTGCGCAGGACGGGAGCCTGGCGATAGGAGGCTCCCCGGACACCTTTCGCCGGCTGATTATTTCTGAAGTTGCACACTGGAAGCAGTTGGTGAAAGCCGGAAGCATCAAGCCGCCCGCTGACTAGCGCCTCGATTTCGATCGGCAGAACTTCAACGACAAGGAGTACCACCTCGGCGTCTGATCACAATTGCATTGTTGAAGTAATTCCATCAATGCATAGAATAGAATATTGATCATAATATCCAGGCTAGGACGCCTCGACGTGCGCGCCGCCGGTCGCCGAAGGCAGGTAGCCGCGCTGCTCGATGAACATGTCCGAGATCGGCCAGGGCTTGAAAAACTTCAGCCACAGCCGGACCATGTGGCGCTTCTGCTGCGGCTCGGGGCCATCGACGAAGCCGGTGCGCGAGTGCAGCGTGGTGTAGTTGTTGCAGAACTGCATGTCGCCCGGTTGCAGCATCATGTCCAGGCGAAGGTCTTCGCGGCATGACAGTTCGTCGAAGTAATCCAGCGCCTCCAGTTCAATCTTGGTCAGCGGTATGGCGCGCTTCACCGCGCCTGCATTGATCTGGTTGCGGATGTAGCGGCAGCTGATCACGCCGTCGCGTTGACCGAACACCGGCACCGGTGTTTCAGAATAGCCTCTGGCGCCTCCTGCTCCCAAGGCTTCTTCGCGGCGGATGTAGTAGAAGCCGTTGTAGAGCAGGCCCAGGTACTCCGGGTGATTGGCGAGAACTTCGTTGTGCAGGGTTACGGCCGACACGATGCTGCTGCTTCCGCCGCTGATCCCCTGGCGCAGGCACAGCAGCCCCACCAGGTCGCAGTTGTCGGTGTGATAGGGCAACAGGCCGTTGCCCTCGTAGCCGCGCACATCGATCTCGCCGTACTTGCGGCCGTAGTCGTAGACATGGCCGAGCAGATCGCCCTTGGTGTTCTGGTATAGCGGCGTGCCGAGATAGCGTCCCAGCCCCCAGTAGATCAGCCCCACCTCTTCGTCGCTGTAGCGCGACACCGGAAGGCCACGGGCGACGATAAAGCCGCGGCCGTCGCGCACTTCGCGGGCGATGGTGTCCAGGCGCCCGGCCATGATGCCCAGGGGAAAATGCTCGCGCTGGATCTGCTCCAGCGGCAGCCCGGTCTTCTGCGCCGCGCGCAGGCCGCGGTCGATGTCGGCCAGCTCCTCCGCGCTCCAGCGCCAGATCCAGGAATCATCGTCATCGCGCTTTGCGAACTGCTCGCCGCGCCAGGCGTGGGCGGTGTCGAGGGACTGCATCCAAACCCTGTTCATGCTGCCTCCTTTTAGGGGACAGACCACGTTTTCCAGAAGGCGGAAAACGTGGTCTGTCCCCGAATTCACCCGAATTCATTGCGACTTGGGGTCGAGTGCGTCGCGCAGTCCGTCGCCCAGTATGTTCAAAGAAAACACCACGGTGAAGATCATCAGCCCGGGGAACATGGCGATCCAGGGCGCGGTGGGCAGGTAGCGCTGCGCGGCATTGAGCATGCTGCCCCAGGAGGGCGAGGGCGGTTGCTGGCCCAGGCCGAGGAAGGACAGGCTGGCCTCGGCGATGATGGCCGCGGCCATGGTGATGCTGCCCTGGATGAGCAGAGGCGGCAGCATGTTGGGCAGGATGTGGCGCAGCACGATGCGCTGGTGGTTGTTGCCCACCGCGCGCGCCGCCTCGATGTAGTCCTCGGTGCGTATGGCCATCACCGTGCCGCGCGCCAGGCGCAGGAAGGTGGGCAGCGCTGCCACGCCGATGGCGATCATGGCGTTGGTGAGGCTGGGTCCGAGAAAGGCCGCCAGGGCGATGGCGATGATGAGAAAGGGGATGGCCAGCATGGCATCGGTGAAGCGCATGATCACGCTGTCCACCCAGCCCCCGGCGTAGCCCGAGAGCAGGCCCAGCGGAATGCTGAACATCAGCGAAATGGTCACCGGTATGACCCCGGCCAGCAGCGAGGCGCGTGCGCCATAGATGAGGCGCGACAGCAGATCGCGGCCCACTTCGTCGGTGCCCAGCAGGTACTGGTCCGATGGGGGCTTGCGCACGTTGCCGAAGTCGGTGGCGATGGGGTCGTAGGGCGCCAGCCAGGGCGCGGCCAGGGCGATGATGATGAAGGCGATCACCACCAGCAGGGCGATCACCGAGGCGCGACGCTGCAGGAAGCGGCGCAGCGCGCGGCTGTGGCCCTTGGCCGGCGTGGCTGACCCGGAGGCAGTGTTGGCGGGTACGGCGGCGGCAGTCATCATCAGCCTCGCATCCGCGGGTTGGCCAGGAAGTAGAAGATGTCGGCCATGAGATTGAGCAGGATGTACAGGGCCGCCGAGACGATGACCACGCCCTGGACCACGGCGTAGTCGCGGTTGAGGATGCCATCGACGATGAGCTTGCCGAACCCGGGTATGGAAAAGATCTGCTCGGTGAGCACCGCTCCGGAGAGCAGGTGGCCGAATTCGATGGCGCCCAGGGTGATCACCGGCACCAGCGCGTTGCGCAAGGCGTGCTTGAAGACCACCACTTTCTCGGTAAGCCCCTTGGCGCGCGCGGTGCGCACATAATCCGCGCCCAAGGTCTGCAGCAGCGCGCCGCGGGTGTGGCGCATCATCACGCCAGCCACGCCCGTGCCCAGCACGACCCAGGGCAGGACCAGACTCACTATGCTGCGCCAGATGTCATCGCTGAGTGGCACGTAGCCGGAGGCGGGGAACCAGCGCAGGTGCACCGAGAACACCAGGATGAGCATGATGCCCAGCCAGAAATGCGGAACCGAAATGAAGGACAGGGCGACAAAATTGGATATCCCGTCCGAAAGCTTGCCCCTGCGTGCCGCCGAGATGATGCCCGCCGGTATGCCGATCAGCAGCGCCACGATCATGGAGCCCGTGGCCAGTTGCAGCGTGATGGGCAGCTTGGTGAGAATGAGTTCGGAGACTTCGATCTGGGTGCGGTAGGAGATGCCCAGATCGCCGGTGAGCACTTTGCCGATCCACAACCCATATTGCACCGGGATCGGCTTGTCCAGGTTGTACTTCTTGCGGATTTCCTCGACCGCCTCCGGGTCCTTCTCCTCGCCGGCCAGCGCAATCGCCGGGTCTCCGGGCAGCATGTGCTGGAGCGAGAAGATCAGGACCGAGACGAAGAACAGCGTAGGCAGCAGTATCGCCAGGCGCTTCGCTATGAAAGTCCAGAACGACATGTCTGCCTTCGCTTGTTCTTCCCGGTCTGCGCGCTCAGGAAGCGCGCAGGCCTTTCACGCGGATGATGCCGTCGGGATAGGGCGTGAAGCCGCGTATCTTGGCATTGTGGCCGGTGTATATATTGCGATGCCATAGCATCAGCACCGGACGGTCGCGCAGCAGCAGCTCGGTGGCCTGGTCGTAGAGCTTCTTGCGCTCGGCCGGAGCAGCCACCTGCCGCGCCTTGGTCACCAGCTGGGTGAATTCCTCGTTGCAATAGCCCGGATCGTTCTGCCGGCTTTTGCAGGCAAAGTGCGCGAAGATGTTGCCGTCGGGGTCGGGGCGGCCGCTCCAGAAGGTGAAGTAGGCATCAAAATCGCCCTTGGTGCCGGCGGTGAGCATGGTCACGTTTTCCTGGGCGACGATGTTCATGGTGATGCCGGCCTCGGCCAGCATGGACTGGATCACCTGGGCGGCCTCCTGGCGGTCGCGTTCCGGCGGCACGATCAGGTTGAAGGTGAAGCCGGATTTGCCGGCGCGGGCGAGCAGTGCGCGCGCCTTGGCCACGTCGCGCTTGGGCACCGGAAGGGCGCTGTTGTAGTAGTAGTTCTTCGGGTGCACCCACTGGTTGCCGGCGATGTACTCGTTGTTGAACACCACTTTCACCAGGGTCTCGCGGTCAATGGCGGCCTCGATGGCCTCGCGAACGCGCGGGTCTTCGCCCAGCAGCTTGCTGCGCGGGCCGTTGCCGACGTTGTAGCGGATCACCTGGTAGCCCAGCTCCGGAACGCTGGCGACGCGCACGCGGGAATCGCTGCGCAGCTGTCCCAGGTCCGAGGGGGAGACGCGTTCGATGATGTCCAGCTCGCCTGAGCGCAGCGCCGACATGCGCACGGTGGAATCGGTGATGGGCGTGAACATCACGCGGTCGAAGTGAACATTGCCCTTGTCCCAGTAGTCCTTGAAGCGCTCGAACACGATGCGGCCCTGGGCCATGCGCTCGACGAACTTGAACGGGCCGGCGCACACCGGACGGGTGCCAAATTTCTCCCCCAGCTCCTTGCCGGCCTTGGGCGAGATCATCATCCCCGCGCGGTCGGTGAAGGCGGCGATCAGCGGCGAGGAAGGCTCGGACAGATTGAGCCGCACGGTCAGGTTGTCGATCACGTCCACCGATTTGACGGCGCTGATCTCGACGCGGCGGAAGGAGCCCTTCATATTCAGGCTGCGGTCGATGTTGTAGCGCACCGCCTCGGCGTTCAGCGGCTCGCCGTCATGGAACTTGACGTTGGGGCGCAGCTTGATCGTGACCGACAGGCCGTCCTTGGCCCAGGTGAAGCCGGTGGCCAGTTGCGGCACGATCTTCACGTCGGAGGTGATGTCGAAGAGCTTGTCGCACACCGCCGCGAACACCAGCCGGACCGAGTAGGACCGGCTCAGCGTCGGATCGATGCCGTCCGGATCGTCGTTCAGGCCGATGCGCAGCGTGCTTTGTGCATGGGCGACCCCTCCGGCAAACATACTCGCCGCAATCGCGGACAGAAACAGCTTTTTCCAGTTCATGATGAAGACCCCTTCCGAAAAAGTTGGACTGCAAAAACTTGCATGAGCAATGCCATCCATCGAGTGCCGCCTGGTGAGGCGTGTTCTTGTGACATCAGGGTGCGGCGTGCTGCTTTGAGATTGCGTGAGCAAACTGTACTCCGTTCCTTTTGCATGAGACTTAAGGTTCCATTGCCATGGCCGGAGCCGTGGCTGTGCCGAAGCGCGCCTGCAGGCGTTGCAGGCGCACATTGGACGCTGCATCCTCGGCCAACACATCGATGGTTTCACCCTGCCAGGGCGCCAGCTCATCGGCGCGATGGCAGGCCACGGCATGGCCGTTTGCATCCGGCCGCAGCACCGGGACTTCCTGGGAGCAGCGCGCCACGGCGTGCGGGCAGCGCGGATGGAAGTGGCAGCCTGTAGGCGGCGAGATCGGGCTGGGCACGTCGCCCTCGACCACGGCGCGCTTGTCGCGGCGGTTGCACACCGGCACCGGGACCACATCCAGCAGCGCCTGAGTGTAGGGATGCCGTGGACGCTGGAACAGCGCCTCGGTGGGGGCGGTCTCGACGATGCGGCCCAGGTACATGACCGCCACGCGGTCGGTGATGTGGCGCACCACGGTCAGGTCGTGCGAGATGAACAGGTAGCTCAGGCCCAGGCGCGCCTGGATGTCCTCGAGCAGGTTGAGTATCTGCGCCTGCACCGACACGTCCAGGGCCGACACCGCCTCGTCGCAGACGATGAGGTCGGGCTCGGTGGCCAGGGCGCGCGCGATGCAGATGCGCTGGCGCTGGCCGCCGGAGAATTCGTGGGGGTAGCGCCGCACATGCGTGGCCGGCAGGCCCACCATGGCCAGCAGCGCGGCGACACGCTCGTTGACGGCGCGGCCTGAGGCAATGCCGTGTATGCGCAGCGGCTCGGCCAGCATGTCGCCCACGGTCATGCGCGGATTGAGCGAGCTGTAGGGGTCCTGGAACACGATCTGCAGCCGCCGGCGCTGCGCGCGCATTTCGCTGCCGGACAAGGCGGTGAGGTCGATGCCGTCGAAGCGGATGCGCCCGGCGGTGGGCTCGATCAGGCGCAGCACCAGCCGGCCGGTGGTGGATTTGCCGCAGCCGCTCTCGCCCACCAGCCCCAGGGTTTCGCCGCGCGCGATCTCCAGGTCTATGCCATCGACAGCCTTTACATTGGCCACGGTTCGCCCGAGGAATCCGGTGATGGGGAAGTGCTTGGTCAGGCCTTCGACCTTGAGCAGTGGCTGGTTGCTCATGCCGCCTCCTCCAGCAGTAGCGGCTGGGTCATGCCGCCTCCTCCAGCGGTGCGCCATGGCAGGCGCTCTGGTGCCCGGGGCCGACGCTCTTCAGGCCGGGGTCCTCGACATCGCAGCGCGCAAAGGCGAAGGG
>CAXNIK010000062.1:0-12929 GCA_964202115.1 Burkholderiales bacterium
CCAGAGAGCGCTGCATCCAGTTCGTCCATCCGGTCCAGCTGCAGCGGCATGCGAGTGTCCTTACATGTTGGGGTAGTTGGGCCCGCCGCCACCTTCAGGCGTCACCCAGCGGATGTTCTGGGTCGGGTCCTTGATGTCGCAGGTTTTGCAGTGCACGCAGTTCTGGGCGTTGATCTGCAGCCTGTCGGCGCCCTCCGCGGTCTTTACAAACTCGTACACGCCGGCCGGGCAATAACGAGACTCGGGTCCGGCGTAGTCCTTGAGGTTGATGCCCACCGGCACGCTGGCGTCTTTCAGGGTCAGGTGCGCGGGCTGGTTTTCCTCGTGATTGGTGCTGGACAGGAACACCGATGACAGGCGGTCGAAGCTGATCTTGCCGTCCGGTTTCGGGTACTCGATGGGTTCGCATTCCGAGGCCTTCTTCAACATCTCGTGGTCGGAGTGCTGGTGA
The DNA here is from genome assembly GCA_964202115.1 of Burkholderiales bacterium. GTDB lineage: Bacteria > Pseudomonadota > Gammaproteobacteria > Burkholderiales > SG8-39 > CAIYPG01. The sequence continues at coordinate 452 of CAXNIK010000062.1, forward strand.
TGCAGCGTCCAGGGAAACTTCCCACCCAGGGCGACCTGCTCGAAGCCCACCATGACTGTGCCGGTGTAGAGCCCCTTGGACATCCACTGCTTGAAATTGCGCGCCTTCCACAGTTCGTCGAACAGCCAGGACTTCTTGAAGGCTTCCGGGTAGGCGCTGAGTTCATCTGCCGTGCGGCCGGCGCCCAGGGCCTCGAAGGCCGCTTCGGCGGCCATCATGCCGGACTTGATGGCGGCATGGCTGCCCTTGATGCGTGAGGCGTTGAGGAAACCCGCGTCATCGCCAATCAGGCAGCCGCCGGGGAAGGTGAGCTTGGGCAGCGACATGATGCCCCCCGCGGCGATGGCGCGGGCGCCGTAGGCCAGTCGTTTGCCCCCTTCGAAGAAGCTGCGGATGTGCGGATGGGTCTTGTAGCGCTGAAACTCCTCGAAGGGGCTGAGCCAGGGATTATCGTAGGCCAGGCCGACCACGTAGCCCACCGCGACCTGGTTGTTTTCCATGTGGTACAGGAACGAGCCTCCGTAAGTGCTCGTATCCAGTGGCCAGCCGGCCGTGTGGACTACCAGCCCGGGCTTGTGCCTGGACGGATCGATCTCCCACACCTCCTTGAGGCCGATGCCGTAGGTCTGCGGATCCACGCCCTTGCGCAGGTCGTATTTCTGCATCAGCTGTTTGCCCAGGTGGCCGCGGCAACCCTCGGCGAAGAAGGTGTACTTGGCATGCAGTTCCACGCCGGGCTGGAAGTTCTCGGTCTGCTGGCCGTCCTTGCCGATGCCCATGTTGCCGGTGGCCACGCCCTTGACCGCGCCCCCCTTGTCATCTGCGTCATAGAGCACTTCAGCCGCGGCAAAGCCGGGAAAGATCTCCACGCCCAGCCCCTCGGCCTGCTGGCCCAGCCAGCGCGTCACATTGGCCAGGCTGATGATGTAGTTGCCGTGGTTCTTGAAGCCGGCGGGGAGGATGGCCTCGGGGACCTTGAATGAGCCGGTTTCGCTGAGGAACATGAACCGGTCCTCGGTGACCTCGGTGTTGAGAGGCGCGCCTTTTTCCTTCCAGTCGGGAATGAGTTCGGTGATGGCGCGCGGGTCCATGACCGCGCCGGAGAGGATGTGCGCACCGATCTCTGAGCCTTTCTCGATCAGGCAGACGCCGATTTCGGAGCCTTTTTCCGCGGCAAGCTGCTTCAGCCTGATGGCGGCGGCCAGGCCTGCGGGACCGCCCCCGACCACCACCACATCGTATTCCATGACATCGCGCTGCACACTGTTCTCCCCAGGCTTCAAGGCCATTGCATTCGATACCGGCATTATAATGGCTGCGCAACATCCGACGATTAACGACGGCCCGATCTGTTCCGCTCCCCGGGACGGGGCACGAAGCCGAAATGTTCAGCCGGGACGGCCAATCACTCGATGCGCAAGCTCGTTCACACCGAAGTCATTCCCATACGCTGGGGCGACATGGACGCCATGGGGCATGTCAACAACACCCTGTATTTTCGCTACATGGAACAGGCGCGGGTGAACTGGTACGAAAGCATGCGCCTGAACGAGAACGGTGCCGGCCTGCCGCCGCACTGCGGCCCGGTGGTTCTCTCCATCTCCTGCACCTTCCTGCGCGCGCTGGTCTATCCCGGCGACGTCGAGGTCAGGATGTACATATCCGAACCCGGGCGCTCCAGTTTCAGCACTTTTTATGAAATGCGTCCCAGCTATGATCGCGAGGTCGTGTATGCAGAAGGCCAGGCCAAGGGCTGCTGGATAGACATGCACAAGCAGAAATCCATCCCGCTGCCGCAGCCGCTGCGTACGCTGCTCGAATCTTCAACGGGTGCATGAAGCCCCCGGTACTTTCAAGGACCCCAGTCATGACCAAAGTCTATGCCAGCGCCAAGGCCGCCTATGAGGATCTGCTGCACAACGACATCACCATCGCCGCCGGCGGCTTCGGCCTGTGCGGCATCCCCGAGAACCTCATCCAGGCGCTGGTGGACAGCGGCGTGAAGGGCCTCACCATCGTCGGCAACAATGCCGGCGTGGACGATTTCGGCATGGGTCTGCTGCTGAAGACGCGCCAGGTGAAAAAGGTCATCGCCTCCTACGTGGGCGAGAACAAGGAGTTCGAGCGTCAGGTGCTGGCGGGCGAACTGGAGTTGCAACTGACGCCGCAGGGCACGCTGGCGGAGAAGCTGCGCGCTGGCGGCGCCGGCATCCCCGGCTTTTACACACGCACCGGTTTTGGCACCAAGCTGGCCGAAGAGAAGGACACGCGCTTCTTTGGCGGACGCGAGTATGTCCTGGAGGAAGCCATCCAGGCCGATGTGTCCATCGTCAAGGCCTGGAAGGGCGACAAGTCGGGCAACCTGGTCTATCGCAAGACCGCGCGCAATTTCAATCCCATGATCGCCACCTGCGGCAAGGTGACCATCGCCGAGGTGGAAGAACTGGTGGAGGTGGGCGAACTCGATCCGGAGCAGATCCACACGCCGGGCGTGTATGTGGACCGCATCATCAAGGGCCCGAAGTACGAGAAGCGCATCGAGTTCCGCACCGTGTCCGGGGCCGCGGTGTCGAAGAAGGAGTCGCCGACGCGCACCCTCATGGCGCAGCGCGCCGCCCGGGAATTGCGCGATGGCTACTACGTCAACCTGGGCATAGGCATACCGACCCTGGTGGCGAATTTCATCCCGCCGGGCATCAACGTCACCCTGCAGTCGGAGAACGGGCTGCTGGGCATAGGGCCCTTCCCGAACGAGGACCAGGTTGATCCCGATCTCATCAATGCCGGCAAGCAGACCGTGACCACCATACCGGGCTCGAGCTTTTTCTCCAGCGCCGATTCCTTCGCCATGATCCGCGGTGGGCATATCGACCTGTCCATCCTGGGCGGGCTGGAGGTGGCCGAGAACGGCGACCTGGCCAACTGGATGGTGCCCGGCGCCATGGTCAAGGGGCCGGGCGGCGCCATGGACCTGGTGGCCGGAGTAAAGCGCGTCATCGTGCTGATGGAGCATGTGGCCAGGGACGGCAGCCCCAAGATCCTCAGGCAGTGCAAGCTGCCCATCACCGGCAAAGGGGTGGTGAGCATGATCATCACCGATCTGTGCGTGTTCGAGGTGGGCGCGGCCGGCCTGGTGCTGAAGGAACTGCACCCCGGCGTTTCACTGGATGATGTGAAAGCCAGGACCGGCTGCGCGTTTCAGTCGGCACTGGCCTGAGCGGGAGCGCTGCTTGATTAGAAGTTAAAATGCGCCGAACGGCGCACGGGCCATTCAGGCCCGACAAAAAAATATGCCGCACTGACAAAAGGAGGTCGTGATGAGTGCCCAGCCCAAGAACGAAGTCATGGAAATGCAACTGCGCCGCGAGGGTGGCATTGCCGTCATGACCATCAACAATCCATCCCGGCGCAATGCCTGGTCGGAGCCGGTGAAGAACGACACCTTGAAGCATCTGGCGAGCCTGCTCGGCGACAAGAGCTGCCGCGCCATCGTCATCACCGGAGGAAAGGACATTTTTTCCGCCGGCGGCGACGTCAAGGGCATGAAGGACCGCCACAACCGCGACGCGGATGACTACATGTCGCGCCGCCTGTATCGCACCGGCCCCGGCAACCACATCATGAAGACGCTGGTGAGCTGTCCCAAGCCGGTGGTCACGGCGGTGGAGGGCGCGGCCTTCGGCATTGGCATGGGTCTGGCGGTGGCCAGCGACTACACCGTGGCGGCCAGCAATTCGCGCTTCGCCGCCGCCCAGATCCGTCGCGGCCTGTGCCCGGATGGCTACATGTACTACACCGTCACCGCGCGCTGCGGTCCGGGACGGGCGCGTGAGATCCTGCTGTCCGGCCGCGAGGTGAGCGCGGCCGAGGCCGAGCGTTACGGCATCGTCCACGAGCTGGTCGAACCCGGCAAGGCGCTGGAGGCGGCCATGGTCGCGGCCGAGCGCTTCGCCGCCGTGCCGCCGCTGGCCTTCGCGCTGACCAAGGCGGCCATGACCGACAGCTACCACACGCTGGAGGCCTGTTTCCGCGCCGAGCAGGATTACCAGCCCATCGTGGGGCTGTCCAAGGACCACAAGGAATCGGTGGCCGCTTTCCTGGAAAAGCGCAAACCCAACTACACCGGCGAATAAGAGGAACGCGAGATGAGCGCAACCCCTGTCGCAGAAGTCATGGAGACCACGCTGTCCTGGGAAGGCAGCATCGCCATCCTGACCATCAACAATCCTTCGCGCCGCAATGCGCTGTCCCCGCCGGTGCGCGAGGACATGATGCGTCACCTGAATGAACTGATGGCCAGCAGGAAGTGCCGTGGCATCGTCATGACCGGCGCGGGCGGGGTGTATTCCTCCGGCGGCGATGTCAAGAACATGAAGGGCAGGACCGAGCGCGGCATGGATTTCGCCGAGCGCCGCCTGAACCAGAGCCAGGATGCACTGAGCCACAGGATCGTGCGCACCCTGATGGAAGGGCCCAAGCCCGTGGTGCAGGCGGTGGAAGGCCCGGCGCTGGGCGCGGGTCTGGCCTATGCGCTCTCAGGCGATTACACCGTGGTGGCCTCGAATGCGAAATTTTCCGGCGCCCAGGTGCTGCGCGGCCTGTGTCCCGATGGCGGTTTCTATTACACGCTGACGGTGCGCTGCGGCCCCGGTCGTGCCCGCGAACTGCTGCTGTCCGGGCGCAGTTTCACCGCCCAGGAAGCCGAGCGCTACGGCATCGTCCACGAGGTGGTGGAGCCTGGCAAGGCGCTGGAGGCGGGCCTGAAGGCCTGCGAGCGCTTTGCCGCCGTGCCGCCGCTGGCCTTCGCGCTGACCAAGTCGGCCATGAATCACAGCTATCACACCCTGGAGGCCTGTTTCCGCGCGGAGCAGGATTACCAGCCGGTGGTCGGCCTGTCCAGGGACCACAAGGAATCCGTGGCCGCCTTCCTCGAGAAGCGCAAGCCCAACTACATCGGCGAGTAGGTCTGCCGAGCTATTGAGTCAAGTTTCAAGCGAGTCAAATTCCAAGGAGAGGAAACAATGAGCGCCAATCCGACACCCGAAGTCATGCAGGTCGACCTGACGTGGGAGGGCAATATCGCCGTCCTGAGCCTCAACAATATCGCCCGCCGCAATGCCATTTCCGATCCGGTGAAGTACGACCTGCTGAAGCATCTGACAGCGTTGAACACCGATCGCAAGTGCCGCGGAATCGTGGTCACCGGTGCCGGCGGTTTCTTTTCCGCCGGTGGTGACGTCAAGGGCATGAAGGAGCGTGGAGCGGCCGGCGTGGGCTTCATGGAGCGGCGTCTGCGCATGGGTGGCGGCGTGCTGCATCCCATGGTGCGCGCCATGTTCGAGCATCCCAAGCCGGTGGTGACCGCCGTCGAGGGTTTCGCCTACGGTGCCGGGCTGGCGCTGGCCATGGCCTGTGATTTCACCGTGGTGGGGCGCGGCTGCCGCTTCTCCGGTGCCCAGATCCTGCGCGGCCTCTGTCCCGACGGCGGCCTGTACTACCTGCTCGTTGCCCGCACCAGTCCGGGCCGGGCGCGCGAGCTGCTGCTTTCCGGCCGCACCTTCAGCGCCGAGGACGCCTGCAACTGGGGCGTGGGGCACGAACTGGTGGACCAGGGCAAGACCCTCGAGGCCGCGGTCAAGGCGGCCGAGCGCCTTGCCGCCATCCCGCCGCTGGCCTATGCGCTCACCAAGTCGGCCATGACGCACAGCTACCACACCCTGGAAGCCTGCTTCCGCGCCGAACAGGACTACCAGCCCATCGTGGGGCTATCCAAGGACCACAAGGAATCGGTGGCGGCCTTCCTCGAGAAGCGCAAGCCGAATTACACCGGTGAATAACACAACATACTGAGTAAAGGATCCGACATGAGCGCTGTTCCGAAGAACGAAGTCATGGAGATGCAATTGCACCGCGAGGGCGGCATCGCCATTCTCACCATCAACAACGTCGCGCGCCGCAACGCCTGGTCCGAGCCGGTGAAGCAGGACTGCCTGCGGCACCTGAAATCGCTGCTCAGCGACAAGAGCTGCCGCGCCATCGTGCTGACCGGTGCCGGCGGTGTGTTCTGCTCCGGCGGCGACGTCAAGAACCAGAAGGCCAAGGCGGACCAGGGCGTGGATTTCATGTCGCGGCGACTTGGTCGCACCGGGGGCAGCTCGGAAATCGTTCCCATGCTGATCGCCGGCCCCAAGCCGGTGGTGACCGCGGTCGAAGGTCCGGCCTTCGGCGTGGGTCTTGGCTATGCCGTGTCGTCGGACTACACGGTGGCGGCCAGCAATGCCCGTTTCGCCGTGGCGCAGGTGCGCCGCGGGCTGTGCCCGGACGGGTTGATGTATTACACCCTGACGGCGCGTTGCGGCCCGGGCCGCGCGCGCGAGTTGATGCTCTCCGGACGGGAGTTCAACGCCCAGGAAGCAGAAAGATTCGGAGTCGTGCATGAGGTTACCGCGCCGGGCAAGGCGCTGGAGGCGGCCATAGTCGCAGCCGAGCGCTTCGCCGCGGTGCCCCCGCTGGCCTTCGCGCTGACCAAGGCGGCGATGACCTACAGCTATCACACCCTGGAAGCCTGCTTCCGCGCCGAGCAGGACTATCAGCCTATTGTCGGCCTGTCCAAGGACCACAAGGAATCCGTGGCCGCTTTCCTGGAAAAACGCAAACCCAATTACACCGGCGATTAAGCCCGCAGTCATCACAAGGAACAGACATGAGCGCCAATCCCAACGCCGAAGTCATGGAGATGCAATTGCGCCGCGAAGGCGGCATCGCCATTCTCACCATCAACAATGTCGCACGCCGCAACGCCTGGTCCGATCCGGTCAAGGCGGACTGCCTGCGTCATCTGAAGTCGCTGCTGTCCGACAAGAGCTGCCGCGCCATCGTGCTGACCGGTGCGGGCGGCGTGTTCTGCTCCGGCGGCGACGTGAAGAACATGAAGAAACGGGGCGAGGCCGGTCAGGACTTCATGGCGCGCCGCATGGGACGCAGCGGCGGCAGCACCGAGATCGTGCCCATGCTGGTCGGTGGCCCCAAGCCGGTGGTCACCGCGGTGGAAGGTCCGGCTTTCGGCGTGGGCCTGGGCTACGCGGTTTCCTCCGATTACACCGTGGCCGCCAGCAATGCCCGTTTCGCGGTGGCGCAGGTGCGTCGCGGCCTGTGTCCCGATGGCCTGATGTACTACACCCTGACGGCGCGCTGCGGTCCGGGCCGGGCGCGTGAGCTCATGCTCTCGGGGCGCGAATTCAATGCCCAGGACGCAGAGAAGTTCGGCGTGGTCCATGAGATCACCGCACCGGGCAAGGCGCTGGAAGCGGCCATGGTCGCGGCTGAGCGCTTCGCCGCCGTGCCGCCGCTGGCCTTCGCGTTGACCAAGGCAGCGATGACACACAGCTATCACACCCTGGAAGCCTGCTTTCGCGCCGAACAGGACTATCAGCCCATCGTCGGCCTGTCCAAGGACCACAAGGAATCGGTGGCGGCCTTCCTGGAGAAGCGCAAGCCTGTGTATACGGGGGAGTAGGAAAGTCACGCAGTATTCCTGAAGACATGACAGCGGTTTTTGTGCAAAAAAACCGCTGTAGTGACGCTGGTGACGTGTGACGCTGGTGACGCTGCAACGGAGGCGCTTTTGATGTAACATTCTCCATCCCATCCCCATGTAATTCGATGACCAAATATGTGTTTGTTTCGGGTGGCGTAGTGTCCTCTCTGGGGAAGGGGATAGCCGCCGCTTCCCTGGCCGCCATCCTCGAATCCCGCGGCATCAAAGTCACCATGCTCAAGCTGGATCCATACATCAACGTGGATCCCGGCACCATGAGTCCCTTTCAGCACGGCGAGGTGTTCGTCACCGAAGACGGCGCCGAGACCGATCTCGACCTGGGGCATTACGAGCGCTTCCAGTCCTCGCGGATGAAGAAGAGCAACAACTTCACCACCGGTCAGATCTACGAATCGGTGATCCGCAAGGAGCGGCGTGGCGACTATCTGGGCCGCACCGTGCAGGTGATCCCGCACATCACCGACGAGATCAAGGAGTACATTGCCCGCGGCGCCAGCGGCGCCGACGTGGCCATCGTGGAAATCGGCGGCACCGTGGGTGACATCGAGTCGCTGCCGTTCCTCGAAGCCATACGCCAGATGGGCATGGAACTGGGGCGCAACAACACCTGCTACATCCATCTCACCCTGGTGCCCTTCATCAAGTCGGCCGGTGAGATCAAGACCAAGCCGACGCAGCACTCGGTCAAGGAACTGCGCGAGATCGGCATACAGCCCGACGTGCTGCTGTGCCGCACCGACCGGCCCCTGCCTGAGGAGGAGCGCAAGAAGATCTCGCTCTTCACCAACGTCCAGGGCGAGGCGGTCATTTCCGTCTGGGACGCCGATTCCATCTACAAGATACCGGGCATGCTGCACAAGCAGATCCTGGACGAGATCGTCTGTCACAAGCTCAATATACTGGCCAAGCCGGCCGACCTGTCGGCCTGGGACAAGCTGGTATATGCGCTGGAACACCCCCAACACGAGGTCACTATCGCCATGGTCGGCAAATACGTCGGCCTGACCGAATCCTACAAGTCGCTCACCGAAGCGCTGTTGCATGCCGGCATGCATACCCAGTCCAAGGTCAACATCCGCTACATCGACTCCGAGGTCATCGAGTCCGACGGCACGGCGGCACTGGCCGGCGTGGACGCGGTGCTGGTGCCCGGCGGCTTTGGCAAGCGCGGCGTGGAAGGCAAGATCAAGGCCATACAGCTGGCGCGCGAAAACGACATTCCCTACCTGGGTATCTGCCTGGGCATGCAGCTGGCGGTGATCGAATATGCCCGCAATGTCTGCGGCCTGGCCGGCGCCAACTCCACCGAGTTCGATCCGGAGACGCCGCATCCGGTGATCGCCCTCATCACCGAGTGGCAGGACCGCGACGGCAAGGTGGAAAAACGTGACGAGAAATCCGACCTGGGCGGCACCATGCGCCTGGGCGCGCAGAGGGCTTCCCTTGAGCCGGGCAGCATGGCGCACAAGATCTACGGCACCGATGTCATCAACGAGCGCCACCGCCACCGCTACGAAGTGAACAACCAGTACCTGGGCCGGCTGAAGGACAAGGGCCTGCGCGTGTCCGGCCTCACCCAGGCCGAGAGCCTGTGCGAAGTGGTGGAACTACCGAATCATCCCTGGTTCTTCGGTTGCCAGTTTCATCCGGAATTCACCTCCACGCCGCGCGCCGGGCATCCCCTGTTCAAGGCCTTCATCGAGGCGGCCCTGGTGCATCAGGGCAAGAGCCTTCCGGTGCCCGTCACGGCATGAAGCTTTGCGGATTCGAAGCCGGGCTGGACAAGCCCTTGTTCCTGATTGCCGGAACCTGCGTTATCGAATCGCGTGACATGGCCATGGACACGGCCGGGCGCCTCAAGGAGATCACCTCGGCGCTGGGCATCCCCTTCATCTACAAGTCCTCCTACGACAAGGCCAACCGCAGCTCGGGCAAGTCCTATCGCGGCATGGGCATGGATGCCGGCCTGGCCATCCTGCAGGACGTGAAAAAAGCCATCGGCGTGCCGGTGCTGACCGATGTGCACGACATCGCCGAGATCGCCGATGCCGCCGCCGCGGTGGATGTGCTGCAGACACCGGCCTTCCTCTGCCGCCAGACCGATTTCATCCATGCCGTGGCTGCCTCGGGCCGCCCTGTCAACATCAAGAAGGGGCAGTTCCTCTCGCCCGGCGAAATGAAGAACGTGGTGGACAAGGCGCGCGAGGCGAGCGCTGGAAAAGGCGGTGCCGACAACATCATGGTGTGCGAGCGCGGCGCTTCCTTCGGCTACAACAACCTTGTTTCCGACATGCGTTCGCTGGCGGTGATGCGCGAGACCGGTTGCCCGGTGGTGTTCGACGCCACGCACTCGGTGCAACTGCCGGGGGGGCAGGGTACCTCCTCGGGCGGGCAGCGTGAGTTCGTGCCGGTGCTGGCGCGCGCAGCGGTGGCCAGCGGCATCTCCGGCCTGTTCATGGAAACCCACCCGGACCCGGCCAAGGCCCTGTCCGACGGACCCAACGCCTGGCCGCTGCATCGCATGAAAGCTTTGCTGGAAACACTCAAGGAAATCGACGCGCTGGTGAAACAGCGTGGTTTTGACGAGCAAGAAAACTAAACCAAGGGTAGGAACATGAGCTCCATAGTCGACATCGTTGCAAGAGAAATCCTGGACTCGCGCGGCAATCCCACCGTGGAAGCCGACGTGCTAATCGAATCCGGCGTGATGGGTCGCGCTTCCGTGCCTTCCGGCGCCTCCACCGGCAGCCGCGAGGCTCTGGAGCTGCGCGACAAGGACGCGACACGCTATGGCGGCAAGGGCGTGCTGAAGGCGGTGGAGAGCATCAACACCGAGATCTCCGAGGCCATCATGGGCCTGGATGCCCAGGAACAGAGCTTCATCGACAACACCCTCATCGACCTGGATGGCACCGAGAACAAGGGCCGCCTGGGTGCCAATGCGCTGCTGGCGGTGTCCATGGCCGTGGCCAAGGCGGCGGCCGAGGAGTCCGGCCTGCCCCTGTACCGCTACTTCGGCGGCTCCGGGGCGATGCAGATGCCGGTGCCGATGATGAATGTCATCAACGGCGGCGCGCATGCCAACAACAGCCTGGACATGCAGGAATTCATGATCGTCCCGATCGGGGCGCGTACTTTCCGCGACGCCCTGCGCTGCGGGGCCGAGGTGTTCCAGTCCCTCAAGAAATTGCTGGACAGCAAGGGCATGTCCACCACCGTGGGCGACGAGGGCGGCTTCGCGCCCAATCTGGCCAATCACGAGGCGGCCATACAACTCATCCTCGATGCCATCGACAAGGCCGGCTATCAACCCGGATCGGACGTGGTGCTGGCGCTGGACTGTGCCAGCTCGGAGTTCTACAAGGACGGCAAGTACAAGCTCGAAGGCGAGGGGCTGGAACTGTCGCACGGCCAATTCACCGACTTCCTGGCCGCCTGGGCCGACAAGTTCCCCATCATCTCCATAGAAGACGGCATGGCCGAATCCGACTGGGACGGCTGGAAGGGCCTGACCGATCGCCTGGGGCGCAAGGTGCAATTGGTGGGCGATGATCTGTTCGTAACCAACACCAAGATCCTGCGCGAGGGCATACAGCGCGGCGTGGCCAATTCCATCCTGATCAAGGTCAATCAGATCGGCACGCTCACCGAGACCTTCGCCGCCATCGAGCTGGCCAAGCGCTCCGGCTACACCTCGGTGATTTCGCACCGCTCCGGCGAGACCGAGGACACCACCATCGCCGATATCGCCGTGGGCATGAACGCCCTGCAGATCAAGACCGGCTCGCTGTCCCGCTCCGACCGCATCGGCAAGTACAACCAGTTGCTGCGCATCGAGGAAGACCTGGGCGAGGGCGCAGCCTACCCCGGCCGCGACGCCTTCTACCAGTTGCGCGGATAGCGACCGCACGGGAAAGCCGGCCATCCACCATGCGCCTGGTCGCTCTGGCACTGGCCTTCCTGATCGTGTTGCTGCAATACCCGCTATGGCTGGGCAAGGGTGGCTGGCTGCGCGTATGGGACCTTGACCGGCAGGTCAGCGCGCAAAAGGCAGGCAATGACAAGCTGCGCCAGCGCAATGCCGCGCTGGACGCCGAAGTGCGCGACCTCAAGCAGGGTTTCGAGGCGGTCGAAGAGCGCGCCCGCTACGAACTGGGCATGGTCCGGCAGGACGAGATCTTTTTCCAGGTGGTGCCGTCGGCGTCCCCGCATGCACCCGGACTGAAACCAAAAGCTGCGGCATCACCTGCCGCCAAGGCAACTGCACCGGCCGCATCTGCGCCAGCCGGACAATAAGGAGGATATCTTGTGAAGAATATTCCAAGGATCGGCAGCGCATTCCTGGCGCTGGCAATGATGTGGTGTGCGCCCGGCCGGGCGGCGGACACCGCGCCGAATTACCCCAGTCGCAATATCCGCTTCGTCGTGACCTATGCGCCGGGCGGCGGAACCGATCTGGTCGCACGGCAGGTCGGGGAGAAATTGACCGAAGCCTGGGGGCATCAGGTCATCATCGACCATCGACCTGGCGCCGGCGGAATCATCGGCACCGAGATCGTTGCCAATGCATCGCCTGATGGGCACACCTTCCTGCTCGGTACATCGGCCGGCATGGTGACGCAGCCATTGCTGGTCGCAAAGGCGCCCTACGATCCGCTCAGGGCATTCGCGCCGGTCAGCCTGTTGACGGTGGACGTGCATACCCTGTACGTGAATGCATCGCTGCCGGTCGGCACTCTGAAGGAGCTCATTGCCTACGCCAAGTCCAGGCCGGGCGCGCTGAGCTACGGCTCGGCAGGCCCTGGTGCGCCCAATCACATGAACATGGAGCAGTTCAAGCATATTGCCGGAATCGACTTGATTCATGTTCCCTACAAGGGGTCTGTGCAATCAATGACCGACCTGGTGGCCGGCCGGATT
>CAXNIK010000063.1:0-12878 GCA_964202115.1 Burkholderiales bacterium
GTCAGCGGAATGCTGCCAACGGTGCTTCCCAGGGCCGGGCCCAGGCCGGCAGCGGCAAGCAGGTAGTAGCCAAGCGTGCCGCCGAGCAGGCCCAGCATCAGCGGCGGCATGCGTCTGAACAGGCGCGGCCCGAATTGGACGCAGCCCAGTGCCAGGGCGGCGACAAGCAGGCCGAGCGGTTTGATGTCGGCCAGTGCGCCGGACCATTCGGTGAGCGACGGACGTGAGGCGAGCCCCAGGAGCGTCGGTAGCTGCGAATAGACGATGATGATGGCGGCGGCGTTCTGAAAGCCGGCCATCACCGGCGTGGGGATGAATTTCACCAGTCGCGCCAGGTGCAGCAGGCCGAACAGCAGTTGGAAGCCACCCGCCATGGTCAGCAGCAGGAACACCGCCGATGCCACGGCGATCGGATCATCCTGGGGCAGCCAGTCTGCTCGTACCAATATATCGGCAAACACCGCCGCCATCATGAATGACACCAGGCTGCGAGGCGCGTAAATGGCGATGCCGCGCGCCCCGGCGAGCACGGCAATGAGGCCGAGAAAGCCCGCTCCGTACAAGCCGGCGAGGACGCCGGTGGTGACATAGGCCGGGCCGAAGGGCGAGAAGGCCAGCGTTCCCAGTCCCATGGCCAGCGGCAGTGTCACCAGCGCCGACAGCAGCCCGGCGGTGACATTGCGCCAGGGCAGGACGTTCCAGCCCGGCGGAACGCGGCTGAAGCGTGCTGCGCGCGTTTCCGGGGGCGCTGTGGCGAGGCGGGACTTCATCGCAGGTGAAGGAGGTTTTTCAACTGTGGCGAGCATTGTGGAACGGCAAGCGATGGTATTCCACAATCACACCAGCACCGCCAATTGTTCCGCCGCCTCGGGATGATCGTCCCCCAGCAGCTTAATCGCCCGCTGCGCGCCGGCCTTGGCCATGGAGCGCAGCGGCCTGGCTGCTGCCTCTATTGCTTCTGTCAGCATGAAATCCTGGTCACTGGCCAATGCCGCGGCCAGCAGCGCCGCCTGATGCGCGTCTTTCTCCCGTTTGGGATTGTCCTTGCCGCTGCGCAGCGAATAGACGGCCAGTTTGTGCACGCAGAAGCGCCCGGGGTGTGGCACGACGATGGGCACGATGCGGTCCCGGCCCAGCAGCACCGATGGCATCGGCTCCTTGAGCAGGTAGGAGAAATGCGGCAGGCCGGTGGCGTGCGCGCCCAGTTCCGGCACGGCCACCGCACCGTAGGACTCGCCTTTGGCCGGCACCAGCAGGTCCACCAGCAGATTCCTTCCCCTGACCTTGAATGACGTGGCCGGCTCGCCGCGCTTGATCTTGGGCACTTCATGAAAGGGCAGGCCCGTCCCCTTGAGCAGCTTGAGGAAACCGCCTTGCGGAAGTGCGGCGATCTGTATGGGCTCGGCGCGGGCGATGTCGACGTCTTCGGTCGTGGCAAACGGCGCGGCGAGCACGCCGAGTTCGTTCAGAATGGCGCCAAAGGCATGCGTGCCCACCAGCAGGCCGCCCTTGCCGAAGATGCCGGCGTTGAAGAGCGCCGCCACCGTGACGATGGTGGAATTGTCGGCGCTGTAGAAGCCCACCTTGCGCAGGTCGCGGCAGTAGCGGGCGAAGGTCTCGCTGTCGCTGATCTCGGCGCGCGCCGACTCGATTTTTTGCCGCGTCTCATCAGTGCTTTGCGGGCCGAGGTACTCCGTGACGCGTTTCCCGCCCTCATAACGATAGCGGTAGACAAAACTGCTGCCGTTGCGCCTTTCAATCTGGATGCTGCCGGCGGAGGCGAGCGGCACGGCGGCTTGCGCGCGCGCGAGCTCCTTCGCCTGGGCGTAGGCGGTGCGGAAGGACAGGTCGAAGCGGCGGATCTTCACGATAGTCAGAGTCGGGTGGTTTTGTGGAACATTATATGATTGTATGCCACAAAAACCCGGCGAAGGGCGTGGTCGCGGGCGGCGGAATTCTCGTGCCTATGGAGGGAAATGGAGGGAAATGGGCTTGCGGAGGTTGTTAGCGAGGCTATACAATGGATATCATATTGATATCCACTCATGAACCGGAGGCACATCATGCCCGCCACCCGCGCCACCGTCAAAACTGTCACGCCGGCCAGATCGACCAAGGCCGCCAAGCCCGCCAAAGTCGCCGCACGCAAGGCCAAGGATGCCGTGCTGCTGCGCTACCGCGATACTGACACTGCCTTTGGTGTGACCCGGGAGACGGCGGCGAGGCTGGTGCAGCACCTGGGCCTGTCCGAAACCCAGGTCATCCATGTCGCGCTGGCGCATTTCGCGGCGCAGACGCTGCCGCGCTATGAAATGGACGACGGCCCTCTGACCGACGAGCAGATGGCGGAGATTGAGCGCCTGCAGCCTTCGGGCCGGATGAAGGTCAAGGCGAGCCTGTTCTGATAGGTGCGCACGCTGTATGCAGGCGAGTTCGCCATCCTGCCGGAGGACAAAGCCGCATACGTGGTGTCCGGATTGAGCCATGCCACGAAGTTCGACCTGTCGAAGACCAACGAGTTGGATTACAACAGCCTCTGGTTTGGTGTGCCGCCTGGCGCACCCCACGGCCCCACCCCGAAGCTGGGGCTGTTGCACCCCAGCTTCATGCGTCGTGCTCAGGCAGCGTGGGCGGAGGTCGTCCGGGCCGCTCGTGGGCGATAAAGTATTACTGTCATCTGCGAGGCGGAATCCAGCGACGTTCCTGCGTAATGCAAATCTGTTGCGCGATGCCCGGGAGCTGGCCATTTCCCAGCCAGCTCGCAATACCTCGCCTGAGAATCGATTAGACTGACCGCGGACTTCATCGTCCATATAAAAGAAACGAGGCAGGGGCCAGTCAGATGGCCGCTCCTGACCCGGCCGTGATCGCGAGGGCGAAACACGGCATTCAAACAAGTACGGCCCGTGCAAAAGAGGAAATCATGGATCTGCAATTGTCGGACAAGACGGCGCTGGTCACCGGCGCCAGCATAGGCATCGGGCATGCTATTGCGCGCGCCCTGGCCGCCGAAGGGGTGCAGCTTTGCATCATGGCTCGCCGGCGCAATCTGCTGGAGGAGCTGTCCGCGAAGATCGTTGCCGCCGGCGGGAAGAAGCCCGTCATCGCGCAATTCGACATCATGGAAGAGGGCGCGGCCGAGCGCCTTGCGAAGTTTGCCACGGAGGCCCTGGGGCGCGTGGACATTCTGGTGAACAGTGCCGGAGGAAGCCGTCCGGCCATCCGCATGGATGCGCCAGAGTCGGAATGGGAGGAGGTGATGCGGCTCAACTTCGTGCGCCTGCGCCAGCTCACGCATGCGCTCGCGCCGGGGATGATGAAAAACGGCTGGGGCCGCATCATCCACATTACGGGCAAGTCCGAACCTTCGCTTGGCGGCCTGGTGGCCGCGACGCCGGCCAAGGCGGCGATTCACGGCTGGTCGAAGGCCTTGTCGCGCGATGTCGGCCGGCATGGGGTCACCGTCAACAGCCTCGCACCGGGCCATATCATGAGCGAGCAGATCCGGCGCAAGTATTCCAAGGAGTTCATGGAGGAGCAGAACAAAACCGAGAGCGCGGTGGGGCGATATGGTGAGCCCGAGGAGCTGGCGGTTCTCGCCACGTTTCTCGCATCTCCGGTGGCCGGTTACATCACCGGCACGTTGATACCCGTGGATGGCGGATTGAAACGCTACGCGTACTGATCGCAGTCTTACTTGGAATGGCGGAACCCCCCGGGGTGCCGCAGGGAAAGGAGAGCAAGGATGAGCGATTCACGTATATCGCGGGCTGGATCAGTCGTCGCGGGCGGTGCTCCGCTGATGGCATGCCTGATCGCTGTAACGGTCCTTGGCGCCGGCACTGACGCGCATGCGCAGGCACGGACCTGGCCGACCAGGACGGTAAGAATGGTCGTTCCCTTCCCGGCCGGCGGTTCCGTCGACCTGACCGCGCGGGTACTGACGCAGCATCTGCGAGTGCCGCTGGGTCAGCCGGTCATCGTTGAAAACCGCGCAGGTGCCGGCATGATCATCGGCATCGACCAGGTGGCAAAGGCTCCTCCTGATGGCCATACCTGGGTGATCACTTCGAACGGGGTCAGCATCAATCCCAGCGTGTACAAGCAATTGCCCTATGACACGCTCGCGGATCTTGCGCCGGTAACCCAGATATCCTCGACCCCGTCGATTCTGACCGTGCACCCGTCCATCCAGGCGCGCACCGCGGGCGATCTGGTCAGGATCGCGAAGTCCCGCCCGGGTGAGTTGATGTACTCGTCCTCCGGCGTCGGGAGCGGGAACCACCTGGCCGCGGCGCTGTTCAACGCCCTGGCGGGGGTCAACACCACCCATGTGCCTTACAAGGGGTCCGTGCCATCGCTGACTGCCGTGGTGTCCGGCGAGGTCCAGTTCCAGTTTGGAAATCCCATCGCCTCCATTCCCATGATCCGCGCGGGCAAGCTGCGCGGACTGGGCACGACCGGAGCCCGTGCCATCACGTCCATGCCCGACCTGCCGACCGTTGCCGAGTCGGGGGTGCCGGGCTACGAGTCGAGCCAGTGGTACGGGCTGTTCACCACCGGAGGCACGCCGGCGGCTGTCGTGAAGCAGATCCAGGCGGACGTGGCGCAGGTAATGGAAAAGCCCGAAGTCAAGCAGCCGCTCACGGCGGAAGGCGCCGAGCTGGTTGGAAATCCGCCCGAGCAATTCGCCGCCTTTGTCAGAGCGGAAATCGGTAAATGGGCGAAGATCGTCAAGCTGGCGGGTGTGACGGCTGAGTAGCCCTGCTGCAGATTAGTCGATGCCCACAAAGAGGGTGAAATCATTCATTCAAACCACCTCACCACCTCAAACCGCTTCCCGCCCTTCAACCGATAAACCCCGAAATCCTTCTGGTCCACGGTCAACACCGTCCTGACGCCGGTTTCACCGGCCAGCCAGACCAGCGCGGCATCGGCGAGGTCAATGTCGCGGTCTGCGTATTTGGCGATGACGGTGCTGAGGGCAGGATAGGCGCATAGGGGTAGATCAGCCACGGCGAGGGCTTTGCGCTGCACCCATTCGAGCAGCGCCAGCTTGTGCTGTGGATCAAGAAAGAAGCAGGTTTCGACGATGACGGGCGCGACGGTGATCAGAGGCAGGCGGTTGGATTGCAGAAAAGCCCGCACATGGGGACGTTTCGAATCGGTCGGCCGGAACAACGGGATCAGAAAGCCGGTGTCCACCAGCAGCCCGGTCATTTCTTCCGGCCGCGGAAGTGTTCGCGCAAGAGGCGTTTGCTGTGCAACGCCACTTCCTCGGTGGGTGTGGCATCGGTATGCGGTCCGAACAAATCCTTGCCCAGCTCGTAAGCGCTGGGCGCACCGGGCTGGTCGGCCAGCAGCTTGTCCAAAGCCTGCTTTACCGCATCGCTCTTGGAGATGCCGCGTTTGACGCAGTACTCGGCAAGTTCCTGTTCCACGCGTTGAGGGAGACGGACGGTGAGGGTCATGATGGCATCTGATGTAATACAAAGTTAGGTTTAGTGTATTACAAGCCCACTCACGCCGCCAGGCGGCTGGCGCTTGTACTCATTGTTTTATTCGTGGCCGCAGTGATGGCGGCGGAGCATGCTGCTGGACTGCTGTGTGGCTTTCGTCGAGGTATTCAAGACAGGCCTAGGGAAGACTGAGCGCCGCCAGTTCCGCGATCATCTGCGCGCTGCCTTCATCAGGGGCGCGGCCCATCCAGCGCAGGCGCACCACCTGGCGTGCCGCGGGCGCATACCAGAGCGTGTACTCCACTTCGGCGCGGACGGCGTCCTTTTCCAGGTAACTCAGCTTGCCCTCCAGTCGCGCCGCGTCGAATTCTCCGCCCACCACCTTGACCCGCTCCCAGCCGGCGACCTTGAAGGCATAGCGGCGCACGCGTTCCGCCGGCGGCAGGCTGGCATTGCCGCCCTGCCAGGGGAAATTCCATTGCAACGTGGTCCCGGTGGCGAGCGTCTCGGGCAGGTAGGCGGCATGCATGAAAAAGCCCGGAAAGCGCGTGTTGCCATGCGAGGGATGGTTGGCCGCGACCGTGCCGAAGTTCCAGGTGTGCGCCTGGCCACCGTTGGGCTGCCATGACATCTCGGATTCCGGCGGGGCATTGGCCGCGCCCGGGCGGGTGCGATAGCTCAACTGGCCGGTGGCCTCCCAGGACGGGCCGAAGAACACCTTGTAGGTCCAGTTGCCATTGGCCGGAACGGGCCGGGCGTGCGGCCCCTGCGCAGGTGCGGCAATGGCGGCATAGGCACTGGCCGGATCGCTCTTGATTCCACTGCCGGCCTGGGGCGGTGCAGGCGCCTTTGAGCCTGAGGAGGTGGCAGGCTGGGAGGGGCGCGGAGTCGCACCGCTCAGTTCAGCGACCTGGGATCTGATTCTGTTGTGCACCTCCCTCGCCGTCTGCTGAATGCTGGTGCCAAGCCTGGCAAGACCGCTTTCGCCGCGGTCGGCGGCAGGTTCCTTTGGGGCCGGCTCGAAGTCGATGAAGGCCTTCAGCGCCAGTCCCACTCCCAGCAGCAGGGCGATGGCGAGCAGCGCAAAAAAGCCCATGACATAGGGATCGCGTTTGGGTTCTGGCTCTGACATGCGCCGATGTTACGAGATAAGATGCCCCATGACTATTTTTCCGAGACTTATGCCAATTCATGAAGATAAGTGACGTCAAGGTGCAAAGCTTTCGCCACCCTTCGCCGGATGAGTGGGGACGAAGCTTCGGCAAGACTCTGGACATATGCGTCGTGACGGTGTGCACCGACGAGGGCATACAGGGGCATGCCATGGGGCGGGCCCAGGGAGGCGCTCCGGGCAGCGTCCTGGGACAGGAGATTCTGTCGGTGGCCAGGCCGGCGGTTGTTGGCGAAGACCCAATGGACCGGGAAAGGATCTGGCAGAAGCTCTGGAACATGGGTCGGCGTACCAGGCTGACTGTCTTTGCCCAGAGTTGTATTGACGTCGCCCTGTGGGATATCGCGGGCAAGGCCTTGAACCTGCCCGTCTACAAGCTTATCGGTGGCTGCCGCAACGAGGTCCCCGCCTATGCCAGTTCGGCGGCCCACGACAGTACCGAGGCGTTTGTAGAGGAAGCGCTGACCTGTAAAGCCAGAGGCTTCAAGGGCTACAAGCTGCATACGCACGGCGTCCCGGAGCATGACATCGAGGTATGCCGGGAGCTTCGAAAAGCGGTGGGGGACGGTTATCCGCTCATGATCGATGTATCGGGGGCATACGACCGCCGGGGTGCAATGTGGGCCGGAAGACGGCTGGAGGAACTCGATTTCTACTGGTACGAGGAGCCCCTGCCCGATTTCGACATTGAAGGCTATGCCGAGTTGTGCCGGGCCCTGGACATACCGATTGTGGCTGGCGAGGTGTCGCCGGGGAATGTGTACATGACGGCGCAGTTTCAGGCTCGAAGGGCAACCGACATCCTTCGTGCGGATGTCTACTGGAAGGGCGGTATCACCGGGGTCATGAAGATCGCGCATCTGGCCGAGGCCTACGGTATGAAGCTGGAGATCCACCATGCCGCGAGCGCCTTGATGAATTGGGCCAACCTGCATTGCCTCGGGGCATTCAAGAACGGCGATTTCCTGGAGGTGCTGATTCCAGCCGACCCGCTTAACTTCGGTCTGGAGCAGTACATCAAGATAGACGCAGCGGGGCTCGCCCACCTGCCTCAGAGGCCGGGGCTGGGCGTGGATATCGACTGGGACTACGTCAACAGCCACACGACCTTCAAGGGCTAGGCCGCCAGTTGCACCGACAGCTCCACGAAGCCTGTTCCAGAAACAGACTCAAAATTTCTGCAAACGCCGGAGGTGATGAATGAAAAGTTTCTTGGCTGAAAGAGCAGTTGTACTTTCCAAAACAGGTATAGGCCTGCTTTTTCTCATGGGCGGGATGTCTGCCTGGTCCCAGGCATTTCCCACCAAGCCTGTGCGCATAGTCATACCGAATGCGGCCGGTGGCGGCAGTGATGTTGTGGCGCGCATAGTCAGCCCGAAGCTGACAGAGCAACTGGGTCAACAGGTCCTCATCGACAATCGAGGCGGTGCGGCCGGTGTCATCGGCACTGAATTGGTCATTAAGTCCCCGCCCGATGGTTACACCCTGTATCTGGGCACGCTGGGCAACTTCTCGGTCAATCCAAGCCTTTACGAAAAACTGCCCTACGATATTTCGCGCGACCTGATCCCGGTAACAACCATGGTCAACGTCCCGTACTTCCTGTTTGTCCATGCGGCGCTGCCGGTGAAGTCGGTACAGGAACTGATTGCCTACGCAAGAACACGGCCCGGGCAACTGTTTTATTCTTCGGCCGGCAATGGCAGTGCGCAGCATCTTGCAGGGGAGCTTTTCCAGTCGGTCACCGGTGTGAAGCTGGCCCATGTTCCCTACAAGGGGGGCGGACCGGCGATGACAGATCTTATTGGCGGTCAGGTGCAACTGACTTTCTCATCGGGTCTCTCGGGATTTCCGCAGGTCAAGGCCGGCAGGATAAGAGCGCTTGCGGCAGCAGCCTCCAAACGCTCCACCACTTACCCTGATGTTCCATCGCTCAGTGAATCCCTGCCCGGATTCGAGTTTCGGAACTGGATTGCATTGGCCGCGCCAACCGGCACGCCGCCCGCGATCATCAACAAGCTCAACAGCGAGGTAGTCAAGGCGGTGACCCTGCCGGAAATCCGTACCAGCCTTGCCACTCAGGGTGCGGAGCCGATCGCCGACAGCGCCGAAGAATCCGCCGCCTTCATAAAAGCCGAAACCGCGAAATGGTCGAAGATAGTCAAGGACACGGGGATGAAACCCGATTAGCGCGATGCGAGTCCGCCTGATCAATAGCAGGGAGCGCCTGGGGGCGGCGCAGCGTTAGGTGCGCACGAACTCGATGTTCGGCGAACGACGCAGGTCCGCGTCCGGAGCACGCTGCGGCTTGACGCAGTGCAATTCGGCAATCATTTCCAGCGCAACATTGCGTTCGCGCATGAGTCGCTTGAACATCTGGTCTGCGTCCAGGCCTTCGTTGTCTTCTTTCGGAACCAGCAGCTTGATTTTTTCGGGCTGCCAGTCGCCGCGATAGCCGTAGTCGGCGCGCCAGTAGAAAGGCTGCGAGAAATAACCGAAGCTGTGCAGGAAATACTGCCGGACATGGGTGGGATCTTCGAAAGCTTCGTCGCTGGAACCGTAGGGGATGCGCACCGTCATCACGGCGCCGGGCCTGGCTACGCGCCACAGCTCCTGCATCATGGGCAGCGGCTGGCGGATGTGCTCAAGGACGTGCGACAGCAGGAATTCGTCAATGCTGTTGTCTTGCAGGGGCAGGGGGCGCGTTGCGCATTGCTCCAGGTCGGCGACGATATTCACACCGGGCAGCGCCATTGAGTCGAGGTTGATCCAGTCCTGCAGGATGGTTCGTCCGCAACCGACGTGCAGCCGGGAAGGCTGCGCGCGTGCCTCGGCGCCGCTTCCCGTAGTCTCGCCCGGTAGTGTTTGCCGCGCGGGCTTTCTCATCAAGTGACTGAGCAGATTCAACAGCATCATTACATGCGCACTGCCTGCAGCACGGCCTGGGCGGCGGCACGCGCTTTGGCCCGGGCTGCATTAATGGAATCGCCCAGGGCCAGCGCCACGCCCATGCGCCGCTGGCCGCGCACTTCGGGCTTGCCGAAGAGGCGCAGCATGGTGTCCGGCTCGGCCAGCGCGCTGTCCACATTCTCGAATTGGACATTGCTCGAGTCGCCTTCCACCAGGATGGCGCAGGAGGCCGAGGCTCCGCGCTGGCGGATGTTGGGAATGGGCAGACCGAGGATGGCACGCGCGTGCAGCGCGAACTCCGACAGGTCCTGCGAGATCAGCGTCACCAGGCCGGTATCGTGGGGGCGCGGCGAGACTTCGCTGAACCACACCGTGTCGCCCTTGACGAAGAGCTCCACGCCGAAGATGCCGGCGCCGCCCAGATTGCCTGTCACCGTGGCGGCAATGTTCTGCGCCTCGGCCAGCGCCTTCGCGCTCATCGGCTGTGGCTGCCAGGATTCGCGATAGTCACCGGCGATTTGCAAGTGGCCGATGGGCTCGCAGAAACTGGTTGAGCCCTGGTGACGGACGGTGAGCAGTGTGATCTCGTAGTCGAAATCGATAAAGCCCTCGACGATGACGCGACCGGCGCCTGCACGCCCCCCGGCCTGCGCGTACGCCCAGGCCGGGGCGATGTCGGTCGCGGACCTGATCACGCTCTGGCCCTTGCCCGAGGAACTCATGACGGGCTTGACCACGCAGGGCATGCCCAGGGCGTCGATGGCGGCGCGGTATTCGGCTTCGCTGCCGGCGAAGCGATAGGGCGAGGTGGCCATCTTCAGTTCCTCGGCGGCCAGGCGCCGGATGCCTTCGCGGTCCATGGTGAGGCGCGCGGCCCGCGCCGTGGGAATCACCGTCCAGCCCTCGCGCTCCAGCTCCACCAGCGTCTGTGTGGCGATGGCCTCGATCTCCGGAACGATGAGCAGCGGCTTTTCCAGCTCGACGATGCGGCGCAGCTCTGCGCCGTCGAGCATGTTGATGACATGTGAGCGGTGCGCCACCTGCATGGCCGGAGCGTTCTCGTAGCGGTCCACGGCGATCACTTCGCAGCCGTAGCGCTGCAGTTCGATGACGACTTCCTTGCCCAGCTCGCCTGAGCCCAGGAACATGATGCGCGTGGCGGAAGGGGAGAGCGGGGTGCCTATGGTGGTCATGAGATATTATCGTTTTAAGTATTAATAGATTACTGCAAGCAGATTACCGAGATAATTATTATCTGCATAGTCTGCTGACAGCGTTGCGTTTCCCGGCGCCTGGTTTCCGATTCCGCAGCGACCGTATTCTGCCCGGTTTTGTGTTTCAGCTTCGGAATGAACTTCAATCAGGGCACCGGTCCAGTCGTGCCGCGCACGATCAGTTCGACCGGAACCTGTTCTTCTCGATCGACCTCTCGCCCCGCCAATCTCTCCAGCAGCCTGACGGCAGCACGCCGCCCCACCTCGGCCGAAGGAACGTGCATCGTGGTGAGCCCCGGAGGCAACTCGGCGGCAAGTTCGATGTCGTCGAACCCGGTGATCGACAATTCCCCGGGCACGCGGATGCCGCGCTCCTGGCATTCGAGCAGCGCGCCCAAGGCCAGTAAATCGTTGCCGCACACCAGCGCGGTGAAATCGCGCCCTGCGGGTCGGTCGAGCAACGCTCGCATCGCGGCGCGGCCGTGACCGAGCGAAAAGGTCGTTTCCAGGATGCGGCCGTCCGCCGAGAGCCCTCGCGCGGCCAGCGCTTCACGCACGCCGGCGAGGCGCTCCCGCGCCCGGTCGTTGCTGGCGGTGTGGCCCGATAGCACGGCAAACTTGCGGTGCCCCAACTCGAGCAGGTGCTGTGTCGCACGCGCCGATGCCAGGCGATTCGAGAACCCCACGCAGTGCCGGTATCCGCTTGAGTCGAGAGTCCAGGTGAACTCGCAGGGGATTCCGGCCTGCTCCACGACCTGGAAAAGCTCGCGCGGGTGGTCCGCCCCGACGAGTACGAGACCATCCACGCCGCGCTCCAGCAGCGCGCGCGTGACAGTGATTTCGGTGTCGGATGCGTAATCGTAGGCGGCCAGGAGAAGCGTATAGCCCGAGGAGCCGAGCTCCCGGGCGATGGCCTGTGTCGCGCTGGCAAAGATCGGATTGTCCACCGTGGGGAGCACTGCGCCGATCGTGCGGGAGCGGCGCGAGGCCAGCGCACGCGCTGCGCCGTGCGGCATGTAGCCGAGGCGCGCCGCGGCTTTTTCGACCTTTTCCCGCGTGTCATTGCGCACCAGGCCCGGCTCGGCCATCGCGCGCGAGGCGGTGGACAGCGAGACTCCGGCACTATGTGCAACGTCGGCAAGGCGGGCGGAAAATTTGCGCATGGCAATGCCTAGGATAGCAGTATCCGGCGCTTATGAAAGCGTTCTCAACAATTTGCTGCATCGCAGCTTGACTTAGATGTACAGACAAAGTTATCTTTAATGAAAGCGCTTTCATTTTCTAACCAATGCCGGTACTTTCCGATGCCGATCGAATACCTCAAGAAGGCTGCCAAGACCCCCGAAACCGAAAGTGGAAACGCGCGCGCGGTGGTGGACAATATGCTCGCCGACATCGAGGCGCGCGGCGAAGAGGCCGTGCGCGAGTACAGCAAGAGCCTCGACCAATGGACTGGCGAGATCATCGTCACACCCGAGGCTTTCGAAAAGCGCACGCGCGACATTCCTGAATCAACCAAGCGCGACATCGAGTTTGCCACCGAGCGAGTCCGCCGGTTCGCGCTGGCGCAGCGCGATTCGATCCGGGAGTTTTCCACCGAGGTCAGCCCTGGCCTCACCGCAGGCCAGCGCCTCATTCCCGTGAACGTGGCCGGCTGCTACGTACCCACCGGTCGCTACGCGCACATCGCCTCCGCCTACATGAGCATCGCCACCGCCAAGGCCGCCGGCGTGCCGACGGTGATTGCCTGCTCGACGCCGTTCAAGGGTGGCTCGATCCATCCCGATGTGCTCTATGCGATGAAGGTGGCGGGCGCCGACGTCATGATGGCGCTGGGCGGTGTGCAGGCCATTGCGGCCCTGGCTTACGGCCTGTTTACGGGAAGGCCGGCCGACATCATCGTCGGCCCGGGCAACAAGTTCGTGGCCGAGGCCAAGCGCGCGCTCTACGGAAAGGTTGGCATCGACGTGATTGCCGGGCCCTCGGAGGTCGCCGTCATCGCCGACGACTCGGCCGACCCGGCCATCGTGGCCTCGGACCTCGTCGGGCAGGCCGAGCACGGGCATGAATCACCCGCATGGCTGTTTACCACATCGAAAAAACTGGCCGAGGACGTCATGCGTC
>CAXNIK010000064.1:0-12822 GCA_964202115.1 Burkholderiales bacterium
CCGCTTGACGGCATCCGGGTGCTCGATCTGACTCGTGTCCTGGCCGGACCGGTCTGTGGCCGTACGCTCGCCGAACATGGCGCCGAGGTTCTCCATATTGCGTCGCCGAATTTGCCAACCTTCGAGGTATTCGAGGTCGACACAGGACATGGCAAGCGACAGGCATTTCTCGATCTGGATCGGGATCGTGCGATCCTGGAAGAACTAACCAAGGGCGCCGACGTGTTCTGTCAGAGCTACAGGCCGCTCGCATTCAAGCGGCGTGGGCTAGGTCCCGAAGAATTGGCTGACATGAAGCCGGGGATTGTGTATGTCGCGGTGAGTGCGTTCGGGGCAACGGGGCCATGGTCACATCGCCCCGGATGGGAGCAGATGGGCCAGACCGCGACCGGCATAGCGCACCTACATGGTGGCAAACGTCCCAGGCTGGCGCCAGCTGCGATTTGCGATTACACGACGGGGTACCTGGCTGCGCTCGGCGCTCTGGTGGCATTGCGCCGTCGTGCGACAGAAGGCGGCTCATGGCTGGTGAATGTATCGTTGGCGCGCTCGGCGATGTGGTATCTGGAGCTCGGCACCAATCTCGACCCTTCCGTGAGTTCGGGGGAAGGCAACCGCGCTGCCTGGATGATTGAACGCCAATCCGACTTCGGGCTGGTCCGACATGTTGCGCCACCGTTGCGTATGTCCGACGCACCCCCAAGATGGACTCTTCCCCCTGCGCGCCTTGGGTCTGGAAAACCTAAATGGTCGACAGTTTCAGCCTAGTCGCAAGCTGCGTCGGGCACGCTGCCGTGAAATGGAAAATGAAAAAAGGGGATCTGCAGTCTGAAGGCACAATCGCAACCTCAGGACCCAATGACCTGCATCATAGGAGGCAGCCAACACTTGCCCAATGATGGCGCAGCCCTTTCCAAATTCGTGAAGCCGTAATTAGCGCCTGGGCTACACGCGCTCCAAGAGTTCCTACAGCGTGGCCTGGCTCGGTGATGAAACTGGTGCGCGACCAGCTGGGGCGGTGGCCCGGGGCAACGCAACCCGGGCGATCTCACCTCCATCGACGATCCGGGTCCGCTGGAGCAGGTGAAGGAGGCGCATCTGGGCACTGTGTAGACATCGCCGGGCCATGCAGAAACTGGCTACTGCCCCGACCGTTGTTGCATGACGAGAAAAGTAATACCATACAATTCCAAAGTATTACTTAGAGACCCCCATGAGCAATCAGATCACCAGCAAGGGCCAGGTCACCATCCCCAAGAAGGTTCGCGAGTTCCTGGGCGTCAAGCCCGGCGAGTCCGTCGACTTCCAACCCACCGCGGACGGTCGCGTTATGCTCGTTGCTGCCGGCCGCAATGGGCGCGCCAAGGCAAAGGCGAGCCGCTTCGCCGCCTTGCGCGGTACGGCCACGGTCAAAATGACGACGCAGCAGATCATGGCGCTCACCCGCGACACGGAGTAGGTCTTGCTGCTCGTCGATACCAACATCATTCTTGACGTCATCCAAAACGATCCGGTCTGGGCCGACTGGTCCCAGTCGCAGCTCGACGCGGCCTCGCTTCAATCAACGCTGGTTATCAACCCGGTCATCTATGCTGAGTTGTCGATTGCCTACCAGCGGATCGAGGAACTTGAAGCCATGCTGAAAGCCGCCGGGTTGAGGCTGAACCCGATACCACGCGAGGCCTTGTTCCTGGCCGGACGGGCCTTCCTGAACTACAGGAAGCGCAGGGGAACCAAGTCAGGCGTGCTGCCTGATTTTTTCATCGGTGCACATGCCGCGGTTGCCGGCATTCCCCTGCTGACACGCGATACCGGTCGCTACAAATCGTATTTTCCGACGCTCAAGCTGATTGCTCCGGCGTAGCTCAGGCTGTGCCGGTCAACGCAACAGACAGGAGGCAGCATGAACACACCGCAAGCCATCGGCAGCTTCATCGACGAACTGGCCGCCCTCCTGGGTGAGCGCGTCACCACCTCGGCCGCAATCCGCGCCAATCACGGCAAGGACGAGTCCTCGCTGCCCGATGCGCCGCCCGAGGCCGTGGTGTTCCCCGAATCCACCGAGGAAGTGCGCGACATCGTCAACATCTGCCGCCGCCACGGAGTGCCCATGATTCCCTACGGCGCGGGCACTTCGCTGGAGGGTCATGTGCTTGCTGTCCACGGCGGCATCAGCGTGGACATGAGCCGCATGCGCGCCATCCTGCGTGTCAACCCGCAAGACCTGGACGCGGTGGTGCAGGCCGGCGTCACGCGCAAGCAGTTGAACGAGGGACTGCGCCATACGGGCCTGTTCTTCCCGGTGGACCCGGGCGCCGATGCGACGCTGGGTGGCATGAGCGCCACGCGCGCTTCGGGCACCAATGCCGTGCGCTACGGCACCATGCGCGAGAACGTGCTCTCGCTCACCGTGGTGCTGGCCGACGGTCGCATCATCCGCACCTCGCGCCGCTCGCGCAAATCTGCCGCCGGCTACGACCTCACCCGGCTGTTCGTCGGCAGCGAAGGCACGCTGGGCATCATCACCGAAGTGACCGTGCGCCTCTACCCCATGCAGGAGGCCATGTCGGCCGCAGTGTGCTCCTTCCCCTCCATCGCCGACGCCGTGGATACGGTGATCCAGGCCATACAGTCGGGAATACCGGTGGCACGCAGCGAACTCCTCTGCGGGCAGACCATCAGGGCCATCAACCACCACAGCAAGACCGACTATCCGGAGCAGCCGCATCTGTTCTTTGAATTTCACGGCTCCACGGCGGGCGCCGCAGAACAGGCCGAGGCGGTCAAAGCCATTGCCACCGAGCATGGCGGCGGTGACTTTCGCTGGGCCAGCGACGAGCAGGAGCGCGCAAAGCTGTGGAGCGCGCGCCACAACGCCTACTTCGCCTGCCTGCAGCTCTACCCGGGCTCGCGCGCGCTCACCGCGGACGTGTGCGTGCCGTTGTCACGCCTCACCGAATGCATCTTCGCGACACAGGAGGACGTAGCCGGTCGCGGCCTGCCCACGCCCATACTCGGGCACGTGGGCGACGGCAATTTCCACGTGGCGTTTTTAGTGAACCCCGACAACCCGGCCGAGGTGGAGGAAGCACGCCGCCTGAACAAGCGCCTGGTGCAACGCGCGCTGGAGATGGAAGGCACCTGCACCGGCGAGCACGGCGTGGGCCTGGGCAAGCGCGACTACCTGGTCGAGGAACTGGGCGAGGCGGTGGACCTGATGCGCGACATCAAGCGGCTGTTCGATCCGGGCAATCTGATGAATCCGGGGAAGGTGCTGGCGGATAGGGATTGATATCAGTTTTGTGGTGGACTGTCTGTGGTATAGACATGAACGAATCAATTAATATCATATATCCGTCACAGTTCGCCCCCCTCACTCACCTTCCCCTCCCCTGAATCAGGGAATAAAGCCTTCAGGGTTCTTGTTTGCTCCATGGCAAGGCCATCGTTCATGGCAAAGCCATCCATCGAACATCAACGAGGAGAACTCCATGAAGGCGAACACCGCTCGTACCCTGCTTATCGCAGCCGCTTTACTCCCCCTGTTCTATGCCTGCGCCGCCGGCCCCATGGCGGGCGGCGCACCCGTCCAGCTCACCGGTGACATGCTGGTGAACAAGGCCGGCATGACGCTGTATACCTACGACAAGGACCCGGCCGGCAAGAGTGCCTGCACCGGAGCCTGCGCAGGCATTTGGCCTCCCCTCATGGCCAGCGCCACCGACAAGGCCGGCGGTGACTTCAGCATCATCGCCCGCGACGACGGCTCCCGGCAGTGGGCCTACGACGGCAAGCCGCTGTACACCTGGGTGAAGGACCAGAAGCCCGGCGACAAGACCGGCGACAATTTCAACAAGGTGTGGCACGCCGCCATGACGGCCAAGCCCATTGAGCAGCCCGGCGGCGGGTATTGAGCATCCTCACTCGAACTTGACGTTGGAGTCCTTGACGGGAACTGCGCCTGCTTACTACCGATCACTGTTTCGGGATGACAAAGGCCGGGGCGATCTGCGCCACGTTCTTCATGTTCTCCAGGTCCCACAACCGGGCCAGGATTGCGCTCACGGCCTTTGCGCCCAGATAACCTTCGGTCAGGCGCCTGAATTTCTCCTCGATTTCCCCGTCGGTCTTCGGGTTTGCGAGGTCTCCCTTGTCTCCACCCGCCTCGCCGGTGATTGTCTGTCCATTGGCCATGGACACGGTCACCCGTGTGTGGTGCTCCGCAGGGTGCTTCTTGTACAAGGCGGTGTATTCATCGTTGGCCGTGACTTCCACCTTCGCCAATATCGCTTTGAGGACAGGATCCGCTATATGCGCGGCGTCAAACTGAATGGGGCTGATGGTTCCGTCTAGCAGTGTCGCGGCTACCACGTAGGGAATGCTGTGGTCGGCGGTTTCGCGCGACTCGGGATTCCAGTGATGAGCTCCGGTCGCCATGCCCTCCTTGGCGCTTTGATAGACCTCCACCTGCACCTTGGCGATGTCCTTGAAATTGCCCTTCAGGGAAGCGGCAACTTTCTCTGCCGCCAGAGTCGAGGAAATGGTGGCCGCGCAGGTGGTGCGCGGTTTGATCAGCGTCGTTTCCACCTTGAATTGAACGCCCTCCCCGCCCATGGTCGTTATCTCGAGGGGCTGCCGTGTGATGTCGTTGCACCATCCGTGCTTGCCTTCGAAGGGAAGGCTGGGCCCTTCCATGCCCTCTCTGGCCAGGACAGCCGCAAACACACCGGCTCGTCCGGCCTCACCCGAGGCGACTGCCTTCCACATCGAAAGGTGCCCGGTTCTGACCTGGCGAACCAGATTGCCGGCCACCGCCGCCATGGATATCGCCTGCCACAACTGCGGACGGGACAGCTTCCAGATTCGCGCCGCAGCAGCGGCCACGGCGATGCGGGCGAAGTTGGTCGGCTCCACGCCCTTGCCCCAGGCATCCATGCAATCAGAGATGCGGCAGTAGATTTCATAGGCGAGGACAACGCCGGTGATGAAGGCCCTGCCATCAGCCCTGGCGCATTCCGAAACAGCAAAAAGCGGCATGATCACGTCGCTGGGATGGCCCCCCGTGCTCTTGGGCCAACGATAGACATCATTGGCCTCCACAAAGCGGGAGGTTGTCGCATTGGCGAAGGCCGCCATGTCCGGGGCGGTGACGATGCGCGTCCCGATCACCGTGGCCCCACCGGCCATGGGCGAGGCTGCCGCGAGCCTGCGGCCCATCTCGCAGGGTGCGCCGTCGAACCCGCCCATCAATGCGCCAAAGGTGTCGATGATCCGCACCTTGGCCGCATGCAGCGCCTCCGGAGAAATGCGCTCGAACGAAAGATCCGAGGCATAGTCTGTGAGTTGTTGCTGAATCTTGTCCGCCGTCATGGCAAGCGCAGAATCATTGTGTCCCAATTCAAACTCCTATGTTGTGTGGCCACCAAGCATGAACAGTATCAGGATCCCCGGACGAAAGTTTTGAACCACCCCGTCCGCCTTGGCAATCAGTTCGCCGAAAAAACGTCTGCCCTGCGGGCCGGCGAACAAAGAGCTTCTCAAATACCTCTAATCAACAAACTTGACGCCCGCTTCCTTGACGATCTTTTTCCACCGCTCGTGCTCCGCAAGGTAAAGGCGCTGGAATTCCTCCGGAGTGGAACCAATCAACTCCATGTCGTTGGCAAGCTTAGTGACGATGTCGGGCGACTTGACGATCCTGTTGATCTCGGACGCTAGTCTGCTGCGAATCGACGCAGGAGTCCTTGCGGGCGCCAGAAGAGCCAGATAACTCGCGTACTCGAACCCCGGCACAGTCTCGCTTGCGGTGCGCGGTTCGGACATCTCCGGGTGGCGCACCAGGTTGGTTTGTGCAATCGCGCGAAGCTTGCCAGACTTGACGTGTGGCAGCACCAACCCCCTTGTTCCGATGTAGGCCTGCACCCTGCCGGCCATCAGATCCAGAATGCCGGTAGGCCCGCTCTTGTAATGCACCATGGTCACATCGATGCCGGTGACTGAGTTCAACCAGAGACCGGTGAGATGCTGATTGCCGCCCGCGCCGGAGGTCGACATGTTCAGCTTGCCGGGGTTGGCCTTGGCATATGCAATATATTCCTCCATATTCCTGATCGGCAAGGAAGGATGCACCACCATCAAGCCGTAGCGTTTGCTGATCAGCGACACCGGTGCAAGCACTTTGTACATATCATAGGGAAGGGCCGGAAAGCTCAGCGGTATGACCGAGTAGCTGGCGGTGGTAAACATCAGGGTGTGACCGTCCGGCGCGGCTTTGAGGAGCACTTCGTTGCCCGCAATATTGCCGGGCCCTGGCTTGAAATCGAGTACGAAGGGCTGTCCGAGAGTCTCGTGCAGCTTATTGGCGTAAAGCCGGCCTTCCAGGTCAGTGGAACTGCCCGCAGCGTAAGGCACCACCATGGTGACCGGCTTGGAAGGATATTTTCCGGCCTCTTCCTGCGCGGAGGCCGTGAGCGACAACACTAAAGCCAGCAAGCTGATCGATGCTTTAAGCAAAAACTCAAACATGGCTTCCTCCTTCCTCAGGTTTCACCGCGCAACGCGCAGCAGAGAAACTTCAGCAGCAACGCCAATGGTTTTCAAGCAAGCCTCTGTATTGAACCGCCTTGAACGAACTGGGCAGTTCTCAGCAATACGTCCGGATTTAGCTCCTCGACGCTATTGCACCCAACCTGGGCCATGGCCCGGCTGATTTCTTCCCGGTAGATGGTCAGGGCCCGGCTTGCGCCCGCCTCTCCTCCCGCTGCAATACCATAAAGCGTGCCGCGCCCGACCAGCACTGCATCGGCACCCAGCGCCAGCGCCTTCACCACGTCGCTGCCGCGCCGAAAGCCGCTGTCCACCAGGACGGTGGTGCGATGTCCCACGGCCTGGACGATGCCGGGGAGCACATCGATGGGAGCGGGCGACGAGTCGCAATTGCGTGCTCCGTGGTTGGAAACCACTATTCCGTCAGCACCGCTTTCAACAGCCCGCTCCGCATCGCCCGGATGCAAAACGCCCTTGATGATCAATTTGCCCGGCCACGCGTCGCGCAATACCTTGATGTGGTCCCAGTTGAGGGTTTCATTGGCCCACCAGTTCTTGCTTGTCGCATGTCCGGAGGTGACCTTCTCCCTCAACTCGTCCGGGAAATTCACCCGCCTGGGCATGCCCCCATTCAGCAGGTAGCGCGCCAGCACGCCGAACAGCCAACGGGGGTGGGTCGTCACATCCCAGGTATTCCTTCGGTTGTACCTGAAGGGAACGGTAAAGCCGTTCCGCTTGTTGTATTCCCGGTTTCCGGCAACCATGCCGTCCACGGTAATCAGCAAGGCATCGAAACCGGCCGCTGCCGCGCGGCGGGCGATCGGGAGCGTCAGCTCGAGTTCTTCCGAAACGTACAGCTGCATCCACAGCGTACCGCCCACCTCGGCGGCCACTTTTTCCATGCTCGTAATGGATCCAATCGCAAGGCTGAAAGGAATGCCAGCGGCCTTTGCTGCGCGCGCCAGTTCAAGCTCTCCCTGATACCACATCATGCCGGCGGCGCCGGTGGGAGCGATGGCGATTGGCATTTCGTGCTGTTTTCCAAACAGCGTTATGCCCTGCTTGCGCCTGGAGATATCCGTCAGGATGCGAGGAACAAACTTGATGCGCTCGAATGCATCGCGGTTGTTTCTCAGCGCCACCTCATCTTCCGCTCCGCGATCAAAGAATTCGAACAACCACCTTGGGAGGCGCCGTTTCGCCATGTTGCGGAGATCAGAAATATTGTGTGCGTCTTCTGCAATCCTGGATGTCATGCACCACTCCCAAAGTGTCGTAAGCAGTGAAGTACCGGCATGCTCACTCCACCTTGATCTCAACTTCCTTGCCAAGCTCGCGCCAACGCGCGATGTCTTCGATCACGTGCCGCTGGAAAATTTCAGGGGAGCTCACAATGATTTGCACAAAATCCGGCTCCAGCTTTTGCCTGATCTCCGGTGCCTTGCCTGCCTTCGCCAACTCGGCGTGAACTCGGGCGAGAGTCCCACTTGGCGTTCCTCCAGTGGCAAAAACGCCTATCCAGCTTCCATAGTCGTAGCCCTTTACGCCTTGCTCGTCCAATGTAGGCAAATCCGCCCAGAGCGGCGAACGATCTGCTGTCGTGATCCCCAGCGCTATGGTCTTGCCCGCTTTGATGTGGGGCATGCTCGAAAGAAAGCTCACTGATGTTGAATGGATTCTTCCGGCTAGCAGATCAGGCATCATTGCCCCGGTGCCTTTGTAGTGAATAAAGTTGACCTTTACGCCAGCCATGCTATGCATCCAGGCGCCGTTAAGATGCGGTGAGCTGCCTACCCCGGTAGTGCCGAAATTGAGCTTTCCAGGGTTTGCCTTGGCATACGCGAAGTATTCCCGGGCCGTTTTCGCAGGGACAGAAGGATGGCTCATCAGCACCGTTGGCCGCGTGCTTAGCATGGTGACCGCAGCCAGATCCTTGACCGGGTCGTACGGGAGATCCTGGAAAGCAGCGGGCAGGATCGTGTAATTTCGGCTGATCACCAGCAGAAGATGCCCGTCCGGCGAACCTCTCGCCACATGACTGGCCGCAATCGTGCCCCCTGCACCCGGTTTGAAATCCACAATGAATTGGCCGCCGGGAATATTTTCGCCAAGCTTCTTCGCGTAAAGGCGTGTTTCGATTTCATTGGTATTGCCCGGCGTCGCGGCAAGGATGAAAGTCACCGGTTTTGCAGGCCAGGCTTGCGCCCACGCCAAGGAAGGCGAAGCAGCCACGAAGACAGTCACGGCATACAGCAACCTGAAGCAGTTCATAAACCCTCCCCGACTTGTGAATATCGGCTCAAGAAACCACTGTCGCGATGGTGCTGAAAACGTTTGCTCCGAGTTTCCTACTCGTCAGCCTGAATCCCCGTGTCCTTCACCAGTTTTTGCCATATCTCGATTTCCTTCCTGACGAACTGCCCGAACTCTTCCGACGAACTGCCCACGACCTCGCCGTTAAGGCCCTCGAGTCTTTTGATGAGGGCGGGAGTCCTGGCAGCTTTGGCGAATTCGCCGGAGAGGGTTTTTACAATTTCAGGATTCATACCGGCCGGTCCCAGCACGCCCGCCCAATTGATGTAGTTGTACCCGGGCACTCCCTGCTCCGCGATTGTCGGCATGTCCGGAAGGACTTTTGCCCGCGTGTTCCCCGAGATGCCCAGTATTCGCAATTTTCCATCTTTTATTTGCGGACCAAGCGTCGACATGCTGCCAATAGTGGCGCTTAGCCTTCCTGCAGCCAAATCGACCAGAAATGGCCCGCCAAAACCCTTGTAATGAACGAAGGTCACCTTCGTATTGGTCCATTGATGCAGCCACGCACCAGCCAGATGCACGGGGCCTCCATTCCCGGATGTCCCGAAGTTCAGTTTTCCCGGATTGGCCTTCGCATAGGCCAGATAATCTTTGAGGTCATGAAATGGCAGGGTGGACGAAACAACAATAATGTTCGATCTCTTCATTATCAGCGACAAGGGAGTGAAGTCCTTTATCGGATCGAAGGAGAGCTTCAGAAGCGCCGGCATGGTGGCGAAACTTCCGGACGTTCCAAGAAGGGTGTAGCCGTCCGGCGCCGCCTTCGCGACGGCTCCGGTTCCTATGGCGCCCCCGCCCCCGCCTTGATTTTCAATGACCATGGTCCATTTGGTGTTTTCCACCACTTGCAGAACAGGTATCCGGATTTCTCCATCGACGCTTCCGCCGGGAGGTACCGGAATGATCACCCTTATCGGTTTTTGCGGGTAGCCTCCACTGGGTTGTGCCAGGCTGGCGCTTGAGAGCGTCAACAATCCGCATAAAAATGGCAATCCCAACAATGCTATGTGGTGGCGCATCAGAATCTCCTTTGGTTGGATGTAATGTGCATCCGCTGCCCTTGATTTTGTTGTGACTGCCAAAGGCTCACGGCAGCCCGGCGGCGGGTAGGGAGCATTCTCACTCGAACTTGACGTTCGAGTCCTTCACTATCTTCTTCCAGATCTCGTGCTCGCGCAGGTACAGCCGCTCGAACTCCTGCGGCGTGCTGCCTACCGGCTGCACATCGTCACCGAGCTTCTTCATGGTCTCGGGCAACTTGACGATCTTGTTGAGTTCCACGGCCAGTTGATTGCGCAGCGCCGCGGGCGTCTTGGCCGGCGCCAGCACGCCCAGCCAGCTCGGGTACTCGAAGCCGGGATAGGTTTCGTGGATGGTGGGGAGATCAGCACTCTCGGGATGACGCACCAGCGAAGTCTGTGCGACAGCGCGGAACTTGCCTGCCTTGACGTGCGGCTGCAATGACCGGCGCGGCCCGATGTGCACCTCCGCCCTCCCCGCCAGCATATCCAGCATCCCCAGGTTGGCGCTCTTGTAATGCACCATGGTCGCATCGGTGCCGGTGACCGAGTTCAACCACAGGCCGGTCAGATGCTGGGAGCCGCCGGCACCGGCGGTGACCAGGTTGAGCTTGCCTGGGTTGGCCCTGGCATAGGCAATGTACTCGGCGAGGTTGTTGACCGGCAGGGATGAGCGCACCACCATCAGGCCGAAACGTTTGGTGAGGAGCGACACCGGCTCGAGCACCTTGTACAGATCGTAGGGCAGGTCCGGAAACGAAATCGGTATGACGGCGTGGGTGGCGGCGGTAAACATCAGGGTATGACCGTCGGGCGCCGATCTCATGACGAATTCGGTGGCCACGCGATTGCCAGCCCCCGGCTTGATATCGATGATGAATGACTGGCCGTAAATCTCCGAGAGCTTGGTGGTGTAAATACGCGCTTCCTGGTCGGTGGCACTGCCGGCAGCGAAGGGCACCACCATGGTGACCGGCTTCGAGGGATAGGTTGCCGCTGAACCCTGCGCCGCAGCCGTGAGCGGCATAGTAATGGCCAGCGAGCACAACGCTGCATTGATCAATCTGAACATGGGCATCCCCTGCCGAGGTTTCATTCTTCGAGCTTGGCGCCGCTGTCCTGCACGATCTTGCGCCAGGCCGGCACTTCCCTTGCCACCAGGCGGCGCAGTTCCTCCGGCGTGCTGCCGACCACCAGCTTGCCGCGCTCCAGTGCCTGGATGACATCGGGCAACCTGGCCGCCCGCGCAAATTCGACGCCGAGTTTTTCGATGATGACCGGCGAGACCTTGACCGGCGCGAACACGCCCACCCACTGGGACCATTCGTAGTTAGGCACACCTTCCTCCATGACGGTGGGCACATCGGCCATGAACTTGACGCGCTCGCCCGTGGTCACGGCCAGCATTCTCATCTTGCCGGCCTTGGCCTGGGGAAGCACCGTCAGCGGCACCGACACGCCGGCGTGCACTTCGCCCGAGGACACGGTGCGGATGACATCGGCCCCGCCCTTGTAGTGGATGAAAGTCACCTTGGTGTTGGTGGCGTTGTGCAGCCAGGCGCCGCCCAGATGATTGATGCCGCCCTGGCCCGAGGTGCCGAAATTGATCTTGCCGGGGTTTGCCCTGGCGTAATCGAGATATTCCTTCAGGTTCTTCGCCGGGAAAGCGGCGTTGACGATGAACACATCCGGGGTCATGGTGGTGATGGAGATCGGCGCGAAGTCGCGGATAGGATCGTAGGGCGTCTGGGCGCCGTACAGGGCCGGCGCCACGGTGAAGGTGGCCGTATGCATCAGCAGGGTGTAGCCGTCGGGTACAGCCCTGGCGACGAAGGCCGTGCCGATGGTGGTGCCGGCGCCGGGCTTGTAGTCGATGACGTAGGGCTGACCGAGACGCTCGCTGACCTTCTGCGTATACAGCCGGGCCTCGATATCCGTGGTGCCGCCCGGCCCGTAAGGAACGACGACCGTCACCGGCCGCGTGGGGTAGTTGGCCTGGCCCTGCGCCGGCATTGCCCCGACGTGCAGCATGGCCGCGGTGATGCCGATTACCGTGATTTTCGTGTAAGACATGGGCTCATCCCCTCCTCGTTTTCAATCATCAAGAATTCAGCCCTGGCTGCCGGGCCGGTACATGTTAGCAACACCGGGAAAAGCACCCGCGTCAGTGAAGGCTGATCCCGGTTTTGTCGATCAGGTTGCGCACCGATTGCAGCCCCCTGCCGATCACCTGCCTGAATTGCTCCGGGCTGCCGATGGTGATCTCCGCGCCCGCGGCGCCGACGATCTTCTCCACTTCGGGAAGGACCAGTATCCGGTTGATCTCGGCATTCAGCGCCGAAACGATGGGCGGCGGGATCCCCTCGGGTCCAAGCATGCCCCACCAGGTGATCACCTCGTATTCCGGTATGGTTTCGGCGATCGCGGCAATGGATGGCAGGCTCTTTGCGCGCTCCAGGCTGCTCACCGCCAATGCCTTCATTTTTCCGGATCTCACATGTGGCATGACCGCCGTGGTGCTGCCGAACGCCACCTGAATTCTTCCGGCCATGAGATCGACCAGCCCCGGTCCGATTCCCTTGTAGGGTATGTGGGTCATCTCGATCTTCGAGGAGAATTTCAGCAACTCGGCGGCAAGATGCCCCGACGATCCGATGCCCGACGAGGCGTAGTTGAGCATGCCGGCATTGGCCTTGGCATGCGCAATCAATTCGCTGACGGAGTTTGCCGGGACCGATGGCGCCACTGCCAGCACAAAGGGCGAGTAATTGAACTGGGCAATGGGCGCAATGCGCTTCTCGACGTCATAGGGAAGCTTGATGATGACGGCCGCTTCGATCATGGTGCTCGCCGAGCCGACGATCAGCGTATACCCGTCTGCCGGGGTCTTCACGACATAGTCCAGCGCCACTCCGCTGCCGGCACTGGCGCCGCGGTTCTC
>CAXNIK010000065.1:0-12657 GCA_964202115.1 Burkholderiales bacterium
GAGCCGAAATTGAGCTTGCCCGGATTGGCGCGCGCTTCCTTGACGATGTCCTGCACCGTCGCCAGGCCGGTCTTCGATGTGGTGACGATCATCTCCGGCGAGTTGGTGAGCAGCGCAATGAAATCCAGCTCCTTGTCGTCGAAGGGCGGCTTGTCGAACACCAGCGGCGCCAGCGCGAAGGCGGAGATGCCGGTCACGCCGATGGTGTAGCCATCCTTGGGCGCCCTGGCCACCAGCGCCGCGCCCACGGCGCCACCGCCACCGCCGAAGAACTCCACCACCAGCGGCTGCCCGAGCTGCGCGCTCACCGCCTGCGCGATCAGTCGGCCGCGCACCTCGGCCGGTCCGCCGGGGGCATAGAACAGAATGAAGCGCACTGGCTTGGACGGATAGGTCTGGGCGCGCGCGGTGCCGCCAATGCAGCTCAACGCAAGCATCATCGTTATCGCCAGGCGCAAGGATTTTGCGGAAATGTTCATGGGGCCTCCATTGTGGGACTTGGCTCGACGAAGACCGCTTCAAAGGAACGGTCAGCGCAAACAGGATCAATCGGTAGAGATGTTGTTCTCGCGGATGATGGGCTCCAGCTTTGCGACTTCGCCCTTGATGAAATTGCCGAGATCTTCGGGAGTGCCGCCGCGCTTGGGCAATAGCCCCAGATCGTCCAGCCGCTTGCTGCCCTCCGGAGAACTGATATAGGCATTGGTGACGGCATTCATGGCGTTGATGATGGCCCTGGGCGTGGCGGCCGGTGCCGACAGCGCATACCAGGTGGACATCTCGAAATTGCTGAAGCCCGCTTCCCTCGTCGTCGGCACATCAGGCAGGCTGG
Organism: Burkholderiales bacterium; assembly: GCA_964202115.1. Taxonomy (GTDB): domain Bacteria; phylum Pseudomonadota; class Gammaproteobacteria; order Burkholderiales; family SG8-39; genus CAIYPG01. The sequence goes on from CAXNIK010000065.1 coordinate 833, forward strand.
TCGAGCGCGCGGCGCTGGTCACCACCAGCGGCCGCAGCTTTCCGCCGCGCACCAGGGCAAGATTGGGTGGCACGGTATCGATGCTCATTGCCACCTGCTCCCCGACCACAGCCATACCGGTAGCTGCCGACCCCTTGTACGGGATATGGTTGATCTTGATGCCCGCGAGCTTCTGCAGCAGCGCACCCGACAGGTGCGAAGGGGTGGCAATACCCGGCGTTCCGTAGTCCAGCTTGTCGGGATTGGCCTTGGCGTAACGCACCACGTCCGCCAGTGTCTTGAACTGCGAGTTCACCGGTACGAACAGGGCAATGGGCGCCTGCCCGATCATCACCACCGGCGCAAGATCGCGCACCGGGTTGTACTGGATGTCCTTCTGCGTCATGGGCGCGGTCACGCCCGGTCCCACCTGGATCAGCACATAGGTATAGCCGTCGGGAGCCGACTTGACCACAAAGGCCGTGCCTATGGCGCCCGTCGCGCCGGGCCGGTTGTCCACCACCACGGGCTGGCCGTAGCGTTTGGTGATGGCCTCGCCGAGGCCGCGAGACACGATGTCACCGCCTCCGCCGGGTGGCATGGGCACGACGATGCGGATCATGCGGTTTGGCCAGTCGCCTGTCTGTGCCGCGAGGGGATTTGCCAGCACGCCGAGTGCTGCCGCCGCCAAAGCGCCGGCCAATCGAATTGATTTCATGTTGCCCTTTCCATTGCCTGTTACGGCCATCAGCCTGAGCCGGAGAATCCCGCAAGGTTTTGCATCGCGGCCAAGTTCCAAATCGCGGCTCAATCCTGCATCGGCAGTTTCAGCCGCCGGATGTCCTCGCGTGTTGCCTCACCTTCAGCACGGATGTGGGCCATGAACTGCTCCAGCGTGCCGGGCCAGCCTTCGAATTCCATCTTCTCCAGTTGCGCGTTCATCTCCGCTGAGGCACTGACCTTGGCCATGGCCTCCTGCAGCTTCTGTATCGCCGGCCTGGGTGCGGTCGAGGGCACAAAGATGGCATTCCACACGCCGAGGCTCATCGAGGGATAACCCATTTCCTTGAAGGTGAGCACATCGGGCAGGATGGGCGAGCGCTGCTCACCGGTCACGCCCAGCGCCTTGATCCTGCCCGTCCTCACCCGCGCGCGGGTGGTGCCATAGGTGGCGAAGTACACCTGTATCTCGCCCGACAGCAGCGCCGCTCCGGCCGGGTCGCCCCCCTTGAAGGGGATGCCCACCATGTCGATGCCGGCGGCGGCCTTGAGACGCTCGGCCAGGATGTTGCTGCCGTTGGTCGGACCGACCAGCCCGAAGTTGAGCTTGTTGGGATTGGCCCGGGCGTAGGCGATGAACTCCGCAAGGCTGTTGACCGGCACTGACTGATGGACCATGAAGCCGAAGGCGGACAGACCCAGCGGCCCGACGATCGTATAGTCCTCCAGCCTGTAGCCGGGCTCCTTGTAGATGTACAGGTTGCCCACCAGTCCGTTGGTCGTATACAGCAGCGTGTAGCCGGGAGGCGTGGTGCGATAGACGCTGCGCATGGCGAGAAGTCCGCCCGCGCCGCCGTTGTTCTCCACGATCACCGGCTGGCCCAGCACCTCGCCCAGCTTGAGCGCGGTGAAGCGCGCATTGACGTCGGTGGAGGAGCCGGCGGCGAAGATCGACACCAGCTTCACCGGCCGGATAGGGAAATCTTGCGCCCAGGCGGCGCAGGACAGCAGGGATAAAGCCCACGCCGCCAATGACCAAACTGTCTTGCGCATGAAGCCTCTCTTTTTCTTACGAGCCTTAATCCTGCATCGGCAGCTTCAGCCGCTTCATGTCTTCGCCTATGGCCACGCCCTCCGCCCGGATGTGCGCCATGAACTGGTCCAGCGTACCCTGCCAGGGCTCGAACTCCAGCCTAACCTGGTGCGCTTTCATCTCGGGCGAGGCATTCACCTTGGCCATCGCCTCCTGCAGCTTTTGAATTGCCAGTCTCGGTGCGGCCGAAGGCACGAAAATACCCTGCCACACTCCCAACTCCATGGTCGGGTAACCCAATTCCTTGAATGTTGGAACATCCGGCAGGATGGGTGAACGTTGGTCGCCGCTCAGCGCCAACGCCCTGATTCTTCCGGTGCGGACGCGGTTGCGTGATGTTCCATAGGTGGCAAAGTAGACTTGGATATCACCCGCCAACAAAGCGGCGCCTGCGGGATCCCCGCCTTTGAATGGAATGGCCACCATGTCTATGTTCGCCGCAACCTTCAGGCGCTCGGAGAGGATGTTGCTGCCAGTGGTGGGCCCAAGCTGGCCGAAGTTCAGTTTTTCGGGGTTGGCTTTGGCATAGGCCACGAACTCGGCCAGCGTTTTCACCGGCACCATCTGGTGCACGATCATGGCATAAGGGCTCAATCCGGTAGAGCCGACTATGGTGTAGTCATCGAGCTTGTAACCGGGCTCCTTGAAAGCATAAAGATTTCCAACCAGCCCGTTAGTCGAGAACAGCAGCGTGTAACCAACCGGCTGGGCGCGATAGACGCTGCGCATGGCGATCAGCCCGCCGGCGCCACCGTTGTTTTCCACCACCACCAGCTGCCCCAGCACCTCGCCCAGCTTTTGCGCAGCAAAGCGCGCACTCACGTCCGCAGAGGAGCCCGCCGCGAAAATGCAGACCAGGCGCAGCGGGCGCTGTGGAAAGTCCTGTGCCTGCACGCTTGGCAACAAGCTAGCCAGAGTTGCTGCCATCCAAAATTTCAATGCCATTTTGAGCATGAAATCTCCTCCTTTACGTCACTGAACATGCCACAGCGCAGGCGATGTCCGCAATCGCATCGGCCCTCAGGCGGTCTCCATCACTGCCACCTTGGGCGCCACCTCAAACGACATCTCCGTGAGTTGCTTGATGTCCTCGGGCGTGAAGCCCGGAGCAGCCGCCTCCAGCACGTAGCGTCCATTGACCAGGTGGAACACCGCCAGATCGGTCACCACCCAGTTGGCGCGCCGGCGCGCGGTGAGCGGAAGCGTGCAGCGCTTGCGCAGCTTGGGCCGGTCCTTGCTGTCGCGATGCTCCAGCACGATGATGAGCTCGCAGTCCCCTGCCACCAGGTCCATGGCGCCGCCGATGCCGCCGCGCCTGGCATCCGAGGTGCTCCAGTTGGCGACATTGCCTTCCTGGTCCACCTCATAGGCCCCCAGTATCACGGTGTCGATGTGGCCGCCGCGCGCCATCTCGAAGGAGGTGACACTGTCGAAGAAGGAGGTGCCCTTGATGGCCTGCACGAACTGCCCGCCGGCGTTGTACACGTCCGGGTCGATGGCGTCGCCGGTGACGGTGCCGCCATAGCCCAGCACGCCGTTCTCCGCATGCAGCCAGATGCCGCGGCCCTCGATGAAATTCGACACCTCGGTGGGAATGCCGGTGCCCAGATTCACATAGCTTTCATCGCGCAGGATCTTGGCGGCGTTCTTGGAGATGGCGGCGCGGGTCACGGCCTGCTTGCCCAGATAGCTGCGCGCCGTGTCGGCGGCACGCTTGCCCGAGCGCGACAGCGTGCGCGCGTCGATGTGGATCTCGTTCTTGATGACGCGGTCGATGAAAATGCCGGGCAGGTCTATCAGTTCCGGCGGGATCTCTCCAGTCTCGACGATTTCGTCCACCTCGATGATGGCCACCTTCGCCGCCTTGGCGAAGGACGGGTTGAAATTGCGCGCGCCGCCGCGGAACTGCACATTGCCGGCCTTGTCGGCGCGATAACCGGAGAGCAGCGCGAAGTCCAGATGGATGGCGTGCTCCATGACGTGCTTCTTGCCGTTGAAGTAGCGCACCTCCTTGCCCTCGGCCAGGTCGGTGTCGGCGGCCGTGGGCGACCAGAACGCGGGAATGCCGGCGCCGCCGGCGCGGCAACGCTCCACCAGGATGCCCTGGGGAATCAGCTCCACGTCCAGCTTGCCGGCGATGATTCTCTCTTCGGCGGCCGTCTTGATCGACGGTCGCACCGAGAAAGCCACCATGATCTTCGCGACCTGGTCGTTCTCCACCAGCATCTGGCCCTTCTCCCCGGCATTGCCCAGGGAATTGCACACCACCGTGAGGTTCTTGGTGCCCTTTGCGCGCAGCTCGCGTATCAGGGTGTTGGGAAAGCGATGCCCGAGGCCGAATCCGGCCAGCGCCACGATGGCACCTTCGTTCAGATCAGCGATGGCCTCCTTGGCCGAAGCGACTACCTTGTCCATGTTTTTCTACCCGTTTAGTGTTGAAGCGGCAACCGAGATGCCGCAATTTATCAGGATGTCCCGCCTAGCACCGCAGGCGGAACACATTCTGCCCATCCTACCTACTGTCAGAACCCGAACAGCTTCTTTGGATTGTCCGCGAACACCTTGCGGCGCACCGTCTCGTCATTGCCGGTCCACTCGTCGAACTTGTCGATCAGCCAGCCCACATGCGGGGTGTTGTCGTACATGCGCAGGTACGGCCAGTCGCTGCCCCAGATGAGGCGGTCCGGATTGGCCTTCACCATGGCATCGTGGAAGGGACGCACGTCCTCGTAATCGGCAAAGCGCTTGGTGACGCGATTGGCGGAGAGCTTGATCCAGATCTTGCCGTCCTTGAGCATGTCCATGAGTGACTTGAAGGCCGGATCGTTGACGTTCTTGTTCACGTCGATGCCGGCCATATGGTCAAGCACGATGGTGAGGCCGGTCTTCTCCAGGTCCTTCGCGCCCGCCACCAGGAGCTCGGTGCTGGCCCACACCTGCGCCTGCCAGCCCAGCGCCTTGAAACGTGGGGCGATTGCCATGAGCGTGTCCATGCCCACGGCACCCAGGGCGGCCGCGGCCGCGGCATTGTGCGCCGTGGCCATCTTGAAGCGCGCCCCGCGAATGCCGCGGCGGTTCATGTCCTCCAGTTCCTTGTCGGTAACCTTGGGGTCGATCACGGTGATGCCGCGCAGGTTCTTGTCGCGATCCAGCGCATCCAGCGTGGCCGAGGCATCGAAGCCCAGGAACACCGATGCATGCACCGGGGTGCCATGCGTGAATCCCACGCGCTTCAACATGCCGGTGTAGAGATCGAAGCCCGCCGCGGCCGGCGTATAGGCGCGGTCCGGATGTCCCGGGAACTGCTCGTAGGGCCCGAACACGTGGGCATGCGAATCGCAGGCGCCCGCAGGCAATGGCTTCTTCGGAGGATTGGGCGCCACCACCGGCGCCGGATTTTCGTAATCAGCTTTGGTTGTCATGTCCTGCCTTTGGTTTTGATGGATGAAACGCGCCTTGACGGTCTTTTTTCCAATGATAGCCGTTCGCGCGCCGGCTGCTCAGTCGGATGCTCAGTCGGCGGCTCAGTCGGCAGCTCAGTCAGCCGTAATGTTCGCCGCCTTCACCACCTTGCCGATGCGGTCGAACTCCTCGCGTATCAGCCTGGCCAGGCCCTCGGGCGTGCTGCTCCTGGGCTCGCCGCCGGCGAACTTCTGCCTGGTCTCGGGCTCGGCGATGATCTTCACGATCTCCCGGTTCAGCGTGGCGATGATGGGCGCGGGCACCTTGGCCGGCGCCATGATGGAGTACCACAGCTCGTACTCGTAGCCGGGCAATCCCGCCTCGATGATGGTGGGCACATCGGGCAGGGCCGAGACGCGCTGCGGCGCGCTGACGCCCAGAGCGCGCACCTTGCCGCTCTTGACGTAGGGCAGAAGGCCCGTCACCGGATTGAACATCACCTGCACCTGCCCGCCCATCATGTCGGTGATGCCCGGGCCAAAACCCTTGAACGGGATGTGCACCATGTCCGTCCCGGTCATGTACTTGAACAGCTCGGTGGCGACGTGGTTGGGCGCGCCGATGCCGGCCGAGGCATAGTTCAGCTTGCCCGGATTGGCCTTGGCATAGGCAATCAGATCCTTGATAGAACGAATCGGCAAATCGTTCACCACCGTCACCAGCATGGGCGAGGTGTACAGCAAGCTCACCGGCGCGAGGTCGTTGATGGGATCGTAGGGCAGCTTGGTCCTGGTGATGAGGGGATTGATCACCAGGCCAGCCGAGGTGCCGAACAGCAGCGTGTAGCCGTCCGGGGCCGATTTCGCCGCCATGTCAGTGCCGATCACGCCGCCCGCGCCGCCGCGGTTCTCCGCGAGGAAAGGCTGCTTGAGTATCTGGCCCAGGCGGTCGTTCATGACGCGGGCGACGATGTCCACGCCGCCTCCGGGAGGATAGGGAACGATCAGCCTGACCGGCTTGGTCGGGTAGTCGGGAGCGCCAGCGGCGAACGTCGCCGATCCTGGCGCGAAAACAAAAGCCAGGGAAAGCGCAAAAATCCAGCCGGTCTTGATCATGGGTTTCTCCGTATGGGAATGGGTCTTTTCGGGGCCGATATCATGGCACCGGCAATCAACAACCATCAATATCTATTTTCATCGATGCATTTCTTCATTTCATCAAAGACTTTGCCGAGCCGCCTCAGTCCTTCAGCACCTCGGGGTTGAGTACCCCGATGGGTTCGCCCGCTGCGTAGGCGAGGACCTGATCGAAGATGGCGCTGAAGGCGTGGTCGAGATGGTCGAGCTCCACTCCGCCGATGTGCGGCGTGCAGATGACATTGGGCAGGCTGAGCAGCGGATCGTTGACCTCGGTGAGGGGCTCGTGCTCGTACACGTCCACGGCGGCCTTGCCCGGATGCCCGTCCTTCAACGCCTTCACCAGCACACCGGGTGCGATCAGGCCGGCGCGGCTGGTGTTGATCAGCAACGCCGTGGGTTTCATGCGCCGCAGGTCATCTGCGGTGACGATGCCGCGCGTGGCTTCGATCATGGGCAGGTGCAGCGAGATCACATCGCTCCCGGAGAAGAAGGCCTCGCGGCTGGCGGCCACCTCGTAGCCGTCATCCCGGGCGCGCACCAGCGAGCCATCGCGGCCCCACACCTGCACTTTCATGCCCAGCGCGCGGCCGTAGCCCGCCACGGTGCTGCCGATGCGGCCGTAGGCATAGATGCCCAGGGTGCGGCCGTGCGCGGCCAGCCCCACGCCGGACTGCCACTTTCCGGCCTTCATGGAATCGATCTGCTGCGGCAGATCGCGCAGGCCCATGAGTAAAAAGGCCAGGCTCAGTTCCGCCGTGGCCCAGTCCGGATCACCCTGGCGCGCCGGACGGCGCGAGCTCACCACAATGCCGTGACGCGTGCAGGCCGCAAGGTCAATGTGCGGATGCGGACCGCGCTGGCTGATCAGCTTGAGCCTGGGCAGGCGCGCCACCAGTTCGGCGGTGATGGGCGTGCGCTCGCGGTGCAGCACCAGCGCCTCGGTGTCCTTGAGGCGCTCCGCCAGAACGTTCACGTCCTTGGTGTGATCGTTCCAGACGGTGACATCATGGCCCGCCAGCTTGGAGAAACTGGGCAGGCGGCGCATGAGGTGATGCAGGTCATCGAGTATGGCGATGTTCATGTTCCCTCCTCCGGGAATGGCGGCCGGCTTTTGCGGCGGCTCAGAATCCCGAGAACGAGGCAAATCCGTCCACGGGCACGCGCTCGACCGGAAAAAGATTCTCCGGCGCATCCGTGTCCGCATACCCCAGCGACAGGCCGCACACCACCACCTCGCTCTCCGGTATACCCAGCTCGGCGCGCAGCACCGTGTGCATGCGCGCAAACGCCGCCTGCATGCAGGTGTCCAGGCCGCGGGCGCGCGCGGCGGTGGCGATGTTCTGCAGGAAGCAGCCGTAGTCCAGCCAGCTGCCGATCTTCAGCACCCGGTCGATGGTGAGGATCATGCCCACCGGCGCATCGAAGAACAGGTAATTGCGCCCGCTTTGCGCCTGCATGCGATCCCGGTCGGCCTTGCCTATGCCCAGGGAGCCATACAGGTCCCAGCCCAGCTTGCGTCGCCTCGACATATAGGGTTCGGGGCAGGGAACCGGATAATAGTGGTGCTCGTCCTCGAGCTTGCGGCCAGCGTAAGCTCCGCCGTCCTTTGCCGCACTGTTGGCCGCCAGCAGCGCGCGGCTCAGCGCGTTCTTGCGCTCCCCCGCCACCACCCGCACCTGCCAGGGCTGCATGTTGGTGCCGCTGGGCGCTCGGCTGGCCACGGCGAGGATGTCGCGCACCACGGACTCGGGAACGGGATCGGGAAGAAATCGGCGTATCGAGCGCCGCGAAACGATGGCCTGATCGACGGCGGCAACGGCATTCTTGTCCAGCTTGTCGGTAGCGTTCATGGGCTCTACTTCCTCCGTACAACTTCGGGATTGGCGACATTCACCGGTTTGCCATCAACAAAAGCCAGGATCTGGTCGAAGATGTCGCGAAACTGCCCCTCATGGGTGTCGCGCTCGACATAGCCGATGTGCGGCGTACAGATGACATTGGGCATGGTGAGCAGCGGACTGTTCACGTCGGTGAGCGGCTCGGTCTCGTACACATCCACCGCCGCCTTGCCGGGGCGCCCCGAGCGCAGCGCATTCACCAGCGCACCGGGCTCGATCAGGCCGGCGCGGCTGGTGTTCACGATCAGGGCGCCGGGCTTCATCATCTTCAGATCAGCTTCCTTGACGATGCCGCGCGTGCCATCCACCAGCGGCATGTGCAGCGAGATCACGTCGGACTCGGAGAAGAAGGCCTCGCGGCTGCGCGCCACCGCGTAGCCGTCGGCGCGCGCGCGCACCAGCGAGGCGTCGCGACCCCACACCTGCACCTTCATGCCGAAGGCACGGCCGTAACCGGCCACGGTGCTGCCGATGCGGCCGTAGGCGTAGATGCCCAGGCTGCGGCCATGCGCGGCGTGGCCCACGCCGAACTGCCAGTTGCCCGCCTTCATGGAGTCGATCTGCCGCGGCAGATCACGCAGGCCCATGAGCACCAGCGCCCAGGTGAGCTCGGCCGTGGCCCAGGAGGGCTCACCCCCGGGACCCGGCCGGCGCGAACACACCATCACGCCGTGTTTGGTGCAGGCCTCCACGTCGATGTGCGGATAGGAACCCTTCTGGCTGATCAGCTTGAGTTTCGGCAGGCGCTCCACCAGCGCCGCGGTGATGGGCGTGCGCTCGCGAAACAGCACCAGCGCCTCGGTGTCCTTGAGCCGCTCGGCCAGCACTGCCACATCCTTGCTGTGGTCGTTCCAGATGGTGACCTTGTGCCCGGCCAGCTTGGCGTAGCTCTGCAGCGTGCGCACCGTGTCGTGATAGTCATCGAGGATGGAAATGTTCATGCGGTCTCCTGGGGGGCTGAGGGCGTCATTCATTATTGTCTGTCTTGGTTTGTGCTGGCCTGTCCAGGGACGAGCCTAAGGCCTGGCCCGTCGTGCCTGTTTGATCCAGTACGCGAGCGAAGCCAGCGCCAGTAATACCACGAGCGCGAAATAGGCGCGCAGGCCCAGCAGCGGACCGATCAATCCGGCGCAAAAAGGCGCCAGGCCCATGGCGATAAGCTGAAAAGACGATACATAGGAAATGGCGCGGGCATCCATGCCCTTGGGCGCGTACTCCTTCATGAGCCGAATGATGGCCGGCTGCATGGCCACGGCCACCAGGCCCAGGGCCACGCGGCTGATGGCAAGCTGCAGCGGCGTCTCCACCAGGATCAACGGCACACTGGCCAGCACCGCCAGAGTGGTGGAAAGCGTCATGACGCGCGCCGGCGAGTGACGGTCCAGCACCCGCCCCCACAACGGCATGGCGATCACGCTGGAAAGCGACAGCCCCATGGCCACCGCACCCACCCAGAAAGCCTCCGAACCCTCCGAACCATGCGAACCATGGCCCGCCGGCTGCGCTTCAAGCAGTTGCAGGGTGTAAATGCTGAGGACGGTGACATTGCCGTTCCACATCACCGAAAACATGAAACTCAGCAGCAGCAGCGCGGCGATGCCGGGCACGCGCAACAATTCCTTCAGGCTGCCCATCCATTCCGGGCGCCAGGGCCCTTCAACGCGCTGCTTCACTTCCCTGACGAACAGCGCCACCAGCAGTCCTCCCGAGATCAGCAGGCCGCCTGAGATCCAGAACATCCAGTGCTGCCGGTCCAGCACCGCGGCCAGCGCCCCGCCCACCGCCGGCCCTATGGTGCCGCCGAACAGATTGCCGGTCTGCACCAGGGAGAGCGCGCTGCCCATGCGTCTGGGCGGCGTGTTGGCGACGATGAGGGCCATGCCCGCCGGCGTGAAGCCGTTGAAGAAACCGATCAGCATGAACAGGCCGGCGAACCACCAGGGCGAGGGCGCGAAAGGCACAATCATCATGAAAAACCCCATGCCCAGCATGGCGCGCAGCACCATGATCTTGCGGCCGTAGTGGTCGGCAATGCTGCCCCAGATGGGCGCGCTGGCAAAACCGATGATGTAGAACACCAGCATCATGTAGCCCATCCAGGTTTCCAGATGCTCGGTGACGCCCAGGCTGCGCATCATCAGCGGCAGGAACGGCCAGGACATTGCAAAGCCCATCGCGCACAGCACATTGGCAACAGGCAGCACGCGCAGATTGCGCCGCCAATAGGGATAGCGGCGGTCTTCGTCCTGCTCGTCGGCGGTGGCGGGTGCGGGGGTGGACATCTTCCTCGATGGCGCTTCTTCGGCGGTGTTCGGTTTGAGCGTATCACGGCCTTCCCGACGCATGACCCGCGAAGCCACTTCCCCAAGCCGCTAGAATGCAAGCACAAGGAGGAGCACACCATGAAAATCACCCGCATCGAACCCATCCTGCTCAACATGAAGCTCGACCTGTCGAACAACGCCGTGGTGCCCATGAAGGGCGGCGTGCCCACGCGCGACCTGCAGTCGCTGCTGGTGAAGATCGACACCGACGAGGGCATCACCGGCTGGGGCGAGGCCTTCGCCATGAGCGCCGGCGCGGTGACCTATACCGCCATCAAGGACATGCTCGCGCCGCGCCTCATCGGCCGCGACGCCAGCCAGATCGCCCCGCTGATGCGCGAGACCATGCGCGGCCTGTACAGCGCCGGGCGCAGCGGCCCGGCCATGTCGGGCATCTCCGGCATCGACATCGCCCTCTGGGACATCGCCGGCAAGAAAGCCGGGCTACCGCTGTACAAATTGCTGGGCGGGGCGGCCAAAAATTCACTCCCCGCCTACGCCAGCCTGATGCGCTACGGCGATCCTGCCGCCGTGGCACGCTACACAAAGGAAGCGCTCGATCGCGGCTACAAGGTCATCAAGCTGCACGAGCACACCTACGACAACATCCAGGCATCGCGCCGCGCCGCCGGCGAGGGCGTGCCCATCATGGTGGACTGCACCACGCCCTGGACGGTGAACGAGGCCATCGCCATGTCGCGCAAACTGGAGCACATGGACCTGATGTGGCTGGAAGAACCCATCTATCCGCCCGACGATCACAACGGCCTCTCGCGCCTGCGCTCGGTGAGCCGCATTCCCGTGGCTGCCGGCGAGAATATCTCCAACCTGATCGAGTTCAAGCGGCTGTTCGAGATCGGCGCCGTGGACTACGCCCAGCCCAGCATCACCAAGGTGGGCGGCATCTCCGAGCAACGCAAGATCTTCGCGCTGGCCGAGGCCTTCGGCGTGACCGTGGTGCCGCACTCGCCCTACTTCGGCCCGGGCCTGCTCGCCTCGGTGCATGTCTGCGCCACCGTGCCCCAGCCCACCTGGGTGGAGCGCTACTACGCCGACTTCGAGCTGCACCCCTACGGCGACACCATCCACCCCAAGAACGGCGAGATACCGGTGCCGCAGGTACCGGGCGTGGGGCCGGCGCCGGATCAGGCGGTGATCGACAAGCTGCGGGTGGCTTGATAATAAATTGTCTGTTCAGTAACTAGTGTCGAGGACTTTATATTGAATTAGATAGTAATAGGTATTCAGGATATGGCTCGGAGATGCAGTT
>CAXNIK010000066.1:0-12598 GCA_964202115.1 Burkholderiales bacterium
TGCTCAACGCCCGCCACAGCGAAGCCTTCAAGCGGCTGATGGCCTTCCAGACCGAACGCGCCCACAACTGCTACGCCGAGGCCATGGCGGCGCTGCCGCCCGAGGACCGGCGCACGCAGCGGCCCAGCCTGGTGATGGCGGCGATCTATCGCACCGTGCTGGAGGAAATCGCGCGCGACGGCTACCAGGTGCTGGACCGGCGCACCTCACTCACCCCTTTGCGCAAATTGTGGCTGGCCTGGCGCACCTGGGTAACGGCCTGATTGCAACGACTGACACAGGCGCCGAAACTGTGATCACAATCTTATTATTCAACCTGATGAGTCAATCCATTAACTACAATATAGATAATATTGTTTCTTCATCATCCGATCCGGGAGCGCACTAGGTGCCGCTGCATGTCGCCATCCTGGGCGCCGGCTGGGCCGGCCTGTCCGCGGCGCTGGCGCTCACCCGGCGCGGGATCAGGGTCACCGTGTTCGAAGCCTCGCGCCAGCTTGGCGGGCGGGCGCGCCGCGTCAGCCTGGACGGCCAGCACCTGGACAACGGCCAGCACATCCTCATCGGCGCCTACCGAGACTGCCTGGAACTGCTGCGCGAATGCGGCGTGGAGGAAGAAACCGCCCTGCTTCGCCTGCCGCTGGAGCTGCGCTACGCCGATGGCTTTCACCTCAAGGCGCCCCGGCTTCCCGCGCCGCTGCACCTGGGCCTGGCCCTGGCCTGCGCCCGGGGCCTGAGCTGGGCCGATCGACTGGCCGCAGCGCGATTCATGGCGGCGCTGCGCAAGCTGCACTTTCGCATTGCTCCTGAGGTCACCGTGGACGCGCTGCTGGTCTCCTACCGCCAGCACCAGCGGCTGTGCCGCTACCTGTGGCATCCGCTGTGCGTGTCGGCGCTGAACACACCGCCGGAACACGCCTCGGCCGCGGCCTTCGCGGTGGTGCTGCGCGACAGCCTGGCAGGGAATCGCGCCGACAGCGACCTGCTGATTCCGCGCGTGGACCTCGGCGCACTATTCGCCGACCCGGCCAGCCGCGTCATAGAACAGCGCGGCGGACTGGTGCGCCTGGGAACTCCAGTGCGCAAGATCCGCGAGGACGGGGGATTGTTCACACTGGATGCCTCGACTGATGCCTACACCTCGGTCATCATCGCCACCGCCCCGCAGCATGCGGCCGCGCTGCTGGAAGATGAGCGCCTGGCCGCCGCGCGCAAGACCATCGAGGCCTTGAGCTACCAGCCCATCGTCACCTGCTATCTGCAATATCCCGACGAGCTGATACTGCCCTGCCCCATGCTGGGATTCGCCAGCGGCACGGTGCAATGGCTGTTCGATCGCGGCCAGTTGGGCGGACCGCGCGGCCTGCTGGCCGCCGTCATCAGCGCCGAGGGCGTGCACCGTGAACTGGATCAGGCCGAACTCACGCGGCGCGTTCACGAGGACATCGACGCAGGGCTGAAGTCGCTGCCCGGTGCACCGCTGGTTTCATTCCCGCTGTCACCGCCGCTGTGGTCGCGCGTCATCACCGAAAAGCGCGCCACCTTCTCCTGCGACGCCGGCGTGCAACGCCCGCCCGGCCGAACTCCCGTCAAGGGCCTGTTGCTGGCCGGCGATTACGTCGCCAGCGACTATCCGGGAACGCTGGAGGCCGCAGTGCGCTCCGGTCTGGCGGCGGCCGCGGCGATAGAAGTGGACTGACCTGCCTCTACTCCGGCTGTATCCCGGCCGCCTTGGCCAGGGCCATCCAGCGCGCCTGGTCCTTGCGAACGAAGGCATCGACTTCCGCCGGCGGCATGGCTAGGCCTCGGCCGGAGTTCTCGGCGTACTTCGCCGCTTCGGGCTCCTTCACCACCTCGGCGAACTTCTGGTACAGGTAGTCGATGATGGGACGCGGCGTCTTCGCCGGTGCGAAGTAACCGGTCCACGGCCCCAGGGTCACGCCGGGCAGCACCTCGGCCAGGGCAGGCGTATTGGGCAGCGTCGGCAGACGCGTGGGCGAGGACACAGCAAGGGCATGCGCCTGGCCGTTATGCACCATGGCCAGCGAGGCATTGAGGGTGTGGAGGATGCCGCCCAGCCGTCCGCCCAGCAGATCGTTCACCATCGGCGCAGGATTGGCATAGCGCGCATAGGTATGCGACAACTTGCCGGCGTTCTCGATCATCTTGTTCAGAATCTCCTGGGTCGAGCTCGCGCCGGCCAGCGGATAACGCGCGGGATCGACGCGCATCTTCTCCAGGAAAGCCGGCAGTGAAGTGCCTTTCTCCTCGTTGCGCACCATCAGCGCGAAATAGGACTCCTGGGCGATGATGATGCCGGCGAAATCGTTGATCGGGTCATAGGGCAGCGTCTTGAACAACGCCCTCGCTCCGGACAGGCCGGAGTTGGTGCCGTACAGGATGGTGTAACCATCGGGCGCAGCCTTGGAGGCGAATGCGACGCCCAGGGTGCTGTTGGCGCCGGGCCGGTTCTCCACCAGCAGCGGCTGGCCCAGGCGCGGTTCCATCCCCTTGATCAGAATGCGTGTCCAGGTGTCCGGCGAACCGCCGGCGGCAAACGGCACCACGATCCTGATCGGCTTGCTTGGATACCCGGCGGGAGCCTGGGCACAGACAGTTGCAGCGACGAGCATGCTGAAGGCAGCGAACAACAGTTGTTTCGATTGACGCACAATTCCTCCTCGAATGGGTTTGAGCTGGCGCCTTCACGCGTGCAGGACCCGTGTTTGGATATCCGAATAGCGCTTACAAGTGCGCCGAACGCACGCTATTCCTGCGGCTGAGTCATGTCAATCAGTAGAAATCACCGGCCGTTCCGGCTAATGAAACACGACGTCAGGCCAGCGACTTCAGCAGTGCAATCGCCTCGCCCACACGGTCCACGGCAAGGATCTCCATGCCCGCCAGACCTTGCTTGGGCTGATTGGCTTTTGGGATGATGGCCTGGGTGAACCCGAGCTTGGCCGCCTCGCGCAGGCGCTCCTGGCCGCGCGGCGCGGGACGCACTTCGCCAGCAAGACCCACTTCGCCGAATACCACCAGCTTGGGCGGCAGCGGCCGGTTGGTGAGCGAGGACACCACCGCCAGCAGCACCGCCAGATCGGCCGCAGGCTCGCTGATGCGAACGCCACCCACGGCGTTGACGAACACGTCCTGATCGTAACAGGCGATGCCGGCATGCCGGTGCAGCACCGCCAGCAGCATGGCCAGGCGGTTCTGCTCCAGGCCCACCGACAGGCGCCGAGGATTGGGCGCATGCGCCGCGTCCACCAGCGCCTGCACCTCCACCAGCAGCGGACGCGTGCCCTCCTGCGTCACCAGCACGCAGGAGCCGGGCACATTGCGCTCGTGCGCGGACAGAAACAGCGCCGAGGGATTGGCCACGCCCTTCAGGCCGCGGTCGGTCATGGCGAACACGCCCAGCTCGTTCACCGCGCCGAAGCGGTTCTTGAAGGCGCGTATGAGGCGAAAGCTCTGATGCGTGTCGCCCTCGAAATACAGCACGGTATCGACGATATGCTCCAGCACGCGGGGGCCGGCCAGCGCGCCTTCCTTGGTGACATGGCCCACCAGCACGATGATGGTGCCGCTTTGCTTGGCGAAGCGCGTCAGCTGCGCCGCGCATTCGCGCACCTGCGCCACCGAGCCCGGCGCCGAAGTCAGCGCCTCGGAGTAGACGGTCTGTATGGAATCGATCACGGCCACCGCCGGCTTCACCGCCTCCATGGCAGCGATTATTTTTTCCAGCTGGATCTCGGCCAGGATGTCCAGATCATCTGATCCAACCGACAGGCGCTGCGCGCGCAGCGCCACCTGCTCGGCCGATTCCTCGCCGGACACATACAGTGCCGGCACGCGCTGGCTCATGGCGGCCAGCGATTGCAGCAGCAGCGTGGACTTGCCCACGCCCGGGTCGCCGCCTATCAACACCACCTGGCCGGCCACCAGGCCGCTGCCCAGCACGCGATCGAATTCGACATTGCCGGTGGGCAGGCGCGGCGCATCCTTGGCGCTTACCTGCGACAGCTTCTGCACCTTGGAGGGCGTGGCAATGCCGGCGTAGCGATGCTTCGCGGTGCCCGTCGCCTCCGCCACGCTTTCCACCAGTGTGTTCCAGGCAGCGCAACCGGGACACTGGCCCTGCCACTTGGGCGAAGCGCCACCGCACTCGGTGCAGGTATAGACGGTTTTTGCCTTGGCCATCAGTCAGCTTACGTGATGACTTCCACCGGCACGCGCCTGGCCAGTGCGCACAGCAATTCATAGCTCACCGTGCCCGCCGCCGCCGCCACTTCGTCAGCCGACAGGCCCTCACCCCACAGGGTGACTTCACTGCCCACACCCGCATCGGGCATGGCGGTGATGTCCGCGTACAGCATGTCCATGGACACCCGACCCACGGTGCGGGTGCGCCGGCCGTTCACCAGCACCGGCGTGCCGCGCTCGGTGCTGCCCGGAGCATGGCGCGGATAGCCATCGGCGTAACCGCAGGCCACGATGCCCACGCGCATCGCCGCCGGCGCGGCATAGCTGCCGCCATAACCGATGCGATTGCCCGCGCGCAAATCCTGCACGGCGATGATGCGGCTTTTCAGCGTCATCACAGGCTTCAGGCCGAACTGCCCGGCTGGTTGCAGCGGCTCATCGCCGAAGGGCGTGCAGCCGTAGAGCATGATGCCCGGCCTTACCCAGTCGGCATGCGTATCCGGAAAGCGCAATATGGCGGCGGAATTTGCATAACTGCGGGCATGGATGCGTGACTGAACGGCAGTGAGACCGGCGACCACCTGTTCCAGTCTGGCAATGCAGCTCATCGCATCGTCCACTCCGCGCGCGCCATCGGCATCGGCAAAATGCGTCATCAGCGTTATCCGGCCGGTGTTGGCGCAGGCGTTGAAGCGCTGCAATACCGTGCTGGCCTCCTGCGGCGCAAAGCCCAGTCGATTCATGCCGGTGTTGAATTTGACGTACACATCCACGGGCGCCGCCAGTTTTGTGCCTTCGAGCATGGCCAACTGGTCCATGCTGTGCACCACGGCAGTGAAGCCTGATTGCGCAAACACCGGCAGTTCATCCGGCGTGAAAAAGCCTTCCAGCAACAGCACCGGTCCAATGTACCCGGCCTGGCGTGCGGCCAGCGCGGCATCCAGCTCCAGCAAGGCCAGTCCATCAGCGCCCTGGGCACCCTGCAAGGCCGGCAGCAGACGCAACAGCCCATGCCCATAGGCATCGGCCTTGACCACGGCCCAGGCGCGCGAGCGCGGAGCATGCCGGCGAACTACGGCAAGATTGCTGACGAGCGCCGCCAGACTCATGGTCGCTGTAATGGGGCGCATCAGGGAAATTGGAATGGAAAATGCAGAAGAAGAGCCGTGATTTCACCACAAGTCCGCCGTGCTCACCAGTATTGCAATTCAGACGGGTACGGCCAATTTGCAATGCACTGCCGTAATGGTATAAAGGCTGCCTTGCTGGCAAGTCTGCAGTAGAAAATTAAACCATTTAATCCAAATCCTTTGTTGTACCCGCCCGAATGAAGCGCGGCTTCTATACCATCATGGCGGCGCAGTTCTTTTCGTCGCTCGCCGACAACGCGCTGCTCATCGCCTCCATTGCATTGCTCCTGGAACTGCAGGGGCCGGCATGGATGACGCCGCTGCTCAAGTTCTTCTTCACCGTTTCCTACGTGCTGATGGCGCCCTTTGTCGGCGCCTTTGCCGACGCCCTGCCCAAGGGCAAGGTGATGTTCCTCACCAACTTCGTGAAGATCGCCGGCTGCATCATGATGTTCTTCTATAACTGGCTGCCCATACCGGGCATGCCTGTCTACGCCACCGTCATTCTTGCCTATGCGGTGGTGGGCCTGGGCGCGGCGGCCTACTCGCCGGCGAAGTACGGCATCCTCACCGAGCTGCTCCCGGCCAAGCAACTGGTCGTTGCCAACGGCTGGATAGAGGGCCTTACCGTGGCCTCCATCATCCTGGGCACGGTGCTGGGCGGTGCGCTGATCAGCCCGCAGGTGTCCGGCATGCTGCTGTCGCTGGACATTCCGGTGTTCGACACCGGTGTCGATACGCCCTCGGAAGCGGCCATGCTGGTCATCGCCGTGTTCTACATGCTGGCCGCGCTGTTCAATGTCTACATACCGGACACCGGCGCCCGCTACGAACGCCAGCCGCGCAATCCGCTGGTGCTCACCCGCGACTTCGGCATCTGCCTGGTGACGCTTTGGCGCGACAAGCTCGGCCAGATCTCGCTGGCCGTCACCACGCTCTTCTGGGGAGCCGGCGCCACGCTGCAGTTCATCGTCCTGCGCTGGGCCGACAGCCACCTGGGTATGCGCCTGGACAAGGCCGCCATCCTCCAGGGCGTCACCGCGGTAGGCATCGCCCTGGGCGCGGTGCTCGCCGCCCGCGTGGTGCCGCTGAAGAAATCCCTGTCCGTGCTGCCCGCCGGCGTCCTCATGGGCGGCGTGGTCATGACCATGACGCTGGTGGACTACCTGCCTTTTGTGTACAGCCTGCTCATCATCGTCGGCATGCTGGCCGGATTCTTCGTCGTGCCCATGAACGCACTGCTGCAGCATCGCGGCCATGTGCTGCTCTCGGCCGGGCACTCCATCGCCGTGCAGAATTTCAACGAGAACATCTCCATCCTCGTCATGCTGGCGCTGTACTCGGCCATGATCCGGGTGAACCTGCACATCGACATCATCATCATCATCTTCGGCGGCTTCGTGTCACTAGTGATGTTTTTCATCATCCAGTTGCACAAGCGCAATCAGGCCAGGCAGGATTCGCTGCATCTCATCGGGATGGAGAAGCACCACCACCATTGAGTTTCATGTTTCAGTTGCGTGAAATGCGCGCCCTCTTGTCAAAAGGGGCTGGCTCCCTCGCCCTCGGCAGGAAGCTATATCACCACCGGCCGATCCGGCAATTCATTGGGATTATCGGCACTCGCCGGAAAGTGCTGGGCCAGCAGATCACCCACCGCCCGCAGGCCCTCGATCACGCCCTGCTCGTACTCGCCGCGCGCGAAGCGCTGCTCCATGCCGCGGCAGATGGCTTCCCACTGCGGCTGTCCGACCTTGGCTGCGATGCCGCGATCGGCGAGGATTTCCACATCGCGGTCGGCCAGCAGCAGGTAGATGAGCACGCCGCTGTTGTGCCCGGTGTCCCACACGCGCAACTGGCTGAACAATTCCACCGCCCGCGCGCGGGCCGACTGCCTCCCGAGCACGCGCAAAGGCGGCAGGCCGCCTTCAACCACAAATCGCAATTCGCCGGAATGGCGCTTTTCCTGCTC
Organism: Burkholderiales bacterium; assembly: GCA_964202115.1. Lineage (GTDB taxonomy): Bacteria > Pseudomonadota > Gammaproteobacteria > Burkholderiales > SG8-39 > CAIYPG01. The sequence continues at coordinate 7,309 of CAXNIK010000066.1, forward strand.
GGCGATGACCGCGGTGATGCGCTCCAGCGCTGCGGCCGGAAAAGCGCGGCGCGCTGCCCAATCCTCGCCGAACAGATGTCGCAGCAGACGTCCCAGCATCACCATCTCCCCGAGGCGCCGCCACCGCCAAATCCGCCGCCCCCGCCGCCGAAGCCGCCGCCTCCACCAAACCCTCCGCCACCGCCAAAGCCGCCTCCCCCGAATCCGCCGCCTCCAAAACCACCGGGAAAGCGTCCGCGCGATCCACCCAGCACGGCCGACATGACAAAGCCGATGACGGCCACGACAATGCCGCCCAGCAGCGAACCCAGCATCAGCCACACCAGCACGCCGGCGATGCCGCTGCCCGTGAGCGATCCAAGCACCCTGCCAAAGAGATTGCCCAGCACGGTATTGATGACCATCAGCATCACCAGCAGCACCATGACCAGTTGCAGATCCAGCCCGCTGCCCGGCTTGCTCAGATTAGTAGGTTGCGACGGCGGCAGCTTCTCCCCCTCGACCAGCTTCATGATGCTGTTCGCGCCCTCGGAGATGCCGCCGTAGAAGTCACCGTTGCGAAAGCGCGGAACGATGGTCTCGGCGATGACGCGCTTGGCGATGGCATCGGGAATGGCGCCTTCCAGGCCGTATCCCACTTCGATGCGCACGGTGCGGTCGTCTTTGGCCACCACCAGGATGACGCCGTCGTCAGTGCCCTTGCGGCCGATCTTCCAGGCCTCGGCCACGCGTATGGAAAACTGCTCGATGGCCTCGGGCTGCGTGGTGGGCACCAGCAGCACCGCGAGCTGGCTGCCCTTTTGCTTCGACCAGGCGCGAAGCCTTGCGTCCAGGTCGGCCGTCTGCTGGGCGTTGAGCGTGGCGGTGAGGTCGGTGACTGCGGCCTTGAGGGGCGGAACTGGCACCTGTGCCCACACCTTCGCCACGAAGGTGAGCAGCAGCGCGGCCGCAAACAGCATGGAGGTAAGGCGCTGCAGGGCGCCTTGTCTTGAAAGAGCCTGGATTCCCGCGCAGTTTCGAGAATGAGCGGGAATGACGTAGTTCATGTCAATTGGCAATTATTTGGCAGCAGCTCCGGCCGGCGGGCTCGAAGGCGCCGCCGCCGGCTTGCCAAAGTCCACCGTGGGCGGCCTGGCGATGGCCTTCTCGTCCTCGACGGCGAAGTTGGGCTTGACCTGGTAGCTGAACATCATCGCGGTCAGGTTGACCGGGAACTGGCGTATCAGCACGTTGTACTCCTGCACCTCCTTGATGTAGCGATTGCGCGCCACGGCGATGCGGTTCTCGGTGCCCTCCAGTTGCGCCTGCAGGTCGCGGAAGTTCGCGTCCGACTTCAACTGCGGATAGTTTTCCGACACCACCAGAAGGCGCGACAACGCGCTGGACATGCCCGCCTGGGCTTCCTGGAAGCGCTTGAAGGCCTCGGGGTTGTTGAGCAGCTCGGGCGTGGCCTGGATGCTGCCGACGCGCGAGCGCGCCTCGGTCACCTGGGTGAGGATCTGCTGTTCCTGCGCGGCGAAACCCTTCACCGTGTTGACCAGGTTGGGCACCAGGTCGGCCCGGCGCTGGTATTGATTGAGCACCTCGGACCAGGAAGATTTCACCTGCTCGTCGAAGCGCTGGATGTCGTTGTAGCCGCAGCCGCCCAGGGTCAGCGCGGACAGCGCCGCGACAACGAGCAGGAACTTGCGGATCATGAAATTGGGCGTGGACATGCTGTTTCCTTGTGCGAAGTGGGTTCGATTGCAGTCTATATGAGGGCGGCAGAGCCTATTGCAAGCCGGCACGGACCACTGCGACGAATGACGTAAAATCATCATCTTCTCGCGCACTTGCATGTCAATCTGCAATGCACCCCTGCCCTGCGATGCGTTCCGGCTTCAGACGCGCCGCCTTCGCCTTGGCCACACCCGGACAACCGTGCAACAAAGCCTGCGCTTCACGCTGACTTTCGGCTTCCTCATGGCGGTGGGACCGTTCTCGGTCAACATGTACCTGCCCAGCCTGCCCATGCTGGAACGGGACTTCGGCCCTCAGGTGCAATTGACCATGGCCGCCTACTTCATCGGCATGGCGCTGGGCCAGCTTCCCTATGGCGCGCTGTCGGATCGCTGGGGGCGGCGACCGCCCATGCTGCTGGGCATGGGCATCTACACCCTGGCCAGCCTGGCCTGCGCGCTGACCACCTCGGTGGAGATGCTCATCGTCTCGCGCTTCATCCAGGCTCTGGGCGGATGCTCGGTGATGGTGGTGGTGCGCGCCATTGTCCGCGACCTGTTTACGCCCATGGAAGGGGCGCGCGTGCTGTCCACGCTGATGCTGGTGATGGGCGTGGCGCCCATCTTCGGGCCGATGGTCGGCGGCTGGGTACTGCTGGGCTTTGACAACTGGCGGGCCATCTTCGCCGTGCTGTCGATCTATGGCGCGGCCTGTGTGCTCACCCTATGGCTGGCCTTCCCCGAGACGCGCAAACCCGGTGCCGCGAAAAAACCCGACACCGAACCGCTGCTGCTGCAGGCACGCCTGCTCTTCAGTGATCGCTACTTCTACGGCAATGCGCTGGCCGGCGGACTTTCTCAGGCGGCGATGTTCGGCTACCTGGCCGGCTCGCCCTATGTGCTCATCGAATACTTCGGCGTCTCCCCGCAGGCCTACGGCTGGATTTTCGCGCTCAACGCCCTCGGCCTGATCGCAGCATCGCAGTTGAATCGCATACTGCTGCCGCGCTGGGGCGTGCAAGGCGTATTGAGGCGTGTGGGCATGCTGGCGGCCGGCTCCGGCGCCGCCATGCTGTTCTTTGCCATCACCGGGGTGGGCGGGATGGCGGGCATCGTCGCCACCATGTTCCTGTGCGTGTGCACCCAGGGCTTCATGATTCCCAACACTTCGGCCGCAGCGCTGGTGAAACACGCCCCGCGCGCCGGCTTTGCTTCCGGCGCCCTGGGCACCATGCAGTTCGGCATGGCCGCCCTGCCCAGCGTGCTGCTGGGACTGACCGAGCCGCAAAGTCCCATCCCGCTGGCCGCCATCGTCTGCTGCGCCACGCTGCTCAGCCTGAGCGCGCGCCAGTTCATCGTGCCGCGGCGGGAGTATGCGGCGCCGGCTGCAAGCCGCAGCGGGCAACAGGGTCAGCAATAGACCTTGTGCGGCTCTCCGGTGCAGCCGCCGGGTGATGGTGGCTGATTGGTGAACGCAAACGCGCAGCCGCCCAGCAGGGCGCACAGCCACAGCACCAGGGCTATGCGGATAATATTATCGTTTTTCAATTAAAGTCCTTAACCTACATTAGTGAACAGGTTAATTATTATCTGCCCGCTGCCGTCGGCGCAGCAGCCGGCCCCCGACATACACCAGCAAGGCCAGCAACATGGCGAAAGGCAGGGCCTGGTACATGTAGCCCACGTAGAACATGCGCGAACCCAGCGGCGTCACGTTGGTGGCGGTGGCGCGATAGCGGCTCCACACCGTCCTGTCGTCATCCAGATCAATCACCTCGATCTCCTGCGCTGCGGCCGTGCTTTGCAGCACGCGGTAGGACACCGAGGCATAGCCCCCGCTCTCCAGCGTGCCCGAAGGCTTGGACATGAGAAATGTTGGCGCCCCGCCTTTCTTGCGGAACTTTGCGATGTCGGCCAGGCGCACCATCTGGAAAGCCTGCCCGTCCACGCCGGGCTCGGCGACGATGGAGAAGGCCAGATGGACCTGCTGGCCGCTCGTGGTGTCGCGCTCGTCCATGCGCGCGGCGACGTGCATGCCGGCATACAGGCCGCTGGTGCAGCTCACCGGGAAGAACCACAGCGAGCCGATGATGAGCGCGAGCATCTTCATTGACCGGTCTTGCGCCATACACTGGCCAGCCAGGGCTGCTGCTCGCGCGGCAGACCCGGAGGACGATAGTAGTGTTCAAGCTCGACAAACCCGGCCGCTTCGAGAAACGCGCGCCAGGCAGCGAGGTCATGGTACGCACCATAGCGCCCGCCATTCCAGCCCTCCTCGTTACTCCCACGCGGGTTGGAGCTGAACAGCACGCCATCGGGCGTGAGCGCGGCGTGCAACTCGCCCAATACGCGCGGCAGGGCCTCGCTGGGCACATGGAACAGCGAGGCATTGGCAAAAATGCCATCGAAGCTGCAGGCCGGCAGCTTGAGCGCGAGGAAATCCTGCTCCAGGACTTCGCAGCCGCCGTGCTCTCGCGCCATGGCCGCCAGCGGCGGCGAGCCCTCCAGGCCGACAGGCTCATGGCCCAGGGCACGAAAAGCCGCCAGGTCCCGCCCCGGGCCGCAGCCGAAATCCAGGATGCGAAACGGCGGCGTGGCCCGGATGTGCCGCAGCAGCGCCTCGATGTTCTGCTTCACATCATGATCGCGCGTGCCCTCCCAGAACTGCGCCGCACGCTCGCTGTAGTGCTGCAGCGTACGGGTGGAAACCAGGGTCAGGTCTTGCTTCTTGTGCGTCATGGCGATATTTGGATTCCTCACTCCAGCTTGCGCAGCCCCGGCACCAGCATCACGATGGCGATCATGATGACGATAGCGCATGCACTATAAGCCCCCAGTGCCATCGCCGCGCCAAAACGTTCCGCCGCCGCCCCCGCCAGGAAATTGCCCAATGGCAGGCTGATCACCACGCCGGTGCGCAAGCCCATCACCCGGCCGCGCATGGACTGTTCGGTATGGCTGAGTATCAGGGTGGCGATCACCGTCCAGGCGATGGCCTGCATCAGCCCGGCCACGAACACCAACGCCAGCGACAGGTAGTACCAGGTGGAAAAAGCAAACAGCAGCAGGAACATCGGCCAGACAAGACTGCTGATCACCACCAGCCAGCCCTTGCGCCTGAAGTTGCCCAGGGAGATGAACCAGATCCCGGCCACGAGCGCACCTATGCCCGCCATGGCCGTGAGCATGCCGTAGCCGGTCGGACCGACATTCAGGATGTAACGCGAGAACAGCGGCAGAAAAGAATAGCGGTATGGCGCGGCAAAGAGGTTCAGCAGAAAGGCAATCAGCAGCAGCACGAACACGGTCTGATTGCCCCAGACATATTTGAAACCTCCGATCAGGCTTTTCACCGGCGATTCATGCACTTTTTGAACGGACCGTTTCACGTCCTTCAACATCAGCAGCACCACCACGTCCAGCAGATAGATGGCCGCAATCAGCGCATAGGCGCCGCTCATGCCCAGTATCGGGATCAGCAGCCCGCCCAGGGCCGGACCGACGATCACCGTGATCTCCATGGCCACGGCATTGAGGGCGATGGCATTGGTCAGGTCTTCCTTGTCCACCAG
>CAXNIK010000067.1:0-12578 GCA_964202115.1 Burkholderiales bacterium
CGGTAACAGTGGCAAACGAGCAGCAATCGAAGCACGCTGCTCATTCCAAGCAAAACAAAGCGATCCTCGTCATCGGAATGGTCTGGGTCATCGATCAGCTTGGCACGTTCATCGAGAAAGACAGTTTTGGCTTCGTCGAAGCTAATCCCGTGCTTTCTCAGATTCGCTGCCGCCTTCCGGTCATCCCATTCAAAGCGAAGTATGCTCATTCACCAGTGTAACTACACTGTAGTTACTGGACAAGGGTTGAGAGATTCCGGGTTAGGAATGGAATTTGACACTGACCCGGATTTTCTTCCTGACCCGGATTTTCTTCGATTTTCCTGACCCGGATTTTCCGCGATTCCCGTCGACATGCGGGATCACTTGAAAAGTGACCCGACATATCCCTGCTCACGGCCTGAACGCCCTCACCCTGCGCCTGAACTCCGCCACCGCGTCATTGGACGCCTCACGCCCGTAGCGCAACTCGACATACAGCCTGGAGATGTCGCGCACCGCCTCCGATTGCTCGGGCAGTGCGGCGCTGGCGCGGGTGGCGTAGTCGAGCGGCCCTTCGGCGGGGGCGCGGACCAGGCCTTTGCGGGCGAGCTTGGCGCAGAAGGCGAGCCAGCTCTTCTGCACCGGGTCGGTGGTGCGCAGGCGCCACAGCAGCCACAGGGCGAGGATGCCCAGGGCGGTGCCCACGCTCCAGAAGAGCATTTGCGCCAGGGCCTGCCAGTCGGTGTTCTGGAAGCCCAGGCGGTTGAGCATGTCGCGCTGGCGGTCGGGGTTGTAGCCCAGCACCCACTGGTTCCACTGATTGGCCAGGGCCTCCCAGTTGAAGCGCAGGGAGCGCACCCAGTCGTAGGGCTGGCGCATGAGCAGGGGCAGGGACTGGTTCTGCGGCACGGCCGCGGCAATGCCCGATTCCACGCGGATGGGCGAGGCGGCGGCGGTGGGATCGACGCGCACCCAGCCGCGCTCGCCCAGCCACACCTCGGTCCAGGCATGCGCGTCGGCCTGGCGCACGATCACGTAGCCGTCCACGGGATTCAGCTCGCCGCCCTGGTAGCCGGTGACCACGCGCGCCGGTATGCCCGCTGCGCGCATGAGAAAGGCGAAGCTGGAGGCGAAGTGCTCGCAGAAGCCCTGCCTGGTGTCGAACAGGAATTCGTCGACAAAATCCTTCTGCAGGAGCGGCGGCTCCAGGGTGTAGAGGAATTTTCCGTTGCGATAGTAGTCGATGGCCTGCTTGAGGATGGCCTCGTCGGTCTTCAGCTCGCGGCGCCACTCCTGGGCGAGGGCACGGGCGCGCGTGTTGAAGTTCGCGGGCAATTGCAGTGCCGCCTTCAGCACTTCGGGTTCGGCCCCGCCGGTGGCGCGGTAATTGATGTAGGAGCGCAGGTCGTAACGCGCGCGCGCCCGCACCGGCGTGTTGGACAGGAGCTGGTAATCGCCGGTGAAGCGCGCATTGCGCGGCGGGCGCGCCGGCAGATCCAGGCCGAACATCCACAAGCGGTTGTGCGGCTCCAGGGTGATTTCGTATTCGATGGCATCGCCCAGGCCTTCGAAGCCGGCCTCCTGCAGTCGCGGCGGGCCCGGCCGCCAGGTGCGACCGTCGAAGTTCCAGAACACCGGTCCGCGCCAGTACAGGCGCCCGCGGGTGGGCGTTGTGCCGTCGAACTTGGCGCGAAAGGCGATGGAGTCCGAGGTGGAGAGCGAGCTGAGCGTGCCCGGGGACATGCTGTCGGAGAGCCCGGTGATGCCGGCGAAGGCATCCTGCGGCACGCCCCACAGCGGGCCCTGCACGCGCGGAAAGAGAAAGAACAGCAGCAGCATCAGCGGCGCGGCCTGCAGCAACAGCGCGCTGGCGGTGCGCAGGTTGTCTTTCACTGGGCGGGTGGGTGCGGTGAAGCCCGACAGGCTGGCCGTCACCAGCAGCACCGTGGCCAGCATCAGGCCGGCGGTGGGTATGGTTTGCGAGTAAAAGAAATTGGTGAGCGCGAGAAAGTAGGCGAGGAACACCAGCACCGACACGTCGCGCGCCGAGCGCATCTCCAGCAGCTTCATGGACAGCAGCACCACCAGCAGCGACACGCCGGCATCGCGGCCGAAGATGGTGCGGAAGGTGAACCACACGCCCACCGCGCTGGCCAGCGCCAGGCTGAGCAGCAGCCAGCGCGGTGGCAGCGGCTGGTCGCGCCAGGCGATGAACAGGCGCCAGGCAAACAGCAGCCCCGCGCCGATGGAGATCCACAAGGCCAGGCGCGAGGCGTGCGGGGCGGCCGACAGCGCCAGCCCGGCCAGCAGCCAGGCCATGTGGCGAAAGGACCGCACCTCAGGCTGCATGGCTGGGGCGGCGCTCATGGTCCGGGTTCCGTTGCAGCGGTATCAAACAGTGCCAGCTCCTTCAGGCAGAGCTCGCGTTGCGCCTCGCCTTCGCCCAGCGGCACTTCCACGCCGGGCAGGCGCAGACCGAATTTCAGTCCGCCGCGCTCGCCCAGCAACACGAAGCGCGCCAGGCGCGACAGGCGCGCCTCGCGGTCCATGTTGGGCGGCAGCTCGCCGTAGTCGAACCACAGTTCGGAGGCGGCGCGTCCGCTGAAGAGCTTGGTCAGCGGCTCTTCCGAGCGGGCGGTGGCTTTCCAGGCGACATGGCGCGGCGAGTCGCTGGGCTGGTAGGCGCGCATGCCGTAGTAGTCATCGGTGCCAGCGCCCACGGCAAAGGCATCGCCCGAATCAGGACGTGCCTGCGGCGGGGGCAGCAGCGAGTCGTCGGGCTTGGGATAGACCAGCGTGCGCATGTCCGGCTGCACATAGCTCCAGGCTCGCGTGAGGCCCAGCGGGAAGCGCGTCTCGATGGTGATGCGCTCCAGTTGCAGCCAGCCGCGCTTCTCGGCGGTCATGGGCAGCGCCGCTTCCACGCTGCACCCGGCCGGCAGATCGACGCGCAGAGCGGTCTCGACCTTGCCGCTGCGGCCAAAGAGCAGCAGCGAATGGCGGTCATGCCGGTCGAGGTTCTCCAGGATGATGCGGAACTGCGCCTTCTCCCCGGCAAACACCGGCTCGACGCGTCCGCCGCGCACCGTGGTGTGGGCGAGGTTGCGAAAGGTGTGCAGGATGGACACCACGCCCATGGCCGCCAGCAGGAAGGTAAGCACGTAGCCCAGGCTCAGGTTGTAGTTGATCGAACCGATGAGCATGAGCAGCAGCGAGAAGGCAAAGGTGATGCCCTGTCGCGTGGGCAGCACATACACGCGCCCCTGCACCAGCACGATGGTTCCGGGCTCCGGCTTGTGGTGCCGGAAGAACCAGTCGAAAAGGTTGTAGAGCTGCGAGTATTTGAGGACGCGCTGGAGCATGGCGGCTTTGTTACGGCAGTTTTGCTGCGGCCTACGGTATCGCCACCGCCGCGATCAGCGCCGCGGCGATGTCGGCGCTGGAGCGGCGCACGCCTTCGAGAGCCGGGCGCAGGCGATGGCCGGCCACACCCGGGAGCACCGCCTGCACATCCTCGGGCAGCACCTTGTCGCGGCCCTGCACCAGGGCCCAGGCGCGCGCGCCGGTGAGCAGCGCCAGCGCCGCGCGCGGCGACAGGCCGTTGGTGTAGTCGGGCGAGCGCCGCGTCTGTTCCACCAGCGCCTGGATGTAATCGAGCAGGGCCGGGGAGGCGTGCACATTTTTCACCATGGCCTGCCTGGAGGCAGGGCGTGAGCGCTCCCAGCATGTCGCGCCGGTCCGCGCCCAGCAGCAGGGCGCGCTCGGCGTCGCGGTCGGGATAACCCAGCTCGATGCGCATGAGAAAGCGGTCCAGCTGCGATTCGGGCAGCGGGAAGGTGCCGATCTGCGTGGAGGGGTTCTGCGTGGCGATGACGAAGAAGGGCTCGGGCAGACGCCGCGTCTCGCCTTCGGCCGTGACCTGATGCTCTTCCATGGCCTCCAGCAGCGCCGATTGTGTCTTGGGCGTGCCGCGGTTCACCTCGTCGGCCAGTATCATCTGGAAGAAAATGGGGCCAGGGTGGAATTTGAAGCTCGCCGATTCGCGGTCATACACGGACACACCTATGATGTCGGCGGGCAGCATGTCGCTGGTGAACTGGATGCGGTGGAAATTCAGCCCCAGCAGGCGCGCCAGCACCTGGGCCAGCGTGGTCTTGCCCACGCCGGGCAGATCTTCGATGAGCAGGTGGCCGCGCGCCAGCAGGCAGGCGAGGGCGAGGCGGATCTGGTGCTCTTTGCCGAGAATGACTTTGGAGGCCTGGTCGATGACGTTCTGTATGGAGGGTGAGATCATGTTTCCGGCAGTTTGTTGTATGGGTTTGTTGTTTGGGGCAGTTTAATGGAAACCCGTCAGGGTGAAGGAAGGTCGGGGCAAAACACCATGACAATTGGCTATATCACCCATGACGTATTCATGAAGCACGACATGGGCCAGCATCATCCGGAGTGTCCGGAGCGACTCTCGGCCATCGCCGATGCGCTGATTGCGTCCGGTCTGGATCCGCTGTTGCAGCACCATGAGGCACCGCGGGCGACGCCGGAGCAACTGGCGCGGGCGCATGACCCGGGCTATATCGAGGCGGTGCGCGATGCGGCACCGCAGGAGGGCAGGGTGCAACTGGACCCGGACACGGCCATGAATCCGCATTCGCTGGAAGCGGCCGAGCGCGCCGCCGGCGCCGGCGTGCAGGCTGTCGACCTGGTGGCGGGCGGGCGCGTGGCCGCGGCCTTCTGCGCGGTGCGCCCGCCGGGTCACCACGCCATGCGCAGCCGGCCGATGGGCTTTTGCATTTTCAACAATATCGCCGTGGCTGCATTGCATGCGCTGGAGGCGCATGGCCTGGAGCGCGTTGCCATCGTCGATTTCGATGTGCACCACGGCAATGGCACCGAGGACATCTTCTCCGGTCCGTCGTATCAGGGGCGCGTGCTCATGACCGGCACCTTCCAGCATCCCTTCTATCCCTACACCGGCACCGACGATCCGGCGCCCAACATGGCCAATGTGCCGCTGGCGTCGGGATCAGGCGGCGCGGCCTTTCGCAGCGCATTTGAATCAGTGTGTTTGCCGGCGCTGGAACGGTTCAAGCCGCAGATGCTGTTCATCTCCGCCGGCTTCGATGCGCATGTGGAGGACGACATGGCCATGCTCAGGCTCACCGAGGCGGACTATGCCTGGGTGACGCGCGCCCTGCGCAACATCGCCGAGCGCCATGCCGGCGGACGCATCGTGTCCATGCTGGAGGGCGGCTATGCGCTGTCGGCGTTGGGGCGCAGCGTGGTGGCGCATCTGAAGGCGCTCATGGGCTGATAATAAGGGCTGATAATAAATCACATTCTGATGTGCTTATATCAATGATCAATGTTTGAAATTGATCATAAAGTCCCTAAATAACCGACAACGATCCCCCATCCATGGGAATGATCACCCCGGTGATATAGCTGGCGCGATCCGAGGCGAGGAAGAGGGCAGCCTGGGCGATGTCATCGGGCAGGGCCAGTCTGCGCAGGGGTATGGGCTTGGCCTGCTCGGCCTGCATTTCCTTGATGGACTTGCCGGTCTCTTTCTTGCGGATTTCGAGGCGGGCGAGGTGGCGTTCGGTGATGGTGCTGCCGGGGCTGATGGCGTTGATGCGCACGCCCAGGGGGGCGTAGCCGTTGGCCAGTCCCGTGGTGATCAGCATCAGCGCGGCATTGGCGGCGCCGCCGGCCAGGTGATGGGGGCGGCCGACCTTGCCGCCCATGCCGATGATATTCACCACCGTGCCCTTTTTGCGCTTGCCCATGGCGGGCAGCACCGCCTGCATGGTGTGCACATAGGGGAAGTATTTGGCGTCTATGCCCTGATGCCAGTCCTCCATGGTCATCTCGTGCAGGGGATGGTGGGCGGCCGCACCGGCTGAATTCACCAGGATGTCAATGGGCCCCAGCGCCTTCTTCACCGCTGCCACCGCGCGCACGGCCTCCTCGGCCCTGGACAGATCCGCGGCCACGCTCATCACCTTGATGCCCTTGGCCGCCAGCATCTTCTCGGCTTTTTTCAGATTGGCCTCGTCGCGCGAGACGATGGCCACCTTGCAGCCCTCCTTGAAGAAGGCCTCGGCGCAACCGCGGCCTATGCCCTTGCTGCCACCGGTGATGAGTACGACTTTGTTTTTGAGTTCGAGATCCATGATGAATGCCTCCTTAGTTCTGTGGCAGCGGCTGCAGCGGCGGCGTGACGCCCGGCGCCAGTTCGTATTCCTGCGAGTTGAGCAGCATGGCGATGGTGGTGTAGTAGCCGATGAGGCCGGTGAGATCGAGCATGCCCTGGATGCCGTAGATCTCCAGCGTCTTCCTGTGCGTGGCGGCGCTGACGAACTTCTTCTCGTGAAGTTCGGTGCAGTAGTCGTAGGCGGCTTCCTCGTCGGGCTTGTCGAATTTGGGGCGCTTGCCGGTGCGTATGGCCTCGGCGACCTGTTCCGAGAGGCCGTTCTTGATGGCGAGGGGCGCGTGCGCCACCCATTCGGTCTGGCAGTTCCAGTAGCGGCCGGTGATGATGATGGCCATTTCGCTGATGCGCTTGGGCAGGCTGGTGCGATAGCGCATGAGGCCGCCCATCTGCTGCAGGATGCCGGTAAATTCGGGCAGGTGCAGGGCGATCTTGTAGGGAGCGGGCAGGCGGCCGCCGCGGTCGGCATTGCCGACGATGGCGTCGTACACGGGTTTTTGCTCGGGGGTCAGGTTCTCTTCGGTGATCAGCGGAATGCGCGGCATTGCTTCCTCCTGTGAGGGGCGGTGTTGTGCGCCGCCTGTGTTGTATGTTCTGGAAGGGGTGCATTGTTCGAACCCTGCATCCTGACTTCGGCGCTGAGTCTAGCAGGCTGTCCATAAACGTTCAGGCGTTCAGGCGTCAGCGGGCCGCAGGCTCATCCTTCCAGCCAGCGGTGTTCTCCAGCAGCGGCGGCAGCGGCGAGTCGAGCGCCGCGCAGATGGCGCGCATCAGCTCGCCTTCGGTGAGGGTGATCCTGCCGTCGGCCATGACGATCTCCAGGCAGGCCTTGATGAGGGCGGGTTTTTTCAGCGGAGCGAGCAGTTTCAGTTCGTACAGCGCGGCCTCGACCATGGCCAGGGAGAAGGAGGGAAGACGGCGCGAGGCTGCGGCATTCAGGCCCAGGGATTCGATGACGCGACTGAAAGCGGCTTCGCCCTCTGGCGAGGCGCGCGCCAGCAGGGCCAGCACGATCTCGGTCTCTTTCGCGGCGCTTTGCAGGGTGGAATGCTTCACCGGGGGCGCGCCTTTGGCAGGTTTTTCCAGATGCCGCCGGCACAGGGTGAGCAGCACGAATTCGCCCAGCGTCACCTTGCCATCCGCCTGGATCAGGGTGGTGATCACCGCCAGCGTGGCCTCGCGCAGCGATTGCTCCAGGCTGCTCAGCGAGGGTGCGGCCAGTTCGAACACCGGCAGGCGGGCTCGCACGCCCAGCGGCTTCATCTGCTCGGCCAGTTGTGCCGCCTGCTCCGCGAGCGATGCGCCGCATGCGGTGCTGATGGCTTCGAGCTGGCGCTTGCGCACCTCGCCTTCGCCCAGCAGGAGCGCGAACACCGCCGCTCTGGCGCCGGCTTCCGTACCGAGCGCCTGGTGCAGCGTCGGTGGCAGTCCGTCGATGAGGCGGCGCGCGTGCTCCACATGCGCTTCGGACAGGGTGCCGATGCTGGCGACGACCTGCGCCGGGGTGAGTTGCGCTTGATTGCCGGGTGCTGGTGCGGACGAAGCCGCCACGGGTCCCCCTGCTGTCGAGGCCAGCCCCGAGGCGGCAACCAGCAGCGGGCTTTGGAATTCCTCCACTACCGGGCTGGGCGCAGCGGCTTGCGCGGCGGCGCCGGCGCGCTTTTCGCGGTCCTTCAGGATGTGGTGTGCGCCCGGCCCCATGACGCGCTCGATGCGTTTTTCCAGAGGCGGGTGCGTCTCGAACAGCAGATTGGCCAGCGGCGCGCCGAAGAACATGTGGCTCAGCTCCTCGGCGTGCACTTCATGCACATGCGAGCCGCGCTGGCTGATCTTGTACAGCGCGCCGCCTATGCCCTCGGGGTTGCGGGTGAACTGCACCGCGGACGCATCGGCGAGGAATTCCCGCTGGCGTGAGATCGCCGCCTTGATGATGCTGCCGAAGAACTCGCCTATGCTGCCGATGATCCAGATCACCAGGCCCAGGATGAAAATGCGCATGTCGCCGCGGTTGCGATCGGAGGAAATGGAGTTGGAGCGGCCCCTGCCGCCGCCGCCCACCTCCATGGCGAAGCGGCCCAGCGCGGCGATCATGACGATGCCGGAGATCACGCCCATCAGGCGCACATTGAGGCGCATGTCGCCGTTGAGAATGTGGCTGAATTCGTGGGCCACCACGCCCTGGAGCTCGTCACGATTGAGCGTGTCCAGCGTGCCGCGCGTCACCGTGATGGCCGCCTCGTTCGGGGAGTAGCCGGCGGCAAAGGCATTGATGTAGTTCTGCTCGTCCATGACGAACACCAGCGGCACGTTGATGCCCGAGGCAATGGCCATTTCCTCAACCACGTTCAGCAGCCGCCGCTCGGCCGGGTCCTGGCTGTCGCGCTTCACGCGCCGCGCGCCCACCAGCTCGGCCACCGCCGCGCCGCCGCCGGAGAGCTCGAAGGTGCGCTTGGCGGTGCCGACGCCGATGATGGCGAGCACCACGGCACTGGTGATCCAGTAGGCCTTGGTCGGGACTGCCGCCAGCGCCGCACCGAAGGGGAAGATCGGCACGTCAGAGAAGGAAATGAAGATGCTGGCGCCGACCAGATTGATGGCCAGGAGGATGCAGCCCACCGACGCCAGGAACAGCCCGACCATAAGGGCTGTGTGCTTGCGCGCCTGGTCCTGGTGCTCGAAGAAGTCCATTCCGCCTGGCCCGCCCGGTTTTGCTCAGGCGCGGATCAGGAAAAGGAAACCTTGACTGCCTTTCTTTCTTCCGGCGACTCGGTGGACTCCAGCAGCGTGCCCGGCTGGAAGCTGGCCATGCCGGCGATGAAGTTGTTGGGGAACACTTCGATGGCGGTGTTGTAGCTCATCACCGAGTCGTTGTAGGCCTGGCGCGCGAAGGCGATCTTGTTCTCGGTGCTGGTGAGCTCTTCGGTGAGCTGCATCATGTTCTGGTTGGCCTTGAGGTCGGGGTAGGCCTCCGACAGGGCGAACAGGCGTCCCAGTGCGCCGTTCAGTCCGGCCTCGGCCGCCATCATCTGCTGCATGGCCTGTGGGTCGGCGGGATTGGCGGCGGCTTTCTGCGTGGCGCTCTGGGCGCCGCTGCGCGCGGCGATCACCGCCTCCAGGGTCTGGCTTTCGTGCGCCATGTAGCCCTTGGCGGTCTCGACCAGGTTGGGGATCAGGTCGTAGCGGCGCTTCAACTGCACGTCGATCTGGGCGAAGGCGTTCTTGAAGCGGTTTCTCAGCGCCACCAGCTTGTTGTAGATGGAGACGATGAAAAAGACCACGAGGCCGATCAGTCCGAGGAAAATCCACAATCCCATGATGCCCTCCCGTTGCTATCGTGACAGTTGTGCGAACATTCTAGCCTAGGGTGTCGCCCCGGCTCAGCGAGACTCTCAGTAAGACTGTGGACTACACCAGATCGGCGTAGCGTATCCCGGCTTTGCGCAGCATGCCCTGGAACGCCATGTCGGGGCCGCCCTGGTTGCCGACCTTGCTGGTCCCGCGCATGCGCGCGGGTGTGGTCGCCAGCACCTCCGGGGCGACGGCCTGCACCGGACCGGCCAGGGTGTCGGTGGCGAGCTGGATCTCGCAGGCGCGATTCAGCCGCCAGTGGGCGAAGAACATGTCAGCCACCGTGGACCCGATGGACAGCAGGCCGTGGTTGCGGAAGATGAGCTGATTCCTGTTGCCCAGGCTGGCGACGATGCGCGCCTGCTCTCCGGTGTCGGTGGTGACGCCCTCGAAGTCGTGATAGGCGACCTTGCCGTGCAGCATGACGCTGTAGAAATTGTCGGCGCGCAGCCCGTCCTGCTTGCAGGACACGGCCATGCCGGCGGTGGTGTGGGTGTGCATGATGCAGTGGGCGTCATCGCGCGCGGCGTGGATGGCGCTGTGGATGATGAAGCCGGCCAGCAGGATGGGATGGGGCGAGTCATCCAGCTTGTTGCCATCGATGTCTATCTTGTTCAGGTTGGAGGCGGTGACCTCGCTGTAGTGCAGGCCGAAGGGATTGATGAGGAAGTGTTTGTCGGGGCCAGTGTCAGGCACGCGTGCGGTGATGTGGTTGTAGATGAGCTCGGTCCAGCCCATCCAGTCGGTGAGGCGGTAGCAGGCGGCCAGCTCCAGGCGCAACTGCCATTCCTCCGCAGAGTAGCGCGCGGGGCGCATTTGCGTGGCTTCTTTCAGACCGGCATCCATGCGGCTTCCTTGATGGGTGTGCTATCGGGGGATTTTACTTCGGGCATCAGCCCGGCAGCAGGCCCAGCACCTCGGCGCGCTTGCGCGCCAGGGCATAGACAGCGCTCAGGAGCGGCGCGGCGTGCTTGAGCGCCTCGGCCGCCTCCACCGGGGCGCCCAGGATGCCGTCGATCTCGATCGGCCGTCCTGCTTCGACATCCTGCAGCATGGAGGTTTTCACCGTGCCGAGTTTGCGCGTGAAGGCGATGCGATCCGCCGGCTTGATGTCCACGGCAATGCCCAGGGCGCGGCCCAGCTCCAGCGCCTCGCCCATCATGCCCACGAAGAGCTGGTGCAGGCGCGGATCGTCGATGAGCCGGTCGGTGGAGCAGCCCACCAGCGCGCTGACCGGGTTGAAGCACAGGTTGCCCAGAAGCTTCAGCCAGATCTCGCGGCGAATGTCCTGGCTGGCCTCGGCGCCAAAGCCGGCTTGGGTGAAAACCTCGGTGATGCGCTGCACGCGCTCGCTGGGGGCGCTCTCATTTGCGTTACCTGTGGGTTCACCAAAGACGACGCGGTTACCCGAAGCGTGGATGCTCACGCCGGGCTCGGGTGAGGAGCAGGCGGGAAAGACCACGCAGCCCACCACCTGCGCGGCGGGAATGGCCGCGGCGGTTGTCCCTTGCGGATCGAGGCTCCTGAGTTGATGCCCCTTGAGCGGGCCGGGGGCTTCGAGGAAATACCACCAGGGCAGGCCGTTGGCGGCGGGAATGACCATGGTCTGCGGCCCGATCAGCGGCGCAATGGTCTGCGCCGCGGCCGGCATGGAAGGCGCCTTCACCGTGAAGATCACCGCGTCCTGCACGCCCAGGTCGGCGGCACGGTCGCTGGCCTTGACGCGTTCGGCGAATTGTTTGCCTTCGCTGGAGAGGCGTATGCCGTGGGTGCGCACCGCCTCCAGTGTTTTGCCGCGGGCGAGGATGCTCACCTCCTGGCCGTGGTGCGCCAGCCGCGCCGCGAAATAACCGCCGATGGCGCCGGCGCCGACGATGCAGATTTTCATGTTCACTCCCGATGTGCTGCCGATTGTGCTGCTGATCTTCTGCCCAATGTGCTGCGCAAATTGCTGTTGACTGCGTGCCGCGACCGGGGCCGGGCTGGAACGAGCTTTTTAAGCTTGTGCGGATGCCGGCGTCAAGGCTGCAGCGCGGCGGCGCTCACCGGGCGCCGCCGGGGTCCTGGGCGCAAAGGACAATATGATCAAAAATTGATCTGTATCTAATTTTATAGTTCGTCTTCAAGATAATTATGATCATGAGCTCCGGCCGACGGCTGCGGCCTCAGTCCTCGAACCTGATGTTGGCATCCTTGATGATCCTGCCCCAGCGCTGGTTCTCGGCGATGACGAATTTGCGGAATTCCTCCGGGGTGCTCATGATCGACAGGACTTCGTCGGCTTCGAAGCGCTTGACGATTTCCGGGTCGCGGGCAGCGGCGCGGAACACTTCCAGGTTCTTGTTCACGACATGGGCGGGCACCTTGGCCGGGGCGAGCAGGCCCAGCCAGGTGGAATACTCATAGCCGGGAACGCCGGCCTCGTGAAGGGTGGGCACGTCGGGAAGAACCCGGCTGCGGATTGTCCCGGTGGTGCCGATGGCGCGCAGCTTGCCGCTCTTGACGAAGCCCAGCGCCGCCAGCGGCGTGCCGCTGGTGACGTTCACGCGCCCGGCCATGAGATCAATCAGGCGCTGGCTGGCCGCCTTATAGTGAACGAAGGTAACCTTGGTCCTGGTCATGGAGTGCAGCAGCTCCCCGGGCATGTGGGTGGAGCTGCCGATGCCGGCGGTGGACCAGTTCAGTTCGCCCGGATGACTGCGGGCGTAGTCGATGTATTCCTTCGCCGTGCGGATCGGCGATGCCGGATGCACCAGCAGCATGAAGAAGCGCTTGGAGAACAGCGTGATGTGCGTGAAGTCGCGCACATTGTCGAAGCCCAGGTCGTTGATGGCCGGCACGGTGATCAGCGAGGAGACCGCGCCGAGCAGGGTGTAGCCGTCGGGGGCGGACTTGGCAACGTGCAGCATGCCGATCCCGCCGCCGCCGCCGCCGCGGGACTCCAGAACATAGGTAGGGCCGCCCTGGCGCCGGATGGCATCCTGGTACAGGCGGTACTCGGTGTCGATGGAACCGGTTCCGCCGGTGGCCAGGATGA
>CAXNIK010000068.1:0-12369 GCA_964202115.1 Burkholderiales bacterium
TACCGTCACCGGTGCCGAATCCTTCTGCACCATCCGTTCCTACCTCGCCACGCTGCGCAAACAGGGCCGCAATGTCTTCCATGCCCTCACCCTCGCATTTCAAGGCAACCCTCCCGATCCGCTACCATCCGGGTAAGCTGAACAGTTACAGCCCCTTGCAGAATTGCTGTTAAGGACCGGCTTAGTGGGCTTTTCCCCAATTGGGTCCGGTACCCATATCAACAAGCAAAGGAGCCTTCAACACAGCCACGCCGCACATGAGACGCGGCAATTGCGCTTTCACCTGGTCCAGTTCGCCCTGCGGCACCTCCAGTACCAGCTCGTCATGGACCTGCATGATCAACCGGGTCGCCAGCTTTTCGGCATCCAGCCATTGCTGCACCGCAATCATCGCCAGTTTGATCAGATCCGCAGCGGTACCCTGCATGGGTGCGTTGATGGCGGCGCGTTCGGCGTTGCCACGGCGTGCTGCATTGGAGGAGCGGATCTCCGGCAGCCACAGGCGCCGGCCGAACACCGTCTCCACATAGCCCTGCTCCTTGGCCTGCTGCCGCGTGCGGTCCATATATTCCTTCACCGCCGGATAGCGGGCGAAGTAACTCTGGATGTAGGCCTGTGCGGTGGCGCGCTCCAGGCCGAGGTTCTGTGCCAGGCCAAAGGCGGACATGCCATAGATCAGGCCGAAGTTGATGGTCTTGGCATAGCGCCGCTCCTCCGCGGTCACTGCATCCAGAGGCCGGCCGAATACTTCCGCGGCAGTGGCGCGATGAATATCCTCACCAGCAGCAAAAGCCTGGAGCAGGCTCTCATCGCCCGAGATATGGGCCATGATACGCAACTCGATCTGCGAATAATCCGCGGACACGATCACCGAACCGGCCGGCGCGATGAAGGCCTCGCGTATGCGCCGTCCCTCGGGCGTGCGCACCGGGATGTTCTGCAGGTTGGGGTCATTGGATGCCAGGCGACCGGTCACCGCAGTAGATTGCCCGTAGGTGGTGTGCACCCTGCCCGTGGTCCGGTTGCTCATGCGTGCAAGCTTGTCGGTATAGGTGGACTTGAGCTTGGAAATCTCGCGGTAATCCAGGAGCATTTTGGCAAGAGGATGATCCAGGGCCAGCCTGGCCAGCACCTCTTCGTCGGTTGACGGGGCGCCCGAGGGTGTCTTCTTGATGACCTGCATGCCCTTGCGCTCAAAAAAGATCTCGGCGATCTGCTTGGGCGAATTCAGATTGAAAGGCTGGCCGGCTTCGGTATAGGCCCTGGCTTCCAGCTCCAGCATGCGCTGGCCGAGTTCGCGGCTTTGCACCGCCAGCAGCTCACAATCGATCAGCACGCCATTGCGCTCGATGCGAAACAACACCTCGCGCACCGGCATTTCAATGTTGCCGTAGATGTAGCGGAGCTTTTCGTCAGCCGCAACCCGTGGATAGAGCGCCGCGTGCAGCTGCCAGGTGACATCGGCGTCCTCGGCGGCATATTCCACGGCGCGCGCCACATCCACCTGGCTGAAGGAAATGCGTTTGGCGCCGGTACCGGTCACTTCATCGTAGCTGATGGTCTTGATCCCGAGCACGCGCTGCGCCAGAGAATCCATGTCGTGACGCTGGTGGCTTTCCAGCACGTAGGACTCGAGCAGCGTGTCATGCACGATGCCTGCAACCTTGACGCCATGATTGGCGAGCACATGCTGATCGTACTTGGAGTTCTGCCCCAGCTTGCCGCATTGCGGATTCTCCAGCCAGGGTTTGAGGATCTCCAGCGCACGCTCAAGCGCGATCTGCTGCGGTGCGCCAGCGTAGTCATGCGCCAGCGGAACGTAACAGGCCTGACCCGGGGTCAGACAGAAGGACAGGCCGACGATGCGCGCGGCAAACGGATCCAGGCCGGTGGTCTCGGTATCGAAGGCCGCCAGTTCAGATGCTTGCAGCTTTCCCGCCCACTCCTGCAGCGCCGCTTCGCTGGCAACGGCTTCGTAGTGGCGAGGCGGCGCCGGGGGCGGCGCGTATTCAAACGCGGACGGGGCCGAAGAAGGCGCTGCCGCCCGGGCGCTGGCCCCCAGCATGGGGCGTGCCGCCGCCTCGACCTGCGCACCCTCGGAGAGCGACTTGAGCCAGGCCTTGAAATTAAAGCGCTCGAACAACAGCGCGAGCCTGGCTTCATCGCGTGGCTTGAGCACCAGTTCTTCTGGATGCAGCGGCAGCTTCAACCCGCAATCCACGGTCACCAGCTTCCTGCCGGTGGGCAGCCAATCCAGTGACTTGCGCAGGTTTTCACCGACCACTCCGCCGATGTCGGCCGCGCGCGCAACAATGTTGTCCAGTGTGCCGTGTTCGGTCAGCCACTTCACCGCCGTCTTGGGACCGACCTTGTCCACGCCCGGCACGTTGTCGACGGCATCGCCAACCAGCGTGAAGTAATCGATGAGACGCTCCGGAGGCACTCCGAACTTCCGGTGCACGCCGGCTTCATCCAGCACTTCATTGGTCATGGTGTTCACCAGGCGCGTGTGCGGCGTCACCAGCTGTGCCAGATCCTTGTCGCCAGTGGAGACCACGCTGTTCATGCCCAGCTTTTCGGCCTCGCAGGTGAGCGTGCCTATGACGTCATCGGCCTCAACACCCTCGATGCACAACAATGGCCAGCCCAGGGCACGTATGCATTCGTGCAGCGGCTCGATCTGCTGCACCAGCTCGTCCGGCATGGAGGGGCGGTTGGCCTTGTATTTGTCGTACAGGTCATCGCGAAAGGTTTTGCCCTTGGCATCGAACACCACGGCGCAATAGTCCGCCTTGTAGTCCACCAGCAGGCGACGTAGCATGTTCAACACGCCATAGATCGCGCCTGTCGGTTCGCCTGCGGCGTTGCGCAGATCGGGCATGGCATGAAAAGCCCGATAGAGATAGGAAGAACCGTCGACGAGAACGAGCGTCTTGCTCAAGGGAAAACAGCCAGTGACTGAGAAGATTCCAAAGCCCCATGACTCGGGCATTGCCATGCAGGCCCATACGGCGCGCGATGCCTGGCACCTGTTTGGCATTATGTCAGAATTTGTCGATGCCACTGAGCGCATGTCGAGCATACATCCCGCGGTGAGCATCTTCGGCAGCGCCCGCCTGCCATCGGAACGCGAGCGCATGCTGCTCAATCTGTAAGCCGGCGAAAACGCCACGGTATCGATCTGTTACACTTTCTTGTGGATTCCTTCATCCGTCACGCACCTATGTTGCGCCGCTTCCTGACCATACTGCTTGCGATGTTGCCGCTCACGATCGCGGCCCAGCCCAAGCTCGAACCCCTGCCGCCGCCACCCACGAGTGCACCAGGGGCGGAAGCCCCCTTGGGTGAGGCACCCGTGACCATCACCCCCGGTCCCAACGACAAAATTGAGGATGTGATTGTCAATGGCGAGCGTGCCGTCAAGGTCACGTCACCGGATGGCAGCGTGTATTACCTCATGCCTAATCAGCGCGATGCCGGTATTCGCCCCCCGGGAGACACGGGACTGCGCGTTCCCATGCGGGTGATCAGGCAGTTTTGAACGCTCGCCGC
Organism: Burkholderiales bacterium; assembly: GCA_964202115.1. GTDB lineage: Bacteria > Pseudomonadota > Gammaproteobacteria > Burkholderiales > SG8-39 > CAIYPG01. Next base: position 3,553 of record CAXNIK010000068.1, read on the forward strand.
CGCACATGTTGCGGCATTCTTTGCTGAAGCATCGATGTCGGTCTTCACTACCGTTACGCCCGAACAACTGTCGCATTGGCTGCGCCGCTATGCCGTAGGCGAGCTTGTCGACATGCAGGGCATTGCGGCCGGCATAGAGAACACCAATTACTTCGTGACCACCAGCCGTGGCCGCTACGTGCTGACGCTGTTCGAGCGCCTGCCGGCGGCGCAGCTGCCTTTCTACCTGGACCTGATGTCGCACCTTGCGCACCACGGCATTCCCTGCCCGGCTCCAATCGCGGATCGCGACCAGTCCCTGTTCGGGACCCTGAACGGCAAGCCGGCCGCGATCGTCACCCGGCTGTCGGGCCGTCCCATACTCAAGCCGGGTGAGCATCATTGCGCGCTGATTGGGGCAGCATTGGGGAACATGCACCTGGCCGCGCAATCCTATGCCGGCCAGTTGGAGAATCCGCGCGGACTGCCCTGGTGGCGCGATACAGCCCCCCGGGTTGCGCCCTTCCTGGACTCGACCCGGTGCAAACTGCTTCTGTCGGAACTGGCGTTCCAGGAGAGCGCGAACATGCAAGCCCTGCCACGCGGTGCCATACACGCCGACCTGTTCCGCGACAACGCCCTTTGGGACGGCCCCCCGGATACAGAGGCACTGAGCGGCATTATCGATTTTTATTTCGCCGGACTGGACGCCCTGTTGTTCGATGTGGCCGTGACGGTCAATGACTGGTGCACCGATGCCGGCGGAGAACTCGACCTGGGCCGGCTGGAGGCCTTGCTGTCCGCCTATGACAACGTGCGCAAGTTCACAGTAGCGGAGCGCGCCGCCTGGCCGATGATGCTGCGCGCGGCTGCACTGCGCTTCTGGCTGTCCCGACTGTTTGATTTTCACCTTCCCCGCGCCGGGGAACTGACCCATGCCCATGACCCGGAGCACTTTCGCCGGATACTGGAACTGCGACGCCAGCAGCTTGTGGCAATGGGCGAATAGGCATCCGCATGCGCATTGTCCCTGCACGCAATGGCTGGCTGTGGCTGAAGCAGGGCTGGGCGTTGTTTCGCCGCCACCCTGCCGAATGGATTCTGTTGATGCTGTTTTTCATGCTGTCCTCCGGAGCCATCAACTGGATCCCCGCCATAGGGCCTTACCTGGCCAGCATATTGATACCCGGGTTCTCCGTCGGCCTCATGCTTGCCTGCGCGGGCGCCGAGGGCGGCCACGCGCCCCACCCGCGGGTGCTGATCGTCAGCTTCCGACACAGTGGCAAACCCCTGCTCACGCTAGGTGTGTTGTATCTGCTCGGCATGATGCTCACCCTGGTCGCATCTTCGGCTGTCGACGATGGCGCCCTGATGCAGCAGATGCTGTCCGGCACCCCGCCTCCGGAGCCCGCGCTCAAGGATGGGAGCTATGCGGCAGCAATGGGACTGACCGGGTTGCTGGCCACGCCGATGCTGATGGCGTTCTGGTTTTCACCCCTGCTGGTCAGTTGGCGCGCACTGGGAGTGGGCCAAGCCCTGTTCTACAGCTTCTTTGCCAGCCTGCGTAACTGGCGGGGGTTCTTCCTGTACGGGTTGATCCTGTTTGCCGGCCTGATGGTCGCCTCCCTGACCATCGCCATGCTTGGCGTGGCGGCAGGCGCCGGCGTAGCGGCGATGCGCGGCGCCATGCTGGGGCTGGCCATCGTCATGATGCCCGCGGTGACCTGCAGCTTCTACTACAGCTACCAGGATATTTTCCCGCCGGACAACCCCGATACGCAAAACACCCCGGAAGCGCAGGACTGAGCCGCTGCAATCGTGCTGTCCCGCCGCTTCGGCCTGCTAGAATTCCTGCAGCGTCGCAGTCTTCGCAGATTCAGGCGGCTCAGCGATTCCACCCTCATCAAGCCGTATTGCGGTTGCTCCCATGTCCGTTCGACTACGCGAAATCCCCTACAACTACACCTCGTTCTCCGACCGCGAGATCGTCATAAGGCTGCTGGGCAACGATGCCTGGGAGGCGCTGGTGGAATTGCGTTCGGAACGCCGCACCGGACGCTCCGCGCGCATGCTCTATGAGGTGCTGGGCGACATCTGGGTGGTCATGCGCAATCCCTACCTGCAGGACGACCTGCTGGACAATCCCAAGCGCCGCACCGCCCTGGTCGGGGCGCTGCATCACCGTCTGTCCGAGATTGACAAACGGCGCGCCCAGTACCGCAACGATGGCGCTGACCAGCGTGACCTCAAGGTGGCGTTTCTGCTGGAGCGCGCACGCCAGTCTATTGCCGCCTTCGAGCGCGGCTTTGAGGAGGATGGGGCGCTGCGCGCCCGGACCCTGAAGCGCCTGTCGCGCAGCACCCGGCGCGACAACATCCAGTTCGACGGCCTGGCGCGGGTATCGCACGTCACCGACGCCACCGATTGGCGGGTCGAGTATCCCTTCGTGGTCATCAATCCGGACACCGAGGACGAAATTGCCGACGTGGTGCGCGACTGCATTGAGCTGGGCCTGACCATCATTCCGCGCGGCGGCGGCACCGGCTATACCGGCGGCGCCATACCGCTCAGCCGCCATTCGGCGGTAATCAACACTGAAAAACTCGACCGTTTGTCGGAAGTCGACATGCGTGAGCTGCCAGGCGTGCCTCACCTTGTGGCCACGGCCCATTGCGGCGCAGGTGTGGTCACCAAGCGCGTGAGCGAACTCGCCGAGCACGCCGGATTTGTATTTGCCGTCGACCCCACATCGGCGGACGCATCCTGCATAGGCGGCAACGTGGCCATGAATGCCGGTGGCAAGAAGGCGGTGCTGTGGGGCACGGCGCTGGACAACCTCGCCTCCTGGCGCATGGTCGATCCGCAGGGCCGCTTCGTCGAGATCACCCGGCTGGATCACAACCTGGGCAAGATTCACGATGTCGCCGTGGCGCGCTTTTCCATACAGCGCTTTCAGGCCGACAAGCACACCTGCGACGGCCCGGCGCAGATCATGGAGATTCCCGGCTCCCAGTTCCGCAAGACCGGCCTGGGCAAGGACGTCACCGACAAGTTCCTTGCCGGACTGCCCGGCATTCAGAAGGAAGGCTGCGACGGCATCATCACCTCGGCCCGCTTCGTGCTGCACAAAATGCCCAAGGCGATACGCACGGTGTGCCTGGAGTTCTTCGGCCAGGTGCGCGACTCGGTGCCCGCCATCGTCGAGATCAGGAACTACCTCGCGAATCACCCGCACGCCAGGCTGGCCGGCCTGGAGCACCTGGACGAGCGTTATCTGAGGGCGGTCGGCTACGCCACCAAGGCCAAGCGCGCAGGTCGGCCGAAGATGGCGCTGTTCGGCGACATCGTCGGCGAGGACGCCGATGAGGTGGCGCGTGCCGCCTCGGAGGTGGTGCGTATCTGCAATGCGCGCGGCGCCGAGGGATTCATCGCCGTTTCGCCCGAAGCGCGCAAGACTTTCTGGCTGGACCGTGCTCGCACCGCGGCCATCTCCAAGCATACCAACGCCTTCAAGATCAATGAGGACGTGGTCATCCCCATCGACGGACTGGGCGGCTATTGCGATGGCATCGAGCGCATCAACATCGAGCTGTCGATCAGCAACAAGCTCAAGCTGCTCGATGCGCTGGACGCCTATTTTGCCGGCGAACTGCCGGTGCTCCAGGGCGAGGACAGGGTCACGCCAGCCGAGTTGCTGGGGGATCGCGTCGAACGCGCCCGCGAGCTGGTCGCCCAAGCCCGCACGCGCTGGAAGTTCCTGTTCGATCACATGGGCACGCCGCTGGCCGCGCTGGGACAGGCCGCTGCCGGCCGGATCATTCCTGCCCTCGCCGCCATCCAGTTCCACGAACAGACAGTGTTCCACATCGTGCAGAACCACACCGTGCGCGTGTCCTGGAAAGAGGAGGTGCGCGACGGACTGAGGGACATCTTCGAGGGCAATGCCTTTCGTCGCATTCTCGAGGGCACGCAGGCGGTGCACGCGCGCGTGCTGCGAAGCCGCGTGTTCGTGGCTCTGCACATGCATGCCGGTGACGGCAATGTGCACACCAACCTACCGGTCAACTCCGACGACTACGACATGCTGCAGGAGGCCAACGCCGCGGTGGCGCGCATCATGGCGCTGGCCAAGTCCCTGGGAGGAGTCATCTCCGGAGAGCACGGCATCGGCATCACCAAGCTGGAATACCTGGAAGCAGGCGAAATCGAGGCCTTTCAGGACTACAAGCGCAAGGTCGATCCGGAAGGCCGGTTCAACGCCGGAAAGCTTCTGCCCGGTGGCGACCTGCGCAACGCCTACACGCCTTCATTCAGCCTGCTGGGGGCGGAATCGCTGATCCTGGAACAGTCGGAGATAGGGCGCATTTCCGACTCCATCAAGGACTGCCTGCGCTGCGGCAAGTGCAAGCCGGTGTGCGCCACCCACGTGCCGCGCGCCAACCTGCTTTATTCGCCGCGCAACAAGATCCTGGCCACCTCGCTGCTGATCGAGGCCTTCCTGTACGAGGAACAGACGCGCCGCGGCATATCGATCAGGCATTTCGACGAGTTCAACGACGTGGCCGATCACTGCACCGTGTGCCACAAGTGCCTCAACCCCTGCCCAGTGGACATCGACTTCGGCGATGTGTCCGTGGCAATGCGCAACTTCCTGCGGGTACACAACAAGAAGCATTTCAATCCAGGCACCGCCACCGCCATGGCCTTCCTGACCACAACCGATCCGGGCACCATAAAAGCGGCACGTGCCATGATGGTGGACGTCGGCTATACCGCCCAGCGCCTCGCCCACAAGGCGGCGAAATCACTGGGCCTGGTGCAGGCGCAGACCCAGGCGCCGCCCGCCACCGTGGGCAAACCATCCATACGCGCCCAGGTCATCCATTTCATCAACAAACCCATGCCCGGCGGCCTGCCCAAGCGCACTTCGCGCGCCCTGCTCGACATCGAAGACCGCAATTTCATCCCGGTCATCCGCGACCACAAGAAGGTCAACGAGGACTCCGAGGCGGTGTTCTACTTTCCCGGCTGCGGCTCGGAACGGCTGTTCGGGCAGGTGGGGCTGGCGACCCAAGCCATGCTCTACGAGGTCGGCGCCATCACCGTGCTGCCCCCGGGCTACCTGTGCTGCGGCTATCCGCAGACCGCCTCAGGCGAAGCAGACAAGGGCCAGGTCATCATCACCGACAACCGCGTGCTCTTCCACCGCGTCGCCAATACGCTCAACTATCTCGACATCAAGACCGTGGTGGTGTCCTGCGGCACCTGCATGGATCAGCTGCAGAAGTATGAGTTCGACAAGATCTTCCCCGGTTGCCGCCTGCTCGACATACACGAGTACCTGCTGGAGAAAGGCGTGCAACTGGAAGGTGTAAGTGGAACGCGCTACATGTACCACGATCCCTGCCACACGCCGATGAAAACTTATCAGCCCATGAAGGTGGTCAACCAGTTGATGGGTGGAGGCGTGGCGCTCAATGAACGCTGCTGCGGCGAGTCGGGCACGCTGGCCGTGAGCCGCCCGGATGTGTCCACCCAGGTGCGCTTTCGCAAGGAAGAGGAAATGCGCAAGGGCGCCGGTGCATTGCGCAAGGACGGGTTCACCGGCGAGGTGAAGGTACTCACCTCCTGTCCTTCCTGCCTGCAGGGCCTGTCACGTTACGACAATGATTCCGGTACCACGGCCGACTATATCGTTATCGAAATCGCCAGGCGGCTGCTCGGCGACAACTGGATGGCGGACTATGTTGCCAAGGCCAATCGCGGCGGCATCGAACGCGTGCTGCTCTAGCCCGCACCTTCGCGTTCGCCGTCGTGCGCGCACTACAGTGCTCTCTGCTAAGATTTTGGCGTCAACTGTCGCCACGCAACGACAGTCAATGCACTTTGTAGACACAATGCCGTGACAAAATTAACAGTCAACAGCTGCCAGTTATGCAACCCTGCACAGGAAGATGTGCTGTGGCAGGATCAGTGCTGCCGCATCATTCGTGTCGCCGACGAAGACTACCCTGGCTTCTGCCGGGTCATCCTGCGGGAACATGCGCGGGAAATGACCGATCTGAAACCCGGGCAGCGCGAGCGCTTGATGCAGGCGGTTTTTGCAACGGAAGCGGCGCTGCGTGAGTTGATGACACCTGACAAGATCAATCTGGCCAGTTTCGGCAATGTCGTGCCTCATGTGCACTGGCATGTCGTGCCGCGCTTTGAGAACGACCGGCATTTTCCAAATCCGGTCTGGGGCGCCGCCACGCACCTTTCACCCGACCGCCGCACTGCTCCGCCCTCACAGGCGATGGCAGCGCTATTGCGCCAGACCCTGACCTAGGACACGGTGAACATGAAGTTCGATCTGCCCATGATTTCCGCCGATGCCAAGCCGGAGTTCCGTGACACCAGGAGCTGCACCGCCTGGCTGCAAACCCTGCCCCTGATCAATGTGGGGCCCTCGCATGGCCGCCTGCTGGCCGAGCTTGAGCAGTTGAACTGCTGTGAAATCTCACCATCGGAAAGGCTCCAGGTTCTGGAAGTGCTGCGCGAGGCGGTGTCGTTCGTGCAGGCGGAACACGCCAAGAAGTTCTCCAACCGCGCGGTCCCCCTGGCCGGACCGGAACGTGAAATTCTGGCCAATGTCAGGGCCTTGTGGACCGCCTTCGGACAGGGTTATGTGCATTGCCTGCAGGCGCTGGCCGCGGTCAACCGCGGCTTGCTGGCCGGATCCAGCCAGCTCGCACTGGCCTGCCAGCGCGCCATCTGGTGCGCTTTCCAGAACATCGCCGAGCAGCATCGCTGCTACCAGCAGGTCAGTAGCGATGACTGGAAGCTGCTGCACCGCCTGTACGCCTTCGCCGAGGAGCAGAAACTGCTCGATCAGCAGGTGGAGCATCCGGTGCAGAAGGAACAGTGGAAAACCACCTGCATGGAGACCTACACGCAGCCTTTGCTGCTGCAACTGGCCAATCCCGACGAACTCACCTCCCGCCAGCAGAAACTGGCGGCGCGCTGGCTGGACCGCTGGGGCACGAATGCCCGCCTCAAATCCGCTCCTCCGGCGACCGAAGGCAAGCCCCTGTGTCCGATGGTGGTGGACCTTGCCGGCGATGAAGGCCCGGTCAGGGAGCAGCTGGACGCCTCGGCCACACGGCGCTTCCTTGACGTGGCGGAGCTGAGCAAGAGCATACGCATGCGCCTGTCGCTGCTGCAAAAAGGCGATACGCCGGAAAAGCTCAGCCTGGGAGACGACGTTCCTCCACAACTGGCCGAGCACCTGCTTCGGCTGCTGCATCGCCTGTGGTGCGAGGACAAGCCGGCACGCTCGCCGGCAAGAAAAAGCGCTTCGGCAAGCGCGGAGCTGGCCACCGGCATGGGGGCAATGCACTTTTTCATTACCGGCCTGCCGTTCCGGCAGCCCGGCGAGGCCAAGGAACTGACCCAGGCGCAGCGCGAGGAGATCGCCACCTTCGGCCGCATCAGCACGCATGCGGACACGGAATACGCCAAGCAGAACAAATTTTCCCTGGAGCAATGGCACATCCGCGATGAAAGCCTGGCAGGCATGCGCCTGGAGCGAAGCACCGGGAGCGGCCGCTTCGTGCACACCCAGCTCGTTGCAATCCGTCCCACTGACGCCCGCAGCTTCGTGCTGGCCACGATACGCTGGTTGTCCGTTGACGAAAATTACGTCCCGCGGACCGGCGTGCGCGCCCTGCCCGGAGTGCCCAAGGGCATAGCCATCCGCGCCACCGGCCTCAATGCCATGGCGGACAAGTACATCCCGGCGCTGCTGCTGTCCGCCGTTCCTGCATTGCGCTCGCCAGAATCCCTGGTATTGCCGGCAGGCTGGTTCAAGCCGAAGCGGGTCATCGAAGCCTGGTCCGATCAATCACAGCAACTGATGCTCAATGCCGTGATTGAACGCGGTTCCGATTTCGAACGCGTCAGTTTCGAGGTCGTTTAGCGCGCAGCGCCCCTCCCCGGCATTGTTGTCACTGCTAAATGATAATCTGCGCCGCTGCGCGGACGCGCTGCGCAGGAAACACCGCCATAAAGCGGCTGCCCTTGCCCGGCTCGCTTTGCACTTCCAGCACCGCCTGATGACGGTTGAGCACGTGCTTGACAATGGCCAGACCCAATCCGGTGCCCCCGGTGTCGCGCGAACGGCTTTGGTCCACTCGGTAGAACCGCTCCGTCAGTCGCGGAATGTGGTGGCTTTCTATGCCTATGCCGGTGTCGCTGACGGCAAACTCCCCCTCTCCGCTATCACGCACGCGCCAGGACAGCCTGACTTCGCCGCCGGCAGGCGTGTAGCGAATCGCATTCGACACGAGATTGCCGAAAGCCGAGCGCAGATCCTTGTCATCGCCCAGCAAGCTCGCCGGCTGTCCGGCCTCCAGTACCAGCCGATGCCGCCCTGAGGACAAGGCCGCTCCCTCGGCCTGAAGCGCCTCCAGTACTTCGCCGACTTGGATCATGGTTTCCGAGGCCACCCCCGGACTGGATTCCAGCGCGGACAGCGTGAGCAGATCCTCGATCAGACGCAGCATGCGCCCGGTCTGCTGCTGCATCAGCGCCAGCACCTCCTGGGCGCGGCCCTGGGCCAGGTTGATCTTGCCATCGGCCAGCGTCTCCACAAACCCGTTCACCACGGTCAGCGGCGTTCTGAGTTCATGCGACACATTGGCGACAAAATCCCGGCGCATCGCCTCCAAGCGCTCGGCCTGGGTCACGTCCCGCGACAACAGCAGGCGCTGATCCTGGCCATAGGGAATGACGCGCAGGCTGAGCACCAGGTCCTCTGCCCGCGACACCCGCAGTATCAGGGGATGGGAAAATTCGCCC
>CAXNIK010000069.1:0-12318 GCA_964202115.1 Burkholderiales bacterium
CATGAAGGACGCTACGCTGCCGCGCGGCAGTCCACCCTCGACTCCGACCGCGATCAGCCGGAGGCAGTCCTTCTCGGTCAGGATGCCCAGCAGCCTGCCGGACTTGTCCACCACGGGAGCGCCGGTGACGCGCTTCTCCAGCAGGAGTCCGACTGCATCCAGAATATCGGTCTCGGGAAGCAGTGTCGCCGGGTGCCTGTCCATGTAATCCCTGACAGACGGCAGCTTCTCCATATTGCGGCTATTGATCATTCTCCCTCCCGGTTTTCCGCTTACTATGCATTCATCCGGTAAGAATAGGCAACCAGCAAGTGATTCCTGGCCGGCAGGTGCCGGACGACGGGCAATTTTCACAATGACTCACACCGATCAAAATCCGGCATCAGGCCTCTCATGGCCATCAAACTGAACGGCCGGGCGTTTGGCCCCAGGTTCCCCGGTGCCGGCGCGCAGATCGAGTTCGAGGCCAACGACAGCGGGCTTCGTCTGCACACTGCTGAGCCAGACGATGGCGCGCCGCGCTGGAACGCCTCCCCGTCGAGCAGGAAACGAAGCTGGGCGAGATTTTCTTCAACCAGCACAAGGTCAGCCTGAAGCTGATCGACGGCCCGGTGCTGGACCCGGTGCGCGGCATCGGCGGCAGACTCACCCAGGGTTCGCGGTACCAGTACAAATTCCATGTCGCCCTGGACAAAAGCGTCAACGCCTTTGCCATGCCGGGCGGTTTCGTGGTGGTGCACACCGGGCTGATCCAGCTCGCCGAATCCCCCGAGGAGCTGGCCGGCGTGCTGGCCCACGAAATTCAGCACGTCGAGCAGCGTCACAGCCTGCGCGCCATGGCGCAGTCGCTGGGCCTGTACGCGGTGCTCAGCCTGCTGGTGGGCGACACCAGCGGCCTCGCCTCGCTGGGCGGTGATCTGCTCAAGCTCAAGTTCTCGCGCAACCACGAAACCGAGATCCGGCCAGCGAGGAACGCATGGCCGAGATGGACCGGATGATCAAGGCATTGCCGGAAGCGGCGCGGCAGGCGGCGCCGCTGGCGTATGACTATGCGGCGTTGAAGGAAGACCTGGCGAAACGCTGAAGCCATTCACGACGCCACCCAATGCGATACCGGCTTGGCGAGAAATTCCTCCACGGCGATTCCGCCCGTCCCCACCAGCAGTGACCGCTTCGGTTTGAACTGTTCGGCAAACACGGCCATGCCCGCATGAGCATCCTGGGCGCGCCCGCTTTTCACCTCGATCGCAACCAACCGCCGTCCGGCACGCACGACGAAATCCACCTCGCGGTTGCGCTCACGCCAGTAGAAAACCTCGCACTCGCCCGCCGCGGCGGCATTGGCCAGATGGGCGCCAACAGCGGACTCGGTGAGCCGTCCCCAGAATTCGCGGTCGGCCTTCGCCTCGCGCAGTTCCAGCCCGGAGGCTGTGGTCATCAAGGCCATGTTGAGCACCTGCAGCTTGGGACTGGATCCTCGGCTGCGTGCCTCATCCCCGGCATATTTCTGCAACCCGCACACCATGCCCGCGCCGGCCAGCAGGTCCAGATAGTGGGCCAGCGTGGTCGTGTTGCCGGCATCCTGAAGCTGGCCCAGCATCTTGGTATAGGACAGGATGCGTCCCGAATAGCGGCAGGCCAGCTCAAACAGCCGCCGCAGCAACGCCGGTTTGTCCACACGCGACAGCAGCAGCACGTCGCGCGAGATGGAGGTCTCGACCAGGGAGTCGAGCACATAGCGCGTCCACCGCCCCGGCTCGCGGATCAGCGGCGCCGACCCCGGATAACCGCCATAGAACAGGTATTGCTCCAGGCTGAGATCAAATGCCTCGCGCATTTCGGCATAAGACCAGTGCGGCAGATACAGCAGCTCGAAGCGGCCCGCCAGGCTCTCGGTCAGGCCGCGCGCAATCAGCAGTGGCGCCGAACCCAGCAACACCACGCGCACCATCACCCGGCGGCGGGTATCCTCGTCCCAGAGTCGCTTCACCGTCTCGGACCAGCCTGGAATTTTCTGGATTTCATCCAGCACCAGCACCGCCCCTGCCCTGCCGGCACCGGCCGCCAGGCGCGCAGCTTCCCACTGCTGGGCGATCCACTGCGCGCCGCGCAGCGTCGGTTCGTCGGCGCTGAAATACAGCACCGCTCCGCGCAAGTCCTCCTCCACCTGATGAACCAGCGTGGATTTACCCACCTGCCGGGGCCCCGCCACCACCTGGATGAAGCGGCGCGGCTCAGCCAGGCGGCGCGCGAGTTCGGCGGCCTGCGGGCGGCGATACCGGTTTGACGGTTTACTCAACATATTGAGTATTTTTACTCAATGCATTGAGCAAAGCAAGTCACGCCCGCCATTCGCCCAGGTGGCAGCGGCGGGCTGATTGAGTGTTCCCCCATCGCCACCGCCGGCGCCATTCCGGCAAAGGCGCTATAAAGAGCGACATGAAAAGCGGTTCCCCGCAACGGTGCTGCCACCAAGGGCAAGACCTGGAGGAACCGCAACAAAGGAGGAGTGCCATGACGTTTGTTGATCGCCTGACCCGCTGTATACGTGCCTTCCTGCATGCCTTTGTGGCCATCGCCCTGGCCATGATTCCCGGATTGTCGCTGGCCCAGGCCCAGGCCCAGGCCGAGAGCGATACCCGTGACTACCCCAGAAGGCCCATCACCATCGTGGTGCCGTTCACGCCGGGCAATATCGATGTGCTGGGGCGGATCTACACCAACGAGATCAGCAAGACCACCAAATGGTCCTTCCTGTACGACTTCAAGCCGGGTGCCGCGGGCACCATCGGCGCGGCCATGGTGGCCAAGAGCCCGCCGGATGGCTACACGCTGGTGGGCCAGTCCTCGACCGCGGCCTTTGCGCACCTGCTGCCCACCAAGCCCTTTGACTGGCGCAAGGATCTCACCCCCATCTATCAGTTGAACCGGACCACCAGTCTGTTCATGGTCTCCTCCGCCTTCCCGGCGCAGTCCGTGGGCGAGTACATCGCCTATGCCAAGGCGAATCCGGGCAAGGTGAATTTCGCCGTGAACGGCTTTGGCGGCATCGTGCACATCATGTCGGACTTGTTGAACAGCCAGATGGGGGTGAAGGTCACCTTGGTGCCATTCAAGGGTTACGCGCAGATCGCCACCTCCCTGGCCCAGGGCGAGGCACACGCCACCCTGGCCTCCTACCCGACTTTCAAGCCCTTCATCGATGCAGGGAAGATCCGCCCGCTTTCCCTGTCCATTCGCAACGCCCGCATGCGCCAGCTGCCCACGCTCAAATCGCTCGCCGAGGAGGGGTTGCCCGACTACGAGCATGTGGTCTGGGTGGGCCTGTTCGCGCCCAGCGCCACACCGACGGCCATCGCACGGCGCCTCAATTTCGAGTTCAACAAGGCGGCGAAATCCGATGAGGTCCGCGAAAGGCTGGAGACGCTTGGAGAGTCCGTTGGCGGAGGCTCGCTGGAGGATTTCCGGTAGGCGATGCAGGCCACCACCGAGCGCATTACCAAGGTGGTCACCGACAACAAGATCGAGCTCAACCTCTGACCGCCAACCGGAAAAGGACTTGTCATGAATGCCGCTGTGCAACTGATTGCCAAAGAAGCCGCTGCAATGGACGCAATGGACGAGAAGGCGCTCGCCGATCAATGGCTCCGCTCTTTCGAAGCCGCCCTGAACGGCGGCAACCAGGCCGCCATCGCCGCACTGTTCGCGCCGGACAGCCACTGGCGCGACCTGGTCGCCTTCACCTGGTCGATCACCTCGCGGCGCAGCGCCACGGACATTGCCGCCCTGCTGCACCGGACGCAGCCCGCCACGAAGGCGGGCGGCTTCGCGGTGGCCGAAGGCCACACCCCGCCGCGCCGGATCCAGCGTTCGGGCATCGACGTGATCGAGGCCATCTTCCGCTTCGAGACCGCCGTGGGGCGCGGCTACGGGGTGCTGAGGCTGCTGGCCGATGACCCGGCCCGCGCCTTCCAGATCTCCACCAACGTGCAGGAACTCAAGGGCTTCGAGGAGAACGTGGGCAAGCGCCGCCCGACCGGCGATGCGTTCTCGCGCAACTTCGGCGGCACCAACTGGCAGGACCAGCGCATCGCCGCCCAGGCCTACTCCGAGCGCGAGCCCACGGTGCTCATTGTCGGTGGCGGCCAGGGTGGTCTCACGCTGGCCGCGCGGCTGGTGCGGCTGGGGGTGGACACCCTCATCATCGATCGCAACGAGCGCATCGGTGATAACTGGCGCAAGCGCTATCACTCCCTGGCGCTGCACAACAACACCGACATCAACCACATGCCGTACATGCCCTTCCCGCCCAGCTGGCCCACCTACCTCCCCAAGGACATGCTGGCCGACTGGTTCGAGTCCTATGCCTGGGCCATGGAGCTCAACTTCTGGACGAGTACCGAGATCGCCCGCGGCAGCTATGACCAGGCCACCGGCAAATGGACGGTTGTGGTGCGCAAGGCCGATGGCACCGAGCGCACGCTGCGTCCGGCACACCTGGTCATGGCCACGGGCGTGGTCGGCGACCCGCGCATACCCGACCTCCCGGGGCTGAAGGACTACCAGGGCACGGTGCAGCACTCGGCCCACTTCACCAACGGCGCCGAGTGGCACGGCAAGCGCGTCATGGTGGTCGGCACCGGTACCAGCGCCCATGACGTGGCGCAGGACCTGCACAGCAACGGCGCCGAGACCACCATCGTGCAGCGCGGCTCCACCACCGTGATCAGCATCAACCCCAGCGCGCGGCTCATCCATGCCGTTTATGACGGACTGCCGCTGGATGATGCCGACCTCATTGTGAGCTCTAGTACGCTGCCCGTGGCACGCGCCAACCTGCAGCGCATCGTCGAGCGCCAGGTGGCCTTCGACAGGAAGATGATCGACGGCCTCATCGCCCGCGGCTTCAAGTGGGACATCGGCGAGGACAAGGCTGGGCACAACATGAAGATCCGCAGGCGCTTCGGCGGCTACTACCTGGATGCGGGCTGCGCCCAGCTCATCATCGACGGCAAGATCGCCTTGGTGCAGTACGACACCATCGAGCGCTTTGTCCCCGAAGGCGTGCTGTTCAAGGACGGCACCGTCAGGCCCTATGACCTCATCGTGCTCGCCACCGGCTTCGACACCCAGCAAAAACTGGTAGCCCAGACCCTGGGCGAGGACATCGCCGACAAGGTCGGCAAGATCTGGGGCCTGCGCCCGGACGGCGAGCTGAACAACATGTGGCGCCGCACCGCCCAGCCGGGCCTGTGGTTCATGGGTGGGGGCTTTGCCAACGTCCGGGTCAACTCCCGGCATCTGGCGCTGCAGATCAAGGCCATCGAAGAAGGGCTGCTGTCAAAGCAGCTGGACCCGGCCGATGACCCGGCGGCGTACCACGATCCGGCGGCGTACGACATCGAGCGGTACACGGGCGCGGCTTGAAACTGACGCCACTGCCTAGACCTCACCGCGCTTCCCCGCGGACTCTGGAAGGCCCAAAACGCGATCGAAAGCCCACGTGAAAGCAATCGCATAGACGAAGAAGAATGCCAGGAGCCCGATGTTCGCCAGCAACGCATTGAGAGGCGAGATCTTCAGCCAGAGCGCCATGACCGGGACCAGTATGACCACGAGGCCGCCTTCGAAGCCGATGCCATGCGCCAGGCGCCTGGCGAATGAGCGCCCTCGCTTGGCCTGACGGGACTCCCACCGCTCAAAGATCGTATTGAAGAGGTAGTTCCACCCGAGCGCTATGCTTGAGCGCTATGCTGGATAGAACGACCGCCAATGCCAAAGTGGAAGCGGCTGGCTTGTCGAAGGCCACGCTTAGTACGGGACCAACGAAGGCAATGGCAAAGACCTCATACAGGATTGCCTGGAGCACGCGGCGGCTTCTGGAACTCATTGCGCGATTGCTTAAGAGCGCTTTGGCTTCATTCGGAAGATCAGCGGCTTGTGCCGGGCCTGGATATCGCTCGAAGATCGATGGCGGCGGAATGCCGCGTCCGCTGTTCTGGGGAATGCGGAAAATACTCTACATCGATGAGTACAATTTTCTAATTTGTGCTCATTAATAAATGACTTTATCAGTATATTGATCATATTTTTCCAAGCCTAGAACTGCCTTCGCCTCATCAAGCATCCTTCGGTGGGTGCTCGGCGAACCACTGCGCGATGGCCGGCATGTGCGGCTCAAAATCAGCGAATATCCTGCGGTAACACCACTGATAAGTTGTCCACTGCATCAGGGCAAGCTCAGGTGTCACCGTAGACCTCGTACTCGAGCAACCAGAAATTCTGCAGGTTCCGATAGGTAATGTTGCCTGCAAGCGGTGCCAGTAGGTCGTGAAGCGCCACCTCCGACGGGAAATTCTTCAGCACGCGATGCATGGAGCCATCCCGCAGTTGCCGGTGCTGGTAGGTATTGCCATCCGCGTCTGTCTCGGCAATCGGGAAGTCGCGAAGCTGGACTTCGTTGTTGTCGATCATCACGACGCGGGCTCCGGGCTCGAGCAGGGCGTGCAGCCCGCGCAGGAACGCAAGGCGGGCCCTGACCGGGATATGGGAGAACCACAGGCCGGCGAAGGCCGCGTCGAAGCTGCCCAGGTCATCGGCAAGCGCATACGCGTCCGCCAGCCTATAGACCACCTTGTCGGTGCCTGGGCGCAAACGCGCGAACGCAAGCGGCTCTTCTGTTCCGTCCGTGGCCACCATGCGCGAGACGGCCGGTGCGATGTGTTGCGTCCAGTAGCCCGTACCGCAGGCCACCTCGATGACCGCTCGACCGCGAAACCGTTCGGGCAGGTGCGCGGCCAGGAAGGCGATGTCCTCGCGCCGCTCGGGCTTGAGATAGACCGCGTCATAGTACGGGGCGCGGGCCGCGTAGTAGGCGTGCATCTCGTCGGAAGCGTGGGACATGTCGTGAGGCCGGGCGTTCGGTTCGATGGGTCAATGCAATTTTTTTCATTATCGCCGAGTGCCGGACGAAACGACATTTGCCGTTCTTTATAGGCCGGCCTTGCGCATAGCCCCTCCCTTTGCGCGCCACAGCGTGCCGCAGCGTGCCAATTGCGCCCCGCCGGTGTAGGCTGCGGCCTGCTGCACACAATAATAATCAGGAGGAATGCAATGGCAAAGAACGGCTACCGTATTTTCGACAGCGACACCCATGTCGGGCCGGTGATGGAGGCGCTGGAGCCGTACATCACCGCCGCGGAGCGCGAGAAGTTTCCCGCCTGGGAGCATGTCAAGCGCGTGAGCACGCTGAAAGGGGGCTACGAGGGCCACACCACCTACACCATGACCGAGCGCAGCTATCGCCGCAAGCTGGGCATGGCCGAGGCCTTTCGCGATCAGACCACGCTGAACGGCTCGCCCAACACCCGCGTCAGCCCGCTCGATGTGAAAAAGCCTTCCCCGCGCGTGCAGCTCGATCCCGCGGTGCGCCTGCAGGAGATGGACATCGAGGGCATCGACGTGAATTTCATGCTGCCCTCGGCCTGGTTCGGCAGCTTCTCCGGCTACGGCGACACGGTGCTGGAGATGGGCATGTACCGCGCCTATCACCGCTGGATGAACGACTATTGCAGCGCCGCCCCGGACCGTCTGGGCGGCCTGATGATGGTGTCCACGCGCGATGTCGCCGGCAGCATCGAGGAGATGCACCGCTGGGGCAAGGCGCGCTGGCCCTGGGGCATGCTGGTCTATGCGGCCGAGGGAACGCCCCTGGACCATCCGGACCTGGAGCCGCTGTGGGGCGCGGCGCAGGAGCTCGACCTGGTGGTGGCCTTGCATGCCTTCACCGCCTTCCCGCCCTATGCGCCGGGCGGCCTGGACACCTGGGAGAACCGCTTCCTGCAATCGGCTGCCGCCCACCCCTGGTGCGGCCAGCGCAACATCGCCGCGCTGATCGGCGCCGGCGTCATGGAGCGCTATCCGCGCCTGCGCATCGGCACGCTGGAGGCAGGCCACGGCTGGCTGCCCTGCTGGCTGCTGCGCCTGGACGAATTCCACAAGACCATGCGTGTGGCCCTGTCCGACGATGTGAAGAAGAAGCCCAGCGAATACGCGCTGAGCGGGCGCTACTTCCAGAGCATCGACATCTTCGAGGGCGAGCAGATGACCAACTCGGTGTTCGACCTGATCGGCGAGGATGTGCTCATGTTCGGCTCGGACTACCCGCACGGCGAGAGCTACTACCCCGAGTCGGTCAACAAGGTCATGGCCTGGAACCTCACCGAAACGCGCCGGCGCAAGCTCTTCTGGGACAACGCCGTGCGCTTCTACGCGCGCAGCGGCCACCAGCAAACCAAAGGAGTGGAAGATGGCCCAGCAGAACGGTAGTTCAGTTGCAGATTCTGTGACAGCGTCAGTTGCATCATTGCTTGCCCTGGCCTGCGCCACGGGCACGGCCCAGGCGCAGCAAAAGCCCACGGGGCCCAACGGCCCCAACGGCTTTCCGACCAAGCCCATCCGCGTGCTGGTGTCCTCCGCCGCGGGCGGAGGCCTCGACATGATCTCGCGCGCCGTCGCCGAAAAGCTGGGCGAGCGCCTGGGGCGCGCCGTCGTCGTGGACAACCAGGCCGGCGGCAACGGCGCCATCGCCGCGGGCCTGCTGGCCGATGCCACGCCGGACGGCTACACGCTGATGAGCACCAGCAATTCCATGATCCTGAACGGTGTATTCAACCGGCTCCAGTTCGACATCCGCAAGGCCTTCGTGCCGGTGGCGCGCCAGTCCTCGCAGTACTACCTGGCCTACGCGCCGGTGGGTTTCAAGGCCAACAACGTGCGCGAGCTCATCGCCCTGGCCAAGGCCAACCCGGGCAAGCTCAACTTCGGTTCATCGGGCGTGGGCTCGGTCATTCACCTCGGCATGGAAATGTTCCAGATGGGGGCCGGGGTGAAGATGGTGCACATCCCCTACAAGGGCAACGGCCCGGCCAATATCGACATTGCAGCGGGCCGGCTGGATCTGCTGCTCGGCGCGCTGTCCGGCCTGCCGCTGGTGCGCTCGGGCAAGGCCAAGATCCTCGGCGCCACCAGCCCCAGGCGCATGGCCGATTTCCCCGACCTGCCCACCTTCGCCGAATCCGGCGTGCCCGATTTCGAGCTGAGCAATACCTACACGCTGTATGCGCCGATCAAGACAGCGGCGCCCGTGGTGGCCTTCCTCAACAACCAGGTGGCAACGCTCCTGGCCACGCCGGAAGTAAAAGCCAAATTCGCCGCCGACAATTCCGAAGCCGCACCGCCGATACCGCCGGAGCAGTTGCGCGTGGAGTTTCTCAAGGAGTTCGATCGCTGGGAGGCCGTGGTGAAGGCGGCGGGGATTACGGCGGATCAGTTGTAGGCCGAAAGCTCAATTCAACGGGTGCCACCAGGCTTTACGTTGACTGAGAGGGGGGCGGCGCCGCTTGTTCAGGATGAAGATGAACAGCCAGCCACATGGCGCCATCCGAGGCACGCTCAACTGTATGGGGCACACCGGCCGGCAGGAACAGATGGTCGCCTGACTTGAGGGAGATCGACTCTCCCGCTACCTGCAGCACGGCTTCTCCCTTGACCAGAAGAACCCATTCGTCCTGGGCTTGCGCGTACTCTTTCGGAGTCATTGCTGCCGAACTGACGATTCGCTCGATCACCAGGTTCCTGTGGCTGAGGAGGGTGTCGAAGCGCTCGCCTTGGTGGGGGGCGGCGGCGTCAGTGAACAGGTTGTCCGAGTTCCGTGCGCGGTCAGGCCTCATGCCGCCTCAAGCATGAACTCGACTTTCACGGCTTCGTATGGGAACTCGATCTGCCCCGATTCGGTTCGATCCAGCACGCCCGCCAGGAGCAGCGCAGTAACATCCGAGTGAACTGCCTTCACGTCTCTGCCGACTCTGCGCGCAGCCTCCCGGATCGAGACCGGGCCTGCACCGCACAGCGCTTTTAACAGTTCCCACCTCTTGGCGGTGAGTACCCGCCAAAGCAGTTCCGGCGTTGCGAAAGAGATGCGCGCCGACTTCTGCGGTCTGCGCGATTTGACAGCGGCGAGCGCGTCGGCCATTGCCGCCTTGGGCGTGCGCACATCAAGTATTACGGTCTTCATGGAGGAACCTCCGGATATCTCGGTCAAAGTCGGCGAAGAGCCTGTCGAGTGATAAAAATCGGTAGCGTGCTTCCCCGTCGAGCGTGTGCCGATGGTCGCCCTTGCCGGATTCGTTGTCGAAGCGGAGAACGCAGACTCCATCGACCACAAAGGCCAGCCGGTACTTGTACGAATGCGTCGAGCCTTCCAGGGAGTGCGGGACTTCCCAGACGACGATCTGCGCAAAGGCTGAATCGGTGTACGCGACGCGTGTTTGGGTCAGCAGTACGGCTTTCACGCTTCGCAGTTTGACACTGAGTTTGAAGTGATGTCAATAAATCCAACACATAGGGTCCAGCCTGATGAGGACCAACCTCAACGTCAAGACTCACCGGCGCGCGGCTTCATGCACCTGCGCTGAAGCAATTGGTTGAGCGCTCTTTCGAATGCTCGTGCGTCAATCAAGACTTTTTGGTACCGGGCAATATCCCTGTGACCGTCAGTACGGCCGATAGCCCAATTGCAATCAGAAAAAATATTCCGGACATGGATTCGCCGACCTTGGCCCCTGCCGCATGCGCATTCTCCGGGTTCATAAACCCGACTACTGCTCCAAGCAGAAACAACGATGCCACCCAAAATACCAGCGTCCAGACAAAACCCCAGCCTATGAGCTTGCCAACGCTACGCCGATTGCCAAGCCCTTCGACGGCTCCCTGCGGCGAACCACAGTGCGGACAAGTCGGGACAGTCTCCTGAATTTCCTTACCGCAGCGACGACAAAATGCCATTCCCATTGCAATCTCCCGGTTATGTATTGATTAAAAGGACGTTCATCAACAGAGTTGCCTGGCAGCTAGGTCTGCGCGGGCGTGACCCACTGCGCCAGCGCAGGTGCCTCATAGGCGGAGAACTGAGCGAGAAGCTCATCCGGGGATGCCGCCACCGTCAGCATTGCCCGGGTTGTGGAACTGACGAACCCGGTCTGGACCACGTGATCCAGGTAGCGGACCAGTGGCGCGAAGAAGTCTCCCACGTCGAGCAGGCCGCAGGGCTTGCGGTGTATTCCCAACTGGGACCAGGTCCACACCTCGAAGATCTCCTCCAGCGTGCCTATGCCGCCCGGAAGCGCCGCAAAGCCGTCCGCCAGCTCGGCCATGAGCGCCTTGCGCTCGTGCATCGAATCAACCACCCGCAATTGAGTCAGGCTGCCGTGACCGTGTTCCCGGTCCAGCAGCGCTTTCGGGATCACGCCGATCACCTCCCCGCCTGCCTTGAGCGCGGCATCGGCCAGCACACCCATGAGCCCGACGCGGCCGCCGCCGTACACCAGGCCGATGCCGCGTTGCGCCAGGGTCCGGCCCAACTGCGCAGCCAGCTCGCCGTAGGCGGGATCGTTTCCGGAGCTGGAACCGCAAAAAACGCAAAGCCTGTGAATATTCATAATCCTACTCCGGGGCATAGCCGGCTTCGCGTTGATGCCGGATCGCAAGTATCAGCACGGTGTCACGCTCCTCCTCGTAGCTGTACAAAGTAAGGTAACCGGTCCGGCCGCGCGAGATGACCAACTCTCTCATGTCGTGCTCGGCAGGGCGACCGACCATTGGATGATTCTCGAGTATCAGTACCGCTTCCGAAATCAGCTCGACCGTTTCCAGCGCGGCGGCCGGCTCTGTTTCGAGAAGGAAATCAGTGAGCCGCTCAAGGTCTTCGAGCGCTCGCATGGAATAAATCAGTCGCGCCAAGACCTGGTCTTCGGCTTGGAAACGGCCTTGCCTTGCGCCCGCGCCCGGATGTAGGCATGAACATCGGCCGCGGAATGGCCCTTGCCGGACTTGAGGGTTTCAGCTCTTGATGCAACCGCATCGGCAATGAAAGCCGCGCGTTTTTCTGCCGCCACTGCAGCCGCGCGGATCGCATCGACCATGAAGGCGTGTGGCGTGACACCCTGGTTCTTCGCGGCCGCAACCGCGAGCTGCTTTATGTCTTCTGGAAGTTTCAAGGAAGTCGTGGACACTGCAGTGCTCCGGAAAAAGGTGACACTATGGTAACACCGGCAAAAAACGGAGGGCAATGATTCTCTGGGGGCCGCCAGCACTTGAGTTCATGGCCCGGCGCACCCGGCCCCATGGAGTCACGGCGAAAAGGGATAAAAGGGTCAGGCTCGCGAACGTTTCTCGAGCGCCACGTCACGCACGGCGGTTGATTCTGCGCAGGATCACAACGAACTCGGCTGCGGCGAGTTCCATGAGGTCGGGTAATTT
>CAXNIK010000070.1:0-12293 GCA_964202115.1 Burkholderiales bacterium
TAACAATTCGAGCGAATACTCCCCATACCCGGTCAACCCAGAAACAGATGGTAAGCCGGGTTGGCCGTCTCGTCGACGCAGGGATAGCCCAGGGTCTTGAGGAAGGCGCGGAACTGCGCCATGTCCTTCTTCGGCACCTGCATGCCCACCAGCACGCGGCCGTTGTCGCCGCCCTGGTTGCGGTAGTGGAACAGGCTGATGTTCCAGTCCGAGCGCATGGCGTTGAGGAAATTCATCAGCGCGCCCGGTCGCTCGGGAAACTCGAAGCGGTAGATAAGCTCGCCCTTGGCCAGGGGCGCCCGTCCCCCCACCAGGTGGCGCACGTGCAGCTTGGCCATTTCATTGCCGGACAGGTCGATGGCGCCAAAGCCATGGCGCTTGAGATTACCCACGATCTTGCGCGTTTCCGCCTGGCCTTGGACCTCGATGCCGGCAAACACATGGGCGGCGTCGGTGTCGGCCATGCGGTAGTTGAATTCGGTAATGTTGCGCGCCCCCAGCAGCGAGCAGAACTGCCTGAAACTGCCCGGCCGCTCCGGAATGGTCACCGCCAGTATGGCTTCGCGATGCTCGCCCACCGCGGCGCGCTCGGCGACAAAGCGCAGGCGGTCGAAATTGGTGTTGGCGCCGCAGGCTATGGCCACAAGCTTCTCGTCGCGGATGCCCTCGCGCTCAATATAGGCCTTGGCGCCGGCGATGGACAGCGCCCCGGCCGGCTCGAGAATGGAACGCGTGTCCTCGAACACGTCCTTGATCGCGGCGCAGATGGCGTCGGTGTCGACCAGGATGATCTCGTCCACCAGTTCGCGGCAAATGCGGAAGGTCTCCTCGCCCACCTGCTTCACCGCCACGCCGTCGGCGAAGAGGCCGACATGGTCAAGCACCACGCGCCGACCCGCCTTGAGCGAGCGGGACATGGCGTCCGAATCGACCGGCTGTACGCCGATGATCTTCACCTGCGGCTGCAGGCGCTTCACGTAAGAAGCGATGCCGGAAATCAGCCCGCCACCGCCGATGGCGACGAAGATGGCGTGGATCGGTGCATTTGTCTGGCGCAGGATCTCCATAGCGATGGTGCCCTGCCCGGCGATCACATCCGGATCGTCGTAGGGATGCACAAAGGTGTAGCCGCGGCGCTTCTCGATCTTGCGCGCCTCCACGTAGGCATCGGAATAGGACTCCCCGGCCAGCACCACCTGCGCGCCGCGCGAGGCCACGGCGTTCACCTTGATCCTGGGCGTGGTGGTGGGCATGACGATGACGGCACGACAGCCCAGCTTCTGCGCCGACAGGGCCACGCCCTGGGCATGGTTGCCGGCCGAGGCGGTAATGACGCCGCGCTTCAATTGCGCCGGCGTGAGTTGTGCCATCTTGTTGTAGGCGCCGCGCAGCTTGAAGGAAAAAACCGGCTGCAAATCCTCGCGCTTGAGCAGAATGCGATTGCCCACGCGTGCCGACAGATTGGGCGCCAGCTCCAGCGGCGTCTCGATGGCCACGTCATAGACGCGCGCCTTGAGTATGCGTTCCAGGTAATCGTTGTTCATGGCCAGCTGACAGTTTGCGTTGCGCAAAGAGCCGCTACTGTACACGATGGACTTGCCGCGGGACTTGCCCCTATGCTCGGGCATGGACATGTTGTTATCCCCCGAAGGCAGCCTGGCTTCGCTGTTCGCCGCCGCCTTCATTGCCGCCACGCTGCTGCCCTTCTCATCCGAAGCCGCGCTGTTTGGCGTGCTCAGGCTGCATCCGGATCTGCTCTGGCCGGCGCTATTGGTGGCAACCGCCGGCAATACCGCCGGCGGCATGACCACCTATGCGCTGGGGCGCTGGTTTAGTGGGGTCAGAGTCACATTTTCACTGACGCGCGGCAGGTTACGCCTGGGCACGAAAAAAGTGACTCTGACCCCACATCAGTTGGAACGCCTGCGACGCTGGGGTGCGCCCGCAACCGCCCTGGGCTGGCTGCCGCTCGCAGGCGATGCCTTGTGCCTTGCCGCCGGCTGGCTGCAATTGAACGCCGCTGCCGTGCTGCTGTGGCAGGTACTGGGACGATTCGGGCGTTACTGGGTAGTCGCGCAAACCAGCGTCATGTAGGAAAATCCGGGCTGCTCAATATAACAATATCCCTGGAGAGAGACTCAATGCCCTCGCAAACCATGCCGCTGGACGATGTCACCGTGCTGGACCTGAGCCATGCGCTCGCCGGCCCCTTCTGCTCCACCATGCTGGCCGACTTCGGCGCCCGCGTGATCAAGATCGAGCCGCCCGGCTCCGGCGACATCGCCCGCAGTTGGGGCACTCCCCTGCCCGGCGGCGAGACCGAGTACTTCGTCGCGCTCCATCGCAACAAGAAGGGCATCGCGCTCGACCTGAAAACGGCCGAGGGCAAGCAGCTCTTTCTCGACATGGTGAAGAAGGCCGACGTGGTGCTGGAGAACTTCCGCGTCGGCGCGCTGGAGCGCCTGGGCCTGGGTTACGAAGTGGGCAAGAAGCACAACCCCAGGATCATCTACTGCTCGGTGTCCGGCTTCGGCCAGAACGGCCCCTACCGCGAGCGCCCGGCCATGGACCTCATCGTGCAGGCCGAGAGCGGCATGATCAGCGTGACGGGCGAGGAAGGCGGCCGCGGCGTGCGCGCCGGCGTGTCCATCGCCGACCTGACCGCCGGCATGAATGCCGCCTACGGCATCATGCTGGCGCTGCGCGCGCGCGAGAAGACAGGCGAGGGCCAGCATGTGGACGTGTCCATGATGGAAGGCCAGATCGGCCTGCTCGGCGGCATGATCAGCGCCTTTTGTGCCAGCGGCACTCTTCCTGCGCCCATGGGCACGGCCTACAAGGCAGTGCTGCCCTACCAGACCCTGCGCACGGCGACCGACGACATTGCCATCGCCGTGGGCAGCGACAAGCTGTGGAAGGCCTTCTGCCCGGCCATCGGTTGCAACGAGTTGACCGACGATCCGCGCTTCAACACCAACGCCAATCGCGCCAACAATCGCGCCGCACTCATCCCCAAACTGCAGGAAGCCTTCATGAAGAAGGGCTACAAGGAATGGGAAGACATCCTGGTGAAAGTGGGCGTGCCGGTGGGTGCGGTGAACAACCTGGCGCAGGTGATCGAGCATCCGCAGGTGAAGGCGCGCGGCTCGCTGGTGACCATGACCCATCCCTCGGCCGGCACGGTGAAGATGGCCGGCCCCGGCGTGCGCCTCTCGGCCACACCCGGTGCGATACGCACGCCCTCGCCGCGCCTGGGCGAGCACACCGAGGAAGTGGTGAAGTCGGTGCTGGGCCTGGACGACAAACAGATCGCGGATCTGCGCGCGAAAGGCGCCTTCGGCAAGGCGCGTTGATCTGGCCGCTGGTCAGTTCTCCCTCAGCCGGCGCAGGCGCTCCGCGGTGGAGGGATGCGTGGAAAAGTAGTCCGTGATGCCGGACTGCTTCTGCACATCCTCCAGGGACTTCCCGGCTGCTCCCGACGCCGGCTGGTGGCTGGTCTGTATGCGCTCGAGCATGTCGGCCAGGCGCGAGGGTGACAGGCCGTTGGCGCGCATCAGGCGCGCGCCGTAGTCATCGGCCTCGCGCTCGAAATCGCGCGAGTAATGCGTCTGCAGGTAGACCGTGGGCGCGATGGCCAGAACACTGGAGAAATCGCCCACCATCCAGCCCACCACCAGGCCGATGACGGTGCTGTGCACCGCCTGGCGCAGGCCGTGCCGGCCGGCCACATGCCCCAGTTCGTGACTCATCACCGCCGCGATATCGTCATCGTCCCGGGCCAGATTCACCAACTCATCGGTGACGATGATCTGGCCACCGGGCAGGGCCAGGGCATTGGCGCCCACAGGACCGCCTTTGCGAAAGGCCACGCGCACCGGCGGTGCATCGGGCAGCAGGCGCGCGTAGCCGGCGAGCCGCTCCTGCAATGCTTTCTGTCTGCTGTCGTCCAGCTCGCTGGGCGAGAGCACATGATCGATTTGCGTCATGACATTGCGCTCGATCTGCGACACGATGAGCTCGGGTAGCGCTGCGGCAATGCGCTCCGCCGTCCAGGGCAGCAGCCAGATATAGCCAGCGGCCAGAACCACGGCAATGACGGCAAAGGATGCCAGCGCGACATCCCAGCGCCGCTGCACCCTGACCACCCAGCCGTCCCGATGTCCGGTCGCATCCAGCAGGCGCGACAGTGCCTCGAGGTCGGTCACCTCGCAATGCGCGCCATCGGCAAAACTCAGAATGCGCGCCGGCCCCATGGGCTCGGAGACCCGCACCGAGGCCAGCGGCTCGTGTCTATCCACGCCGTCTCCGGCCAGATGCAGGACACCATCGCTCACCGTCAGGCTAATGCTGTAACGGCGCGAGCTTCGACCGTCGAAGTAGGCCGCGTTGAGTACGTCCAAGACCTGACCCTGCATTACAGCGAAATGTCGATATCGAGGAACTCGACGGCCTCATCGCCGATGGCCGCGACTTCCTCGCGCGCGCCAGCGGCGAAATCGTCCAGGCTTTCCGCGCCCACCATCGCCACCCGCTCCAGGCGGTACTTCATCAGGCGGATCACGCCAAAGGGCTGGTACAGGCCCAGGGTCAGCACAGTCAACACGCGCACCATGAGCATGAGGCCGAACAATTCGAGGGAGCGCACCTCGCTGGTGAAACGGTGCTGGCCCAGAGTGGTGGAATTCCAGATGAGATTCTGCAGCCGCGCCTGCACCCAGGCGACCACGAAAATCATGATCAGCCATGCCAGCAGCACGCCTCCCACGATCAGGCCCATGACGCCGCCCATGCCGCCCGGGCCCGCTTCGCTCTCCTTGTTGATCATGCCCTCGCCCAGCCGCCACAGCACAAGCCCCTCCGTCCCCAGCAGAACCAAGGCCAGCCCCATGGCCATGCCGTACAGGGCGTAGAACTGGCCGGCGCGCGCGTGCAGATGAAAATGCGTCATGCCGAAGGCGGCGTTGTCGGTCTGGTACTGCCGCGCGCGCAGATGTGCCAGCGGCCCGAGCAGCCCGAAGCTGAAACCAGTCAACATGGGCCACAGCAGATAGGCGGAATAGGCACCGCGCAACGGGGCGGGATAGCGAAAGCGCACGCTGCGATAGGAGGTGTAACGCAGCCGGAATTTGAGCGAGCGCAGCAGCAGCCATGGCATGCCCGCCATCACCGCCACCAGACCGATGAGGCCCGCCACCACACTGAAGCTGCCCAGCATGTTGTAGACGAAGAACAGGCCGATGGCGAGCAGCCGGCCGCGCAATATGGCCTGCGGATCGGCGTGGTAATCGAAGCCGGCACCGCCCAGGCGCGTGTTGCGATGGAAGTACTGCAGCCGGCGCACCTTGGCCCAGGCCGAGTAAATGCCCAGGGAAATCACCGTCAGCGCCAGATTGGATATCCAGATGCGGAAGTACTCCGACCCGGTGCCGGTAAATTCGATGCGATGCGCTCGAGACGGCAACTGCTGCTGCGGCACCGACACCGCGGCCCCGGTCACCTCGCCTGTATGGTCGATCGCCACGAACGCAGAACGCCGGCTCGCTACTCCAGCTCCGGCTGGATGCCGTTCTCGTTCACCAGCTTGCGCCAGCGCGTGATCTCGGTGACCAGCACCTTCTGGAATTCCGCCGGCGTGGCGCCCACGACAACGGTACCGTCGTTGACCGTGGCGTAATGGGCCAGCACCGCCGCATCCTTGGCGTATTTCGCCGACTCCGCGCTAAGACGACTGAGCACCGCGGCCGGCACACCGGCGGGTGCCAGAATGCCGCCCCAGGCCGTGTAGTCGAACTCCGGTATGCCCTGCTCGGCCACGGTCCTGATGCCCGGCAGATAGGGCAGGCGCTCCTTGCTCATGATGGCGATGACCTTGACCTTGCCGGCCTTGGCGAAGGGCAGCGCGTTGAAGTAGCTGGCGGGCGAGCCGTTCACGCGCCCGGCCACCAGGTCCACGAACATGGGGCTGGCACCCTTGTAGTTGACGAAGGTGACCTTGGTCTTGGTCTCGCTGTGCATCCACTCGCCCATGAGGTGATACAGGCCGCCCGCGCCCGAGGTGCCGAAGTTGAATTTGCCCGGGTTGGCGCGCACATAGGCGATGTATTCCTCGAAATTGTTCATGGGCATCGACGGATGCGCCATCAGCACCGTCGGCCGCTTGATGGTCATGGTCACCCCCAGCAGGTCCTTGAGCGGATCGTAGGACAGGTCCTTGTAGGTGGCGGCAGTGATGGAATAGCCCGAGGTCACTACCAGCAGCGTGTAGCCGTCGGGCGGCGACTTGGCC
The DNA here is from genome assembly GCA_964202115.1 of Burkholderiales bacterium. GTDB lineage: Bacteria > Pseudomonadota > Gammaproteobacteria > Burkholderiales > SG8-39 > CAIYPG01. The sequence continues at coordinate 6,287 of CAXNIK010000070.1, forward strand.
ACATAGGCCGAGCCCACGGTGCTGCCGGCGCCGGGCTTGAAATCGAGCACGAAGGGTTTGCCCAGCGCCTCGCTCATTTTCTGGCCCCACACCCGGCCATCCTTGTCGGTGGTGCCGCCGGGCACGTAGGGGCTGATCATCTGCACCGGTTTGGTCGGCCAGTTGGCCTGGGCGTGCAGGTAACCAGGCAAGGCTGCAACCAGCAAGGCCACATGGGCCCAGAGAATCTTGTGCATGTGTTTTCCCTCTCCGATTGGAGCAGCCATGATCACATGATTTTTCTCCAAGCGCACAAAGTCCACGCTTTGGAGCAGGGCTTAGGCTTTAGAATTTGGCAACTAGGCATTCCAATGCAATCACGCACCCCAATCATCGTTGCCGTTTCCCTCGCGCTGCTGGCCGCAATGTCCTTGTATGCGCTGGCCGGCTTCATGCTGGTGCCCAGCCTGGTCATGAGCAAGGCGCCGCAGTTGTTGCAGGACACCGGCCATCGCCTGCGCCTGGGCGAATTCAGCTTCAATCCCATCACGCTGACGGCGCGCGGCAGCGACATCGCCATCGAGGATGCGCAAGGCCGGCCGATGTTGAGCATCGCGCAGGCCAGCGTGGATCTGGAATGGCGCTCGCTCGTGTTCTTCGCGCCGGTGCTCTCCGAAGTGCGCCTGGTCAAACCGGTGGTGCATGTGGACATCGACAAGGACGACAAGCTCAACCTGGCCGCGCTGGCGCGACCCCATCCTCAGGCTGCTCAGGCTGCCCAGGCCGGCGCCAAGCCCGGCAGCACCCTGCCCCGCTTTCGCATAGGCACGGTCGCTGTCGAGGATGGAGTGCTCCACTACTCCGACCAGCGCAAGCCCTACGCCAGCCGCTTCGAGCAGTTCACCCTCACGCTCAGCTCGGTATCCACCATGGACGCGGACAAGGGCAAGGGCAAGTACGCCCTGAATGCCCGCACACCCGATGGCGCGAAGCTGCGCTGGCAGGGCGAGATGTCGCTGCAGCCCCTCACCGCCAGCGGCAGTCTCGAAGTCAGCGAAATGCTCCTGCCCGCGCTCATGCCCTACCTGGATTCGTATCTGGCGGGGCAGATAACGTCCGGCCGCGCCGAGCTGAAACTGCCGCATCGCTTCGAGATCAGGGAAGGCCGTCCGCAGTTCATGCTGGCGGACGCGGCCGTCACCATAACGGACTTCGCCCTGGCCCTTCCCGGGGCCCATGCCGATACGCCCGCAGCCGTGAAGCTGGAGCGATTCGCCGTGCAAGGCCTGGCGCTGGACCTGCAGAAAAAGCACTTATCGGTGCAGCAACTGGGCTTGTCCGGACTGGCCGTGGCTGCACAGCGAAACGCCCAGGGCCAGCTGGATCTCCAGGACATTTTGAAGCAGCGCCCGCCGGAGGAGCCCGCTTCGGAACCCTGGGCGGTCAGCATAGAGCGCACCGAACTGGATACATCCAGCGTTGCCTTTGCCGATGCCGGAACGCGCATGGCCCTTGGCCTGCAGGACATCAGCGCGCGCGTGGACAAGCTGTCCACGGATGCTGTAACACCCTTGAGTTTCGAGCTGAAGGCCGCGTTGCGCGACAGCAAAGGCAGCCTCAGCGCGCGCGGCGAAGCGACGCCGGCCACCGCAGCCTTCAAGGCGCAACTGGAACTGGCTGCCATACCGCTGGCGCTGGTGCAGCCCCTGGTGAATGCACAGGCAAGGGTGCGCATTGCCTCGGGTGAAGCCACTCTCTCGGGCGAGTTGCAGCAGGACAACAAGACACCCCTGCGTTTCAGCGGTGAAGCCGGCATCACTGACCTGAGCCTGCTGCAGGCCGGCGATACGCCCTCGCCGTTGATGAAACTCAAGGGCCTCGCCCTGCAGGGGATCGCCCTCGATGTGCCCGGGCAGCAGTTGTCGGTGCAGCAGGCGCGCATTGCCGGTCTGGCGATGGAGGCGAAGCGCGATGCCAATGGCAGGCTGGATCTGGAAAGCTTGCGCGTGCCCGTTACGACAACAGTGGCGACCACAACTCCAGCCGCCACTGCCACCAAACCCGCGGCACCCTGGAAGGCGAACATAGCGCGTGTCGAACTGAGCGACAGCAGCCTGTCCCTGGCCGATGCCGGCCTGCGCCTGGACCTGGGACTGGATGGCATGACGGCAAACATGAGCGATGTCTCGACTGACAGCTCGCGCCCCCTGTCCTTCGAGATGAAGGCCGGGCTGCGCGGCAGCAAGGGCTTCATCAGCGCGCGCGGACAGGCCACGCCGGCAAGCGGCGCGCTCAGCGCGCGCATCGAGGCCGGTGCCATTCCGCTGGTGCTGTTTCAGTCACAGGTGGACGCTCATACCCGCGCGCGCATTGCCACCGGAACGGCGTCGCTGGCGGGCGAGCTGCAACTGGGCGGCAAGGAGAGCTTTCGCTACACCGGCCGGGTCAGCCTGGATGAGCTGGCCATGGATGAAACCGCCTCGACACCGGCGGCCGGACAAGCAGCCGGGTCCAGCATTCTGGGATGGCAATCACTGGTCACCGACAACCTGAACGTGAGCGGCATGCCGCTGCGCATAAACATGGACGAGCTGCGCCTGATCGCGCCCCGAGGACGGCTGGCGATCGCCGCGGACAACAGCATCAACATGAGGCGCGCCTTCAAACCCATGCCCAAGCCGGCGCCAGTCGATACCATCGCCACGCCGCCGGTTCCGGTGCGCACCGATACCGCAGCCGCACCTGACCCCGAAACCGGCATCTCGCTGGATCTGCGCCGACTGCGCGTCACCCAGGGCGAGCTGCAGTTCTCCGACGACAGCCTGAGCACCGGATTCACCACCCAGATCCACGACCTGGAAGGCGTGTTCAGCGAATTGTCCAGCGACCGCAATACACGCAGCGAGTTTTCTCTTGAAGGCGGCGTGGATGAATTCGGCTACGCGCGCCTGTCCGGATCGCTCAATCCCTTCGAGCTGCGCAACCGCACCAATCTGCGCGTGGAGTTCCGCAATCTCGATCTCACCCGCGCCTCGGGGTACGCCATCAAGTTCGCCGGCTATCGCATCGCCTCCGGGCGACTGTCGCTGGACCTGCGCTACACCGTGCGAGACAGCAACATCGAAGGCAGCAACGCTGCGGTATTCGACCAGCTGGAACTGGGCGAGCGCGTGGACAGCCCCACCGCACTGGACCTGCCGATCGCCCTGGCCATTTCACTGCTGAAGGACAGCGACGGCCGCATCGACATCTCCATACCCATCTCCGGCAATCTGAATGATCCCCAGTTCGATTACAGCGCGCTCATCTGGCGCGCCATAGGCAATGTCATCTCGGGCATCATCACCGCGCCCTTCCGCGCACTGGCCAGCCTGTTCGGCGGCGGCAACCAGGCCGATGAGGTCAAGGCCATCGCCTTCGAAGCGGGACAAAGCCGGCTGCTGCCGCCTGAGCGCGAGAAGCTGCAAAGGGTGGCAGGCGCCCTGGCCAAGCGCCCGGAACTCAAACTGCTGGTGCCCGGACGCGCCGAGAGCATCAGCGACGGGGAGCGCCTGAAACGCGCCACGCTGTCGCGCGAGATCGCCCGGCGCGCCGGCTTCGACGTGGCCGAGGACGAGAGCGCGGGCGGCCTCTCCATCCAGGACAAGCGCACCCGCGATGCCATACGCGCCCTCTTCGCCGAGCGTTTCGGTGCACCGGAGCTGGACAAACTCAAGACCGCAGCCGAAGCCCAGGCGCTCAAGGCCAATGCAGCCAAACCCGGCATGCTGGACAAGCTGCGCAACTTCGCCGCGGGCGAGCCGCAACTGGCCGATGCGCGCCCCTTCTACGCCATGCTGATGCGCCGTCTGCGCGAAGGCCAAACCCTGGCACCAGGGGCGCTGGACGAGCTGGCAAAGGCGCGCAACAACAGCATCGTCGAGGCGCTGCGCGAAGCCGGCGTGGCCGCCGAGCGCATGCAGGCCTCCACCGCTGCCGCCACCCCCGGCAGCGCGCAGACGCGCGAGGTGAAGGTGGAGCTGGAGTTGACGGTGCGCTGAGCGGGTGCTCCCTCCCTTGCGAGCGTAGCGAGCGGGGGAGGGGGCAAGCCCACCACAAGCCTGTTAACATCCCCCCTGAGCGCAGTTCGGGAGGAAGCATGGCCACAAGACAAGGCAAGCGCGGCGTCAAACCCGTCTGGGAGCGCGGCTATTTCTCGCACAGCTACTGGAAGGGCAAGAAAAAAGTCGGCAGCGTGAAGCTCGGGCCCAAGGATGAATGGGACGGTGTCTATCGCTGGGAAGCCGGCACGCATTTCGGCGAATGCCCCACCCTCGCCGCGGCCAAACAGGCCGTGGAGCAGGTCGTGGCTTTCGGCGCCAGCCAGATCAGCCTGTTCGACGAACCCACCTGAGACCGATGGAAGCCACTGGATAATATATTCAGTTTTGAATGTAACTCTACGGCTCTATTGGGTAAGCGATATGATTAATATCAGGACTATTCGCTGTCCATGAACTACCCGGCCTGCCCCAAGTGCGCGCATGCGCCACTGCCGGCAGAGCAGGCCTTTCCCGCCGCCTGCCCGGCCTGCGGCATCATCCTCGCGAAGTTTTCCGTCGTTCCGGTGCGCGCACCGCGACCTGCGGCAAACATTGCGGCTACCCCGCGCGACTCCGCCGGCGACCAAGCCACGCACGCGGCAGAACCGGCCCGGCTTGCCGGCCTGCTGCTGCATGTGCCCGATGAAGTCTCGCGCATGAACTGGAACGCGCGCATCGCCGGCCTCGTGGTGTTCGCATTGTGGACGCTGTGGATCTGGCGCGATGTGGACATCCCGGCGGGGGAATCGGGCAGCAATTTCCTGCACTCGATCCTGATTCCCTTTCACGAGGCCGGGCACTACGCCATCTTTCGCTGGTTCGGCCAGTTCATCATGACCCTGGGCGGAACACTTGGCCAGCATCTGCTGCCCATCGTGCTTGGCGGCGCCTTGCTGGTGAAGAACCGCAATCCCTACGGCGCGGCAATCGCGCTGTGGCTGCTGGGCTATTCGCTCATCGACATGGGCGTGTACATGTACGACGCCTTCGATCCCAAGCTCGGCCTGCTCGACGGCAAGACCGGCGCGGAAAGCGACGGCCACGACTGGCAGAACATCTTCGGCGATCTGGGGCTGCTGCGCCGCGCGCGCGGCATCGGCCTGTTCTGGGGCTGGGTGGGCTATGCCGTGATGACAGCGGGTCTGGCCTGGGCGGCGTGGGTGGTGTGGCTGCAGAAGGCGAAATTGAGCGATTCGCCGTTTGCGGAAGAGGAAATCCGCTAAGCATCTGACTGCAAGCGGCCTTATAGACTGGTTTTAGGGCTCACTTTGATTGCAAGTGTATCGCCACCCCTGTCCAGCCATTACACAGCGGTTATTTCTCCATCGACAAGAAGACCCAGCGCCTGACCGACCCTGATATCGAAAAGCGGGGTGAAAACGCCGGCCTTTCCAACGATGTCGATGCCTACGACCTGATCCTGAGAAAGAAGGAGCAATTGCTGTCGCTGGAGGAGCCGGTGCGTTTCATCTTCTCCCACTCGGCGCTGCGCGAAGGCTGGGACAATCCCAATGTGTTCGTCATCTGCGCCCTCAAGCACAGTGACAACACCATTTCCCGGCGGCAGGAGGTAGGGCGCGGTTTGCGCCTGTCGGTCAACCAGGATGGCGACCGCATGGATCATCCGGCGACGGTACACGACATCAATGTGCTCACCGTGGTGGCCAGCGAAAGCTACAAGGATTTCGTATCCGCGCTGCAGAAGGACATCAGCGAGTCGCTGTCGGCGCGGCCCAGGGTGGCGGACAAGGCCTATTTCTCAGGCAAGCAAATCGCCACGCCGGAAGGCGCCATCACGCTTTCGGAAGATCAGGCCACGGACATCGAGTTCTATCTGATCCAAAACGGCTATGTGGACAAGAAGCGCAACATCACCGAGAAGTACCATCAAGCCAAGCGCGACGGCACCTTGCAGCCTCTGCCGGAGGAGTTGAAATCGATTTCAG
>CAXNIK010000071.1:0-12237 GCA_964202115.1 Burkholderiales bacterium
GATCGCCAGTTACCGAGACCGGACTTTACCTGAAGAGCGGTATATCCAGAATGCTCCGACCAGGCAGGTATGTGCCTGTGCTGAACGGCCTCAGTGCTTCTTGCTTCGCGACTTCGCCGAAGGGAAGTCCGCCGGTTTCTTGTTCCGCACCGCCTTCACGCCGGCCTGGGCATCGGCCGAGAGGAATGCCAGCTTCTCCGCCATCAGGGAATAATCAAAGGATGCGATGCCACCCATGCGCAGCCACTGGTTGAGTGAGCGCTTGGTGAGGGACAACGCGAAGGCAGGTCCGTCAGCGAGCTGACGGGCGATCTTCATGGCGGTGGGCACGACTTCCGCCCTTGGCACCGCCTTGCTCACCAGGCCGATGCGGTCGGCCTCCTTGCCATCCACCATTTCCGAGGTCAGCAGGTAGTACTTGGTCTTGGCCATGCCGCACAGCAGCGGCCAGATCATGGTGGCGTGGTCGCCCGCCACCACGCCCAGGCGTATATGCCCGTCGCCGATTTTTGCGTCTTCGGCCATGATCGAGATGTCGGCCATCAATGCCGCGGCCAGGCCGGCGCCCACGGCCACACCGTTGATGGCGGAAATGATGACCTTGTCGCAATTGATCATGTTGTAGACCAGGTCGCGCGCGTCATTGTTGGCCACGTCCTCGAAGCGCTCTTCCGCCGGCAGGCTCATGCGATGTTCCAGCATGGCCAGGTCGCCACCGGCGGAAAAGGCCTTGTCTCCCGCGCCGGTGATGACGATGACACGCACATCCGGATCACGGTCGAAATCGCGCCAGATGTTGCCCAGCTCCTTGTGGAGCACGTGATTGACAGCGTTGTAAACCTCGGGACGGTTGATGGTCACCTTGGCAAGTCCGTCGTCGATCTCGACAATAAGGTGTTGATAGTGACTGTAATCCATGTTCATGCCCTTTCTGAAATCTGCCCCCTGAGAGGCCGCGGCTATTCGGCTTTGATGCCCGCCGCCTTGATGATCTTGCTCGCCTGTGCGAACTCCTCGCGAATCATGGTCTTTAGCTGCTGGACCGATCCGGTCTGGGGTTCCAGACCCTGGTTGATGAAGCGCGGCTTGAGCTCGGGTGCATTCACCATCTTCACCATCAGCGCATTGACTTGCGACGCGAGGTCCGCGGATAGGGCGACAGGGGCCATCACGCCATACCACACGATGTGCTCGTAGCCCGGAACACCCGATTCGGCAATGGTTGGCGCCGAAGGAAAGAGTTGCGTGCGCCTGGCACTGGTCACCCCCAGCGCCCTCAGCTTGCCCGACTCCGCCAGCGTCTTGCCCGCGGTGGTGCTGGCGAAGGTGGCCTGAATATGGCCGGAGGCCGCCGCCACGACGCTTTCTCCACCGCCCTTGTAGGGCACATGGAACAGTTTTACGTCTGCCAGCAGATTGAACAGTTCTCCGGACAGATGCGATGCCCCACCCACGCCCGAGGAGCCATAGCTGATCTGGTCCGGCCTGGCCTTGGCCAGCGCAATGAACTCCTTGATGTTCTGCGCCGGGACCTGCGGGTTGACCAGCAGCACTTGCGGCTGGATCGCGACCAGCGAAATGGGCGCAAGATCGCGCTCGATGTCAAACGTGGGCTTGGCTGCCAGCGCCTGCGCATGAATGCTGGAATTGGCCATCACCAGCAGCGAGTAGCCGTCGGGCGGCGAACTTGCGACGTTGGACAGGGCCAGCAATGCGCTCGCGCCGGTGCGATTTTCGACGAAAGCCGATTGACCCGGGGTTTCCGACAGCTTGCTCGCCAGCAGCCGCGCCAGCGCGTCTGCTCCCCCGCCCGGGGCATATCCCAACACAATGCGCACCGGTCTTGCTGGATAGGCCTGAGCCCGAACCTCTGTGCCCGCGCTTCCCAACAAGGCCAAGGCGGCGATCAAGAGTGTGCCCACCGGCAGTCCATGCATGGTCTTTCCTCCTCTGATGACGGCAGTACGGCTCGCGTCCGCCGTTCGGATTTGCTGATGGTTACAGTGCGCTCTTACTTGGCACCCATTCCGACTTTGTCGATCACAATGCCCCAGCGCTCATACTCGGCCTTTACATACCGGGTAAATTCTTCCGGAGAACTGCCTTCCGCGGTCAGGCCGAACTTGCTGATCTGCGCGATCACCTCCGGTTGCCTCAATGCCTGCACGATGTTGATATTGAGCTTCGCCACGATATCGGCGGGGGTCTTGGCCGGCGCCGCCACTCCATACCAGCTTGTCACCACCAGGTCCGGGAAACCTGCTTCCTGCGCGGTGGGAACTTCGGGCAGGTTGGACGCGCGGGTCGTCGAGGTGATCGCCAGTGCGTTCAATTTGCCGGTCCTCACATGCGGCGCGGTGCCAGCGGCACTGCCGAAGGACAGGCTGATCTGTCCGCCGAGCAGGTCGGTGATGGCCGGCCCGGCTCCTTTGTAGGGGACATGCAAAATGTTGATGCCGGCGAGCATGTTCAGGTACTCACCGGCCAGTTGGTTGGCCTGCGAGGTCGAGCCAAAGCTGAGCGCTCCTGGACGCGCCTTGGCCACGGCCACCAGCTCCTTCAGGGTCCTGACCTGGACGCTGGGGTGGGCAACGATCAGATAGCCCTGCGAAGACGCCGAGCTGACAAAGGCGAAATCGCGCAAGGGATGATAGCCAAGGTCCTTGGTGGTCCAGGGTGCCACCGCGAAATTGCCCGTGTCAGCGAGGATGAGGGTGTAACCGTCAGGCGCGGACGTGGCCACGTAGCGCACCCCCAGGATGCCCTGCCCTCCGGACTTGTTGTCCACGAACGTCTGCTGCCCGAAGGCGCTGGTCAACTGCTGACTCACGATGCGGCCCACGCCGTCAGTGCCCCCGCCTGGGGGATAGGGCACCACGAAGCGGATCGGCTTGCCGGGAAATTGCTGGGCCTGCTGAGCCGGCGCATTTGCCGACAGCAGGGACAAGGCTCCAACCGCGCATGCACACACCAATGCCTTCATTGCCATGGCTCCTCCAGTATCGTTTTCAGTTTGTATGGACGGCAAAGTTCCGATCAGATGATGCCCTTGCGTGACAGCTCGTCAATGTCCGCCTCCGCGACCTGCGCGTAGTCCCTCAGCACCTCGCGGGTGTGCTGGCCCAGCGACGGCGACGAAACGTCGTACTTGATGGGTGTCGCGGAGTACTTGATGGGATTAGCCACAGCGGGCACCTTGCCCAGGGACGCGTGCTCCACCTCCACGCACATGCGCCTGTACCGCACCTGCTCATCCTCGAACACCTGCTGCATGTCGTTGACCGGGCCGCAGGGCACACCGGCCGGAGCCAAAGTATCCACCCATTCCCGCACCGGGCGCGTGAGGAAGATCTGTTCCAGCACCGGTATCAGCGCATCGCGATTGCGATTGCGGGCGACGGTCTTGGCGAAGCGCTCGTCCCTGGCAATTTCCGGCCGGCCCATGAGTTCCATGAGCTTGGCGAACTGCCCGTCGTTGCCCACCGCCAGCACCAGCGTACCGTCCTGGCAGTGGAAGTTCTGCGTGGGCACGGTATTGGGACTCACGTCTCCCAGGCGCTTGGGAATCTGGCCGAGCAGAAGATAGCGCGCGGCCTCGATGCTCACGGCGGCCACCTGGGAATCGAGCAGCGCCATGTCGATGTGCTGACCCTGGCCAGTATCACGGCGGTGATTGATCGCGCCCAGGATGCCTATGCACGAATACATGCCGGTCATGAGGTCCGATACCGAGGTGCCGGTTTTTGCCGGACCGGCACCGGGCTGCCCGTCGGGCACGCCGGTGATGCTCATCAGCCCGCCCATGGCCTGGAATATGGTGTCGTAGCCGGGGCGATCGCGATAGGGGCCATCCTGGCCGAAGCCGGTGATGGAACAGTAAATGATGTCGGGCTTCACGCGCTTGAGGTCTTCATAGCCAAGACCGTAGCGTTGCAGCGCACCCACCCGGTAGTTTTCGATCACCACATCGCTGACCGCCGCCAGTCGGCGGACGATGTCCTGGCCCTCGGGTTTGGCCAGATCCAGCGTCACCGACTTCTTGCCGCGGTTGGCGGCGAGGAAGAAGGGGTTCTCCTTTGTTTCCCTGCCGTCCTTGTCTTTCAGATAGATCCAGCCGAAAGCGCGGGAATCGTCACCCACGCGCGGACGCTCCACCTTGATGACCTCCGCGCCCATGTCGGCCATGATCTGGCTGGCCCAGGGACCGGCCAGATGCCGGCTCAGGTCCAGCACGCGGATATTCGAAAGCACACCCTTCATCGACTCCTCCTTGTTGGTCGTCTACGCGGCCATCTTGTCCGTCACCACGGCGCCTGAATTCAGGGCGCGCGTTAATTCGACCGCCCCCTTCAACACCTGCTTGATCATGGCCGCGCGCGCCTTGGTGAAACGCCAGGTGGGCGCCCCCAGGGTGAGCGCCGCGATGGCCAGGCCCTGCCGGTCGAGGATGGGTGCGGACACGCCGGACACGCCGAGGGCGTGGCTGTCACGCACATCGGCGTAGCCATTTCGATTGGCCCTGGCGATGATGCGGCGTAATTCCCGCTCCTCAATCACCGTGTGTGATGTCGCCGCCTCGCGCGGCACCTTGCGAAAAAAGGCAGCGACTTCCGCCTCCGGCCTGTACGCCAGAATGACCAGTCCGCTGGAGGTGTTATAGGCCGCACGCGTATGCGTGAGAGCAGCGTCATAGCGCACCTCGTTGCGGCTGACCACTTTGCTCACGAAGCGCATGCGAAATTGGCGCGTCATGACGCTCAGGAATGCCGACTCCCCGCTGGCTTCAGCAGCGGCCCGCATCACCGGCGTGGCGAGATTCGCCAGGCGCGCGTGCACCCCGCCCACCCAGGCGCTGCCGGTGCCCAGGCCGGGCGCAAGACGATAGCCGCTGTGCTCGCGTGTCAGATAGTTCTTGGAAACCAGCGTGTTCAGCAGTCCCTGTGCGCTGCTCTTGGGAATGTCCATGTCGCGCGCCAGCTGGCTCACCCCCAGCGGCTCCGAGGCCACCGCAAACAGCTCCAGCATCTCGAGCACGCGCAGTGCCGACTTCACCGATTCTGATTTGGCGGATTCCGGCTTTGCCAGCCGGGGCTTGCGTGCTGCGTTCATGGATGTGAACGATGGATTTAATGGTGAACGCACTATAGAATTCGCCGGAAAGCATGTCAAGCCGAAAGGAGGATGCAATGAGCGACAGGGATCTGGATGAGGAACTGGAGGCGATACGCACCTACAGCAAGCAGGTCTATGGCCAGGTGCTGGAACCATTCGAACTGCTGGGCCGTTACCGTCCGGATGTTCTGGTCGACTGGATGAAGCTGCGCAAGGGCATCTTCGAATCACAGAATGAAAAGGGCGGTCTGAGCCTGCGCGAGATCGAGCTCATCTCCATCGCCGTCGAGATCATCGGCAAGAAGCCCAACCCGGATCGCCACGTCATGCGCGCCATCGAGGCCGGAGCGACCGTGCAGCAGGTGGCCGACGTGGTCAGCGTGTGCATCGTGCTGGGCGGCATGATGAGCTACATGGTGTCGGGGCAGAACGCGCTCAAGGTCGCGGAAAATCACGCGAAGAAACTGGGCAAGAGCTGATCCGAAGCAACCGGCAGCAATATCGCCGGCTGAATCGCACCTCCGGGTGCCCGCAGACTTACACGATGCCTTGCAGCAACTGGCTCATGTCGTCCAGGGACTCCAGATCGGTCACGCGCTGCATCAGTAGCCTGGCATGAGCGGCTGACAAGGGCCTCGCGCCCAGCGCAAAGCACTCCTCGCACTTGGCGGCGATTTCCGCCTCGGTCAGTGGCGCATGCATGCTCCCCGGCTCATGCTCCACCCGGCATGAGAGCAGGCCCTTGCTGCGGGTGTTGACCCTCAACAGCACGGGTCCGCGCGTGCCGGAATGGTCTGGATCGACGATGACTTTCACCTTCCCCGCCAGAGCGCCTATGGCCGGGTCCCGGACTATTGCATCGGCAAGTTCGGCCAACCCGAATCTGCGCCGCATGATCGAGCAGGCTATGGAGTAGCGGATGTTGAACTGCGCCGCCAACTGCGCATCGCCCCCCGGATCAAACTCCCCTCCCACCAGGCGGTTCATGAACGGCGATATCTCCACCTCCATCGAGTCGATGTCACCCGCGTGCAGGTCGTGCCGCTCCACCAGTTGCAAGGCGCCTTCGATGGCGGTGTGATTGGCTCCGCAGCTCGGATACTTCTTGATGCTGAAACCGGTGTTCTCGAAGCGCTCGCCCAGGGCATGAAGCAGGCGCCCCGTATCGCCGCTGTGATACATGGCATGCAGGCCGAACTTTCCCTCGATCACCTCCCTGGGCGCACCTATGCCGCGTTGCGCAAGCAGGGCCGACATCACGCCCGCCTGGGCGGCAAACCCGGACTGCATGCGCTTGGTCAGGCTTTGCTCTATGTGTGACTGCTGCGTGCCCGATGCCTGGCTGTAGGCAAGGCCCAGGGCATGTCCGGTGGCAGCAGCATCCAGGCCCAGCAGCTTGGCACCGGCAGCAGCCGCGCCAAAAACGCCGTGTATGGAAGTGTAGTACCAGCCTTTGTGCGGCACGCCGCCCGCCTCGCAGGCAGCACCCATGCGCGCCATCACATCCGCGCCCAGCACCAGCGCAGTCAGGAAGTCCTTGCCGCTGCTGCGCTCGCGCTCGGCCATGGCCAGCGCGGCCGGCAGCACGACGGCATTGACATGCGTGGGCGCATCGCGGCCCATGGAATCGAAATCCAGGGCCGCGGCATACATGCCGTTCAGAAACGCGCTGGCCGGTGCCGCCAGCCGGTCGCCGTGGGCCCATACGGTGCTGCGGCCCGTGCTGCTTTGCTCCATGCAGACCTGGCGCGCCTCATTGCAACCTGTCGAATCCGAGCCGGCCCAGCCCACGGCGAGCGTGTCCAGCATGAACTGCTTCGCGGCCACCGTGGATGCAGGCGGGATGTCTTCGTAGCGGACGCGCGCCAGGTGCTCGGCGAATCTTTCAGTCAGAGAAAGATCGGTGGATGCGGCATTGGCTGGCAAGATCGACCCCAGTGTCTGATTGCGGCTTGGCCCCTGGCCCGACTGCCGATCCCGGCCCCGGATCAGGGCGCCTCAAAATGTCTAGTGAAGCGTTCCTAGTGAACCACCGCGGTCGCCGCCGCCTCGCGCGGAAACAGCGGCCCCTTGGTGGCGCTGTACTTTCTGACCTGCCAGCCCAGCAGCAGAGCCTCGGCCAGGAAGGCGGCGCCTATGGCTGCCACGCCTACCATGGCGCCGTTGAGATTGGGCGCAACCAGCGTAAGGCTGCCCACTGCCATCACGGCGATGAAACGCAGCGCGGCGCTGAAGGCGATGATGCCGGTCCTGCGCATGGCCGTCAGCAGCCCCCGGAACAGCGACGAGTAGCCCCACACCACCGCCACGAAGGCCACCATCTGCACGCCCGGAACGGCGTAGAGGGCAAGGTCGGCGCGCAGGCCCATGATGCCGATCAGGATGACATCGCGCATCGGTGTATAGAACATGATGGCCACCAGCACGAAGTAGCCCAGCGTCAGGCGGTGCGTGAAGCGGGTCACCACGCGCATGTCGGCCCGGGTCTGCACCAGGGCCTGCGCCGTCTGCACCACGTTGCGCAGCGGCGAAACAATCAGCGACTTGAGCGCATTGACCACGCCGAAGGCGGCCAGCGCCAGATCGGGATTGGCCAGGCGCCCGATGAACAGGTTGATGAGGAACACCACGCCGTTCTCGGTGGACTGGGTGATCATCAGCGGCCAGGAAAAGCGCCACAGGCTGCGGTAGGTGAACTGCTCGCCGCCCGTGGCGTGCAACTGCCTGTAGAACTGCCGCGACACGAAGTAGAGGTAGATGCCCTCGGCGGTCATGCAGCCCACCAGCGAGGCGGCACCGGCCACGGCGCCCGCCATGAAGTAGGGAAACACCAGCAGCATCAGGATCTGCGAGACGATGCGCAGTATGGTGGCGTGCGAGATCAGCATGGTGCGCCGATGCCGCATGCACAGCGCCGTCGCCAGATTGCGCAACTGGTTGGGAAAGATCCACAGCCCCATCACCGCCGAGGCCGGCTTGGCCAGCGCGGTCACCTCGGCGCTGGCGCCGATCACGGTGCCGAACAGCCAGTCGCCTAGCGGCGTCAAGGCCACCGCCTCGATGCACACAAAGGGCACCAGGCCGATATAGAAGTAGAACCGTGCCAGCCGCCAGAAGGCGCGCTTGTCGGTGATGTAGGAAAGACCCGCCGCAGTCGCCACGCCCATGGTGCTGCTGAACATGCTGTTGAAGGCAAAGGCGATGCTGAAAGCGGCCAGGGTGATGGTCGGATCGCCCAGGCGCGCGAGAAAGCCGTGGACGATGGAATGCGACACCTGGTGCAGCTCGGTGGTGAGGATGAGCGGCAGGAAGAACAGCAGCGCCATGCGCATCGTCAGCGGCGACTGGGTGCGGGTGATGTTGGGCGTGACGGTCGCCATGGTCAGTTACACCATGGTCAGTTACAGTGGGTCAACGGAGCGTGCGAATACATTCGATTCCCGATTGGGCGCCGGCAACAACCTTCGGCCCGTGGGGCCTCCCCTTTGCCTGGTTGCCGGCTGCCGGCCGTCGTCCGCGTACGAACTGTCGGATCACGGTTCTTTGACGATATTGTATTCCGTATAGGGCTGTTTCACATTTCCGCCCGGTGAATCTGTGTCGGGCACTGGCAAGTGCCGGCATTGCGCCAATGCCTGCTGATAGACTTCGACCGGGAGGGCGGCAAGGCATATGGCAGACATCGCGCACGCAATCGCAGGCCTCATCGGCCTGATTTCACTGGCATGGCTGGCAAGCGAGGCGCGACAACGCATTGCGTGGACCACCGTCGCCGCAGGACTCGGGTTGCAACTGGTGCTGGCTGTGCTCCTTCTCAAGCTGCCAGCCGTCAAGGACGCCTTTCTCACGCTGAACACCGCGCTGGGCTGGCTGGAGCAGGCCACACAGGCCGGCACCGCCTTCGTCTTTGGCTACCTGGGCGGCGGCAAGGCGCCATTCGAGGTTAGCGACCCTGCTTCGTCCTTCGTGCTCGCCTTTCGCGCCCTGCCGCTGGTGCTGGTAATGAGCGCGCTCTCGGCGCTGCTGTTCTACTGGCGCGTGCTGCCGGCCATCGTGCGCGCCATCTCCTGGCTGCTGGAAAAGACCCTGCGCGTCGGCGGCGTGGTGGGCCTGTCCGCCGCGGCCAATGTGTTCGTGGGCATGGTCGAGGCGCCCATCTTCGTCCGTCCCTACCTCGCCCGGGTGTCGCGCGGCGAGCTCTTCGTCATCATGGCGGGCGGCATGGCCTCCATCGCCGGCACGGTGCTCTTTCTGTATGCGAGCTTTCTCAGGGATGCCGTGCCCGACGCCGTGGCGCATCTGCTCATCGCCTCCATCCTGTCGGCGCCCGCGGCCATCGTGGTCGCGCTCATCATGGTGCCCGTCGAAGGCCAGGCCACGGGCGCGCGGCTGGAGCTGGCCTCGGATGCCACCAGCAGCATGGACGCGATCACGCGCGGCACCCTGGATGGCGCGGCCCTGCTGATCAACATCATCGCCATGCTGCTGGTGCTGGTGGCGCTGGTGACCCTGGCCAACCTGGGCCTGGGACTGCTGCCGGCGATCAATGGCACGCCGGTGACGCTGCAACTGCTGCTGGGCTGGCTGCTCGCGCCGCTGGCCTGGCTGGCGGGCCTGCCCTGGAGCGAGGCGCAGGCGGGCGGCGCGCTGCTGGGCACCAAGACCATACTCAACGAGCTGGTTGCCTACCTTGAACTCGCGCAGCTGCCGCCCGAGGCCCTGTCCGCGCGCAGCCGCCTGCTCATGACCTACGCGCTGTGCGGCTTCGCCAACTTTGGCAGCCTTGGAATCATGATAGGCGGCCTCTCGACAATGTGCCCGGCGCGGCGCGCGGAAATTGTGGAACTGGGCATGAAGTCCATCGTGGCGGGGACACTGGCCACTTGCATGACGGCGGCGATGGTGGGTTTGCTGGTGTAGGCGCCAGGAAGAACCATCAGAAGCCAGGGATCACGCCAAGGAGGCAGACTTGAAAATCGCCATACTCAACGACTATCAGGACGTTGTGCGATCCCTGCATTGCTTTGGCAGGCTGGCCGGGCATGAAGTCAGGATCTGGACAGATCACACCCATGACTACGACATCCTGGCCGAGCGGCTCAAGGATGTCGAGGTACTGGTACCCATACGGGAACGCACGCCGATACGCGCGGCGCTGATCGAGCGCCTGCCCAAACTAAAACTGATCAGCCAGAAGGGCGCGATATTGCCCGATGCGCTTGCCGCCTGCACCCGCCAGGGAGTGGTTGTTTCTTCGGACACGCAATCCGCGCAATCCGTGCATGCGACAGCGGAACTGAATTGGGGATTGATCCTGTGCGCCATGCGCCGGATTCCGCAGGAGGCCGCGGCCCTGAAGGCCGGCCAATGGCAATCCGGAGGCCTGGGCCTGGCGCTGCATGGCCGCACCCTGGGCATTTACGGTTATGGAAAGATCGGCGCCACCGTTGCCGGATACGGCAAGGCCTTCGGCATGCAAGTGCTGGTATGGGGGCGCGAAGGCTCGCTGCAACGGGCCAGAGAGGCCGGTTACGCCACCGCAGACTCGCGCGAGCAGCTGTTCGAGCAAAGCGATGTCCTGTCGATACAGGTCAAATTGAACGAGGACACGCGCCATGGTGTGACGGCATCCGACTTTGCACGCATGAAACCCACGTCGGTGTTCGTCAACACCGGCCGCGCCGCCCTGGTGGCGCCCGGTACCCTGGAGGCCGCGCTCAAGGCGGGACGCCCGGGCTCGGCCGCGGTGGATGTGTACGAACAGGAGCCGGTGTTGAATGGAGCACATCCGCTGCTCGCCATGGACAACGCCATCTGCACCCCGCACCTGGGCTACTACGAGCGGGACGTCTATGAGATGAGGTTCGCCGGCATTTTCGATCAGATACTGGCTTATGCCTCGGGCAGACCCATAGGGGTGATGAATCCCGAGGTGCTGGCACCAAAGTCGAATTGACCGTGCTGGTTCCGCCATCCGTGCATCACCGAGTCCCAACCTTCATAGGAGGTGCAAGATGACCCGATCCATCCTGACTATCCTGACAAATGGCCTGACATTCTCCCTGGCCATGAGCATGGCCGGCACGGGAAGCTCGCTGGCTCAAACCTATCCCAGCAAGCCCGTACGAATCCTGACTGCAGAGGCCGGCGGGGCTTTTGATATCGCTGCGCGCACTTTCACGCGACCCGTTTCCGAAGGCCTGGGCCAGCGGGTGATTATCGACAACCGGCCCAGCATACTCATCCCCAATCTCATCAAGAGCGCGCCGGCCGACGGCTACACCGTCTGCTATCTGGGCACCAGCTTCCTGATGGCGCCAATACTGGGCGAAGCCACCTACAACCCATCGACGGAATTTTCCCCGGTCACCTTGCTCAACCTCTCGCACCAAGTGCTGGCGGTGAACCGCTCGCTGCCGGTGGCATCGGTCAAGGAATTGATCGCAATGGCAAAAGCGCAACCCGGAGCGCTCAATTATGCCAAAGGTCGCGATGGCTCGGGAGGGCATCTGGCAAGCGAGTTGTTCATATCCATGGCGGCCATCAATATGGTCGCCATTCCCTTCAAAGGAGGCGGCCCGGCCATTGCCAGTGTGCTGGCAGGGCAGACCCAGGTCATATTCGCCAATTCTCCCGAGGTGGCCGAGTATTTCAAATCCGGACGCTTGAAACTTTTGGGGGTCAGCACTCCGAAAGCAACGCCCTTGGCACCGGGCCTCAAGCCGATCTCCGATGACCTGCCCGGTTTCGAAGCCAGCTCGGGAGCAATGATGTTTGCCCCGCCCCAGACACCGGTGCCGGTCATCCAGCGCCTGAATCAGGAAATGGTCCGTTACGCCAAAAGTACCGAAGGACGGGAAGGCATGCTCAAGCTGGGACTGGACCCCGTGGGCAGCACCTCTGAAGAGCTCTCGGTCTATGTGAAATACCAGACGACCAAGTGGACCAAGGTCATTGAGGATGGCAAGGTCGGAGGCGCACGCTAGGCTGTTTTTGTGCCGCGCGCCAATCCTGTGGGCGATCAGAACCGGTTCATCTTAAAATGGCGGCTGCACACAAGCAGTCATCTCTTTCATCAAACACCAAAGGGGGAATCATCATGTCATTGAAACGAGTGCACCACCT
>CAXNIK010000072.1:0-12218 GCA_964202115.1 Burkholderiales bacterium
GCAACAGGCCGCCTGAACCGTCCGCCAGGCGCGCTGTGTTGAGGGCGCAAATCGGCTCCGGGCTACGCCCTACGCCGCTTTCCGCCCTCAACAGAAAAAGCGGACAATTCATGTGCTACAGAACCGGACAAGTCTAAAAACCCGCAACATTTAAATGATTGATCTGTGTGCATTTGTTGCCTTTTCAGATCTAGCTGGCGATTTTTCAATTTTGCAGATGCAGCGTAAGCCCTTCATGTGCCTGATAGAATTTGACTTTCCCCCGAGCTTCCAGCGTCCCCAGACCATGCCGGCCCCAGCTCCCATGCCACGTCTACGTCACTTGGGCCACCCAGGGGAAGCTGCGCGTGTCTGAGACTGACAACGACAGCCCGGAGGTGGTCATCAAGGGGCTGACCCTGGAAGGCAAAACCTTCAGGCCCAGCGACTGGGCCGAGCGGCTGTGCGGTGTGCTGTCGGTGTTCGGCGCGGAAAAGCGCATGGAGTACTCGCCCTTCGTGCAGCCCATCACCACCGCTGGAGTCAAGTGCGTGGTCGTGGACAAGCAACTGGAGGAAGTGGAACCCATGGCCTTCAAGTTCCTGCTCAGTTTTGCCAAGGACAACGAGTTGCAGGTCCGCCCGGGTCGGGGAAACCGGCGCGAGGGTGAAGAGCCACCCAAGGAGCCATAAAGAACGAGGCGAACGAGGGGACACATCCCCTCGTGCACCCGTACTTCAGGGGCCATAACGGAAATCCTGTTATGGTCTCCAGCGGGCATGGGCGTACTGCATGCCGTGTTGGCAATAAAAAAGGCGGACCGAAGTCCGCCTTTTTTATTGTGCTCAGGCTATCAGGCTGCGGCTGTGGCGGCGGCGCCCATGCCCTTGATCTTTGCTGCAAGGCGGCTCTTGTGCCGTGCGGCCTTGTTCTTGTGAATGATCTTCTTGTCGGCGATGCGGTCGACGATGCTCACCGAGGCCTGATAGACCTTCATCGCGGCGGCCTTGTCGCCGGCTTCGATGGCTTTATCTATGCTTTTGATGGCCGTGCGCAGCTCGGAACGCTGGCTGGCATTGTGTTGACGGCGAACTTCGGACTGACGTGCGCGCTTGCGCGAACCTGCTGTATTGGCCATTGCCTGGAATCCTGTTGGGGCAGCGAAGGAAGGGCGGGAGTATATCGATTAAGTACTTCTCGGGCAAGTGAAATCGCTGGTTTGGCGCACTCGCCGGCCGTGCTCTGAAAAGGCCGTTCCAAATCAGGGCCTGCAACGGAAACGCGCCTGCGGCCTCTTATAATCCGGCGGTGATCAACCCGGACCAGCCAGGCCAGACCCCCCCTCGCAAGAGCCTGTTGCGGGCACTGGGAACCATCAGCAGCCTGACCCTGGTGTCTCGTATCCTGGGCTTTGCCCGCGACGCCATCATTGCCCGGGCGTTCGGGGCGGGCATTGCCACCGATGCCTTCTTTGTCGCCTTCCGCCTGCCCAATCTGCTGCGCCGGCTGTTCGCCGAGGGTGCGTTTTCGCAGGCCTTCGTGCCCGTCCTCGCCCAATACCATGCCCGCGAGGGCGAGGCAGCGACCAAACAACTGGTGGACCGCACCGCCACGCTGCTGGCGCTGGTACTGCTCGCGGTCTCGCTCGTGGGCATACTCATCGCGCCGCTGATCATCTACGTCAGCGCACCTGGTTTTTCGGCGATGCCGGAAAAATTCGATCTCACCGTGGCGATGCTGCGCATCACCTTTCCCTACATCCTGTTCATCTCGCTGGTGTCCCTGGCCGGCGGCATCCTCAACACCTGGAGCCGCTTTGCGGTGCCGGCCTTCACGCCTTCGCTGCTCAACGTCGCCATGATCGTGGGCGCGGCCTGGGCTGCTCCGTACTTCGATCCGCCGGTGCTGGTGCTGGCCTGGTCGGTGTTTGCCGGAGGACTGCTGCAATTGGCCTTCCAGATACCCGCGTTGTCACGCATCGGCATGCTGCCGCGGCCGCAACTGGCGTTCACCGATCCGGGTGTGCGGCGCATCCTCAAACTCATGGCTCCGGCCGCGCTGGGCGTTTCCATCGCCCAGGTGAGCCTGATCATCAACACCGTCTTCGCCTCCTTTCTTATCACCGGCAGCGTGTCCTGGTTGTATTACGCCGATCGCCTGATGGAGTTCCCCATGGGACTGCTGGGTGTGGCCCTGGGAACAATTCTGCTGCCCAGCCTGGCGAAGTATCACTCGGATGCGGCAACCGACGATTACTCCAGGCTGCTCGACTGGGGGCTGCGCCTCGCCCTGCTGCTGGCGCTGCCTTCCGCCGCGGCACTGGCAGTGCTGGGCGTGCCGCTGGTGGCGACGCTGTTCCACTACGGACAATTCGGAGACCAGGATGTCTGGATGACGCGGCAGGCGCTGGCCGCCTACAGCGTGGGACTGACCGCGCTGATACTGGTCAAGGTGCTGGCGCCGGGCTTCTACGCCAGGCAGGACGTGCGCACGCCGGTGAAGATCGCCATGATGACGCTGGTCGCCACGCAGATTCTCAACATTGCTTTCGTGCCGCTGTTCAAACATGCAGGCCTGGCACTCTCCATCAGCCTGGCGGCCGGACTCAATGCCTGGTTCCTGCTCCGCGGCCTGCGCAAGCGCGGCATCTACCGGGCACAGCCGGGCTGGGTGGTTTTTGCGCTCAAGGTGAGCGCGGCCGTGGCTGGCATGTCCCTGGCGCTGTGGTTTGCCATGGGACCGGAGCAGTGGTGGCTGAAGAGCTCGGGCGCTGTGCGTGTCGCCGCGCTTTGCGCCATGGTGGCGCTGGGCCTCAGCGTGTACTTTGGCATGCTCTGGACGATGGGCTTCCGGCTGCGCGACTTCAGGCGCAATACAGCCTGAGTGCCGTCTGCGGCGAGGCCCTTGATCCAGGGGCAGATCTGTTGAAATAACCGCTATAATTCAATCCCTTTGCGCATTCGCGCAAGCCATCACCTGATCATTGCAGCCCTCCGGGCGGACCGCTTTTGCAGACTGCACCATGATAGTCACCCACGGCCTTGCCCAATCTCGCGACGGAACGGCGATCACTGGCAACGGAACGGCCATAACCCGTAACGGAACGGCGATAACCATCGGCAATTTCGACGGCGTGCACCGCGGTCACCAGGCCATGCTTGCCAGCCTGAAGCAAGCGGCACAGTCGCGGCAGCTTTCAACCTGCGCGCTTACCTTCGAGCCGCATCCGCGCGAAGTGTTCACACCGGCCCAGGCGCCCACGCGCCTGACTTCGCTGCGCGAAAAGCTGGAGCTGCTGGCAACCTATGGCCTGGATCGCAGCCACGTCGAGCGTTTCACCCGCGACTTCGCCGCGCTCAGCCCCGAGGCCTTCGTCGAGCGCGTGCTGGTGAAGACGCTGGCGGCGCGCTGGGTGCTGGTGGGTGAGGACTTCCGCTTCGGTGCGAAGCGTGCCGGCGATGTCTCCATGCTGCGCGAATTGGGGCGCCAGCACGGCTACGAAGTCGCCAGCATGAGCACGGTCATGCACGAGGGCGTGCGCGTATCCAGCTCCGCGGTGCGCGAAGCCCTGGCCGCGGGCGATCTGGCACAGGCGGCAAAACTGCTGGGGCGCAACTACAGCATCAGCGGCCGCGTCATTCACGGCGACAAGCTGGGCCGCACCCTGGGTTTTGCCACCGCCAACATACAACTGAAGCACAACCGGCCGCCGCTGAACGGTATCTTTGCCGTCCGGCTGCATGGTGCCGGGCCCAGGCCCTGCCAGCCTTTTGAGGGTGTGGCCAGCCTGGGCGTGCGGCCCACGGTCAAGGCCGCGGGCGCCGTGGCGGTGCTGGAGGTGCATCTGTTCGATTTCGCCGGCGACCTGTATGGCCGGCATGTGCGCGCCGAGTTCCTCTCCAAGATACGCGACGAGGAAAAGTACGGCGACCTCGAGACGCTCAAGGCACAGATCGCCCGCGACTGCGAGGCCGCGCGCAAGGTACTCACGGAAATAAAGTCATGAACGACAAGAGCAAAGACAAGGGTGGGTCGGACAAAGCCGGGTCCGGTAAAACGGAATACAAGGACACGCTCAACCTTCCCGACACGCCCTTCCCCATGCGCGGCGATCTCGCCAAACGCGAGCCGCAATGGGTGCAGCAATGGGAAGAGAACAAGATCTACGACAAGATTCGCGCCGCCTCCAAAGGCCGGCCGCAATTCCTGCTGCACGACGGGCCGCCCTACGCCAACGGCGACATCCACATCGGCCACGCCGTCAACAAGATCTTGAAGGACATCATCGTCAAGTCGCGCCAGCTCGGCGGCTTCGACGCGCACTATGTGCCCGGCTGGGACTGCCACGGCATGCCCATCGAGGTGCAGATCGAGAAGACCCACGGCAAGAACATCCCCGTGGAACAGACGCAGAAGCTCGCGCGCGCCTATGCCACCGAGCAGATCGCCAGCCAGATGAAGGACTTCAAGCGCCTGGGCGTGCTGGGCGACTGGGACCATCCCTATCTCACCATGGCCTACGGCAACGAGGCCGACGAGATCCGCGCACTGGGGCGGTTGCTGCAAAGCGGCTACGTCTATCGCGGCCTCAAGCCGGTGAACTGGTGTTTCGACTGCGGCTCGGCCCTGGCTGAAGCCGAGGTGGAGTACGCCGACAAGAAGGACATCGCCATCGATGTGGGTTTTCCGTTTGCGGAACCCGAGAAACTGGCGAAGGCATTCGGTCTGGCGGCATTGCCTTCAACAAAAGGCTGGATCGTCATCTGGACCACCACGCCCTGGACCATCCCCGCCAACCAGGCGCTCAATGTCCATCCGGAATACGACTACAACCTGATCGAGACCGAACGCGGTCTGCTCATCCTTGCCGCCGATCGCCAGGCCGCCTGCCTTGAGACCTATGGTCTGGGCCTGCAGGGAAGAACGCTGGCGACCTGCAAGGGCGCGGCGCTGGAGAACATTGCCTTCCGCCACCCCTTCTACGAGCGCCTGTCACCGGTGTACCTGGGCGACTACGTCACCCTGGACACCGGCACCGGCATCGTGCACAGCGCGCCCGCCTACGGCATCGAAGACTTCCAGTCCTGCCGCAAGTACGGCATGAAGGACGACGCGATCCTCACGCCCGTCATGGGCGACGGCAAGTACGTGCCCTCGCTGCCCTTCTTCGGCGGCATGATGATCTGGAAGGCCAACCCGGAGATCGTGAAGAAGATCGAGGAAGCCGGTTGCCTCCTGCATTCCAACAGCTACACCCACAGCTACATGCATTGCTGGCGTCACAAGACGCCCATCATCTACCGCGCCACCACGCAATGGTTCGCCGGCATGGATGACACGCCCGGCTACCAGGGTACGAAGCCCTCGGAGAGCTTGCGCGCCACGGCGCTGCGCGGCATTGAGGCCACCCAGTTCTATCCGGCCTGGGGCAAGGCGCGCCTGCACGGCATGATCGCCAATCGTCCCGACTGGACGCTGTCGCGCCAGCGCCAGTGGGGCGTGCCCATGCCCTTCTTCATCCACAAGGAGACCGGTGAGCTGCACCCGCGCACGCTGGAGCTGCTGGATGCGGTGGCCAATCGCGTGCAGGAGGGCGGCATCGAGGCCTGGCAGCGGGTGGAGCCCAAAGAGCTGCTGGGTGCCGAGGCCGAACACTACGAGAAGGTGAAGGACACGCTGGACGTGTGGTTCGATTCCGGCGCCACGCACCAGACCGTGCTGGGCGGACCTGCCGGTTCCGAACTGCGCGCCAGATCGGGCGCGGGCTCGCATGGCCGCGAGCTGAAGTTCCCCGCCGACCTGTATCTGGAAGGCTCGGACCAGCATCGCGGCTGGTTCCATTCATCGCTCCTGGTATCCAGCATGCTCAACGGCGTGCCGCCCTACAAGGCACTGCTGACGCACGGCTTCGTGGTGGATGGCCAGGGACGCAAGATGTCCAAGTCGGTGGGCAATGTCATCGCCCCGCAGAAGGTGTCGGGCAGCCTGGGCGCCGAGATCCTGCGCCTGTGGGTGGCGAGCACCGACTACTCGGGCGAGCTGTCCATCTCCGATGAAATATTGAAGCGCGTGGTCGAGGCCTATCGCCGCATTCGCAACACCCTGCGCTTCCTGCTCGCCAACACCGCCGACTTCGACCCGAAGCAACATGCGCTGCCGCCGGAGCAATGGCTGGAGATCGACCGCTATGCCGTGGCGCGCACGGCGCAATTGCAGGCCGACATCCTCGCCGACTATGACAAGTACGAATTCCATCCCGCGGTGGCCAGGCTGCAGACCTTCTGCTCCGAGGATCTGGGCGGCTTCTACCTCGATATTCTCAAGGACCGTCTCTACACCAGCGGCAAGAATTCTCAGGCGCGCCGCGCGGCGCAAAGCGCGCTGTGGCACATCAGTCACGGCCTGCTGCGCCTGATGGCGCCGGTGCTGTCCTTCACCGCCGAGGAGGCCTGGCAGGTGCTCAGACCCGGCGACGACACCATCTTCACGCATGCTTATCATCAACTGCCCGCCATTGCGAATGCCGATGCCGATGCCGATGCCGATGCCGATGCCGATGCCGATGCGCTGCTGGACAAGTGGCAGCGTCTGCGCGCGGTGCGCTCCGATGTGACCAAGCAACTGGAGGAGGCACGCGTGGCCGGCAAGATAGGCTCCTCCTTGCAGGCCGAAGTGGTGGTGAAGGCCAGCGGCGACAAGCTCGCCCTGCTGCAGTCCCTCGGTGACGATCTGCGCTTCGTGCTGATTACCTCCAGCGCCACGGTCCAAGCCGTGGCCGATGCCGCCGCTGAAGGCGTGGTGGTGAGCGCCAGCACGCATGCCAAGTGCCCGCGCTGCTGGCATTACCGCAGTGATGTCGGCGCCGATGCAGCACATCCCGGCATCTGCGGGCGTTGCGTGAGCAATCTCCATGGCGCGGGCGAGCCGCGCACCTATGCCTGAGAAGCCTGAGATGCCTGACTCCGCAGCCGAGC
This sequence comes from Burkholderiales bacterium, assembly GCA_964202115.1. Lineage (GTDB taxonomy): Bacteria > Pseudomonadota > Gammaproteobacteria > Burkholderiales > SG8-39 > CAIYPG01. The sequence continues at coordinate 6,954 of CAXNIK010000072.1, forward strand.
GCCATCCAGCGCGCTGGCTGCTGTGGCTGCTACCGGCCCTGGCCGTGATGGTGCTGGACCAGTTCACCAAGCAATGGGTGAGCGCGGCACTGCAACCCTCGCAGACGCTGGAGGTGACCTCGTTCTTCAAGCTGGTGCTGTGGTTCAATACCGGCGCCGCCTTCAGCTTTCTTGCCGATGCCGACGGCTGGCAGCGGCTGGTGTTCGTCGCCATTGCCGTGGTGGCTGCCGTGGTCATCGTCAGGCTGCTCTACCGCCACCCGGAGCAAGGCTTGTTCTGCGCCAGCCTTAGCCTGATACTGGGCGGAGCCTTGGGCAATCTGTGGGACCGGATCGCGCACGGTCATGTGGTGGATTTTCTGCTGTTCCATGCCGGGGGCTGGTACTGGCCGGCATTCAATGTCGCCGACTCGGCCATTACCGTGGGGGCGGCACTGATCATAATTGATGGGTTTACGTCCAAGGGCGGGGAAGCTTCCCGTAAAAGTGATTAGATTTGGCGAAAGTACATGAACGAAAGCACATGAACGAAAGCACAAGCATTCCTGTCGAGGTGCTGCTGGCCAACCCGCGCGGATTCTGTGCCGGGGTGGAGCGCGCCATCGCCATCGTCGAGCGGGCGCTGGCCCTGCACGGCGCGCCCATCTACGTGCGCCATGAAGTGGTGCACAACAAGTACGTCGTCGATGACCTGCGCAGGAAAGGCGTCATCTTCATCGAGCACCTGGAGGAAGTGCCCTCGGGCAGCACGCTCATTTTCAGTGCCCACGGGGTGTCGAAAAGTGTGAGCGCCGATGCCGGCAGGCGCGGCCTGAAGGTATTCGATGCCACCTGCCCGCTGGTGACCAAGGTCCATGTCGAAGTGGCCAAGATGCGCGACAGCGGGCGCGAGATCGTCGTGATCGGACATCGCGGCCATCCCGAGGTGGAAGGCACCATGGGCCAGGCCGCCGATGGCATGCACCTGGTGGAAACGGCTGCAGACGTCGACAAGTTGCAGGTGCGCGACCCGCAGCAACTCTCCTACGTCACCCAGACCACGCTGTCGGTGGATGACACCGCCATCGTGGTGGCGGCGCTGAAGACGCGCTTTCCATTCATCGTCGGGCCGAAGAAGGACGACATCTGCTACGCCACGCAGAACCGCCAGGACGCGGTGAAGTTCATGACGCCGCAAAGCGACCTGGTGATCGTGGTGGGCTCGCCCAACAGCTCCAACTCCAACCGCCTGCGCGAGGTCGCGAAGAGCCGCGGTGTCGAGGCCTACATGGTGGACAACTCCGATGAGCTCAAGCCCGAGTGGGTGCTGGGCAAGCAGCGCATCGGCGTATCGGCGGGCGCCTCCGCGCCCGAAGTGCTGGTGCAGGATGTCATCGCCCGGTTGCAGCAGCTGGGCGCCAGGCGTGTGACCCAGCTCTCCGGCATCGAGGAGAACGTGGTGTTCCCGTTGCCCAAAGGGCTCAGTCCAACATCTCCATGACCACGTTTTGCCGGAAATCCGTTCAGGGCGCCGGAGACCTGTCCGCTTGAATCCCGGCCGTCGGCGCGCAAGCCTGGCCTTGGCCGGCCTCATGGGCCTGGGCGCTCTTTCGATGCGCCGACGCGTTGCGGCGCAAGGCAAGGCGCCCGCTGCCGTGCGCATGCTGATGCCTGCCCGCGATACTGTGCAGAGTCTGGCATTGCTGGGCGTCGAGTCCGGCTTGTTCAACAAGCATGGAATCGATCTGAGCTTTGAGCCTGGCGGTGCCGCCGATGTCGGGCCGGCCGAAGGCCTGAGTTCAGGCCGCTGGCAGTTCGCCCAGTTGAGCCCGGCACAGCTTGCCGATCAGGTGCTGGGCGGTCGCGACCTTGTCATGATCATGACCCTGGTCGATCCGAACAAGGCGGGATTCATTGCCGCCCGTCAGGACATTCGCGCTCCCGAGCAACTGTCCGGAGTGCGCGTTGGCGTGCCGGCATTGAGCGGCGGCGCTGCCGCATCGGCCAGGGCGGTGCTGGAGTGGTGGCGTGTGTCGGCGCAACTGGTGCCGCTGGGATCGCTGGAACTGGCCTATCAGGCACTGGCCGAAGGCAAGGTGGATGCGGCATTCCTGCCCGTGGAACTGAGTTTTCGCGGTCGGGCACTGTACTCCTGGAATCTGTACCAGGGCGTGCTGCTGGGCGTGCCCGGGGGCCTGGCAACGACGCGCAGCTTTATAGCGCAGCACCGCGCCGAGGTGACCGCGGTCGTGCGCGGCCTGGTCGATGCCATTCATTTTTTCAAGACCCGGCGTGACCTGGTGCTGCCCTTGCTCCAGCGCCATCTGGCCATCAACGAGCCGGGTGTGGCAGCAAGCCTGCATGAATTTTTTGAACCGCTGCTGCGAACCACGCCGCGCCCCAGCCTGTTTTTTGGCCTGGACAACCTGCGCCAGTCCTTGCTCGGCCGTTATCCGAATGCCCAAGAATTACAGGCTCAGAACCTCATTGACGCCTCATTCGTCGATGAACTGGAACGCAGCGGCTATATCGCCTCGCTGTACCGTTCATAAGCTGTTATCGGGCCGGCCCTGAGCCAGGGACACTAACCCCGGGACAAGATCCCTGACCCCGGGACAAGATCCCTGACCCCGGGACAAGATCCGGGGCAAAGTGCGCCCCCGGACCTCTAAGCGCCCCTGGCGCTAATCAAATTTGCGGTACCAGTAACTGCGTATGCGGGCTTCCAGCTTGAGGCCGCCGGGGGTCTGAACCTGCGTGCCCGAGATGACGGCCTGATACTTGTTGCCGCCGATTTCCACGATCAGGGGCACTGGCGAGGGCAGGTAACCGCCCCCGGCGACGGTGGCGAATCGATCGGCGGTGGTGATGCCTCCGACAGCATTCAGGTTCGTGACTGCCGTGGCGTTCTGATAGTCGATCTGATATTGACGCGCAATACCCAGATTGCTGCCGCAGGAGCCACCTCCGGCGCTGGCCGAAGGCTGGTTGGTGTTGAAGAAGGTGGTGCCGGCCACGGTGGTGGCGGTGCCGACATTCTTTTCTCCCGTAGCCAGGGTCAGCTTCCAGCCGCGCGAATTGAGTAGGCTGGCCTGGGCCGTGGTCAGTGCCGCGCTGCCTGTGGCGCAGACGGTGGTGTCCTGCAGGCAGTTGCTGGTTGCATCGAACAGGCCATTGACATTGGTGGCCGTGTTGTAGTCGTTGTCATTGATGACGACCTGTCCGGTTGCGTCCAGGCCGGTTTTCCTGTCCTTGAGCATGTAGAAGCGGTTGGTGACGGTCGCGTCAAACGGGTGCTCGCGGTCGCCGCTGCCCACCAGCACGGCATCGTAGTTCCCAAGGGAATCGCTGGAATAGACCACATCGGGCGAAAACAGGAACTTGCGCTTGTTCGCCAGGGTGCTGGTGGACAGGGCGGCAAGCTGGGTCACTACCCAGTTGACGGGGTTGGCTGAATCGAGGTCAAGCCGCCAGACGTTGCCGCCGGTGTCGACAGCGTAGATCCGATCGGCATAGCCGGACAACAGGGGCTGGATGTTCTCTCTTCCGGGAAGCGCGCGGGTGCTGTCCCGATCACGGTTGAGAACCACCAGGTCGGCCGGGATTGCATACTGCATGCCGGTAACCTGCTTGTTGGCCGCGGCGTCCGGGCCGAACCGGTAGAGCAGGGCGCCGCTGGTGGCATCGACGATGAACACGCCGCGGCCCATGCCGCGGTCAACCAGGGTGGAGGTGGTGCCGCTGTAGGTGCAGGTTCCGGTGGATGTAAAGGTGACCGAGCCGCCGGTCTGCGCCGTGACCGAGGTGGGCGAACCCAGCGGCGTTGCCGGATCAGGGGGCATGGCGGTGATGAGACAGGGCTGGAAGTCTTCCACGTTCGGGTCGTAGCCCGCGCCAAAGATCAGCACCGGATTGGCGTAGGCCCTGAGGAAGGCGACCTTGGGTTCAGACCAGGTCTGTCCCAGTTCCGCAAAACCCGCGTCACACCCGGTGTTGTTGTTGCGATTGGGACAGCCCTTTTTCCACATGAACTTGGGCGCGTGGGGGTCGCTCACGTCCAGGGCGTAGATATAGCGCCCGCCGCGTCGCATGGAGGCAAACAGGTACACCTTGTCGCCGGCCGAAGCGATGAGCTTGCCGTCGCTGTTCACATCCTTGGTATACACGCCTATGGAGCCGTCGAAAAAGTAATCGCGGGTGTTGACCGAGCTGACGATGGGCGAGTTGTCGCGCAGGCGCTGGAGTTTGCCGAAGTGCTCCTGGGCGACAAAGCCCCAGGCTTCATTGCCGCCGTTGGAGGCGAAGCCGCCTTGCACCGCGTGCAGGATGCCGTCGTTGCCGCCGTAGAAGACGAAAATGTCATTGTCGCCGGTGTTGCTGGCCGGCGTCCCGGCACCACCGCGGTTGTAGTTGATCACCGCCGGCCGCGAATGCAGCACGTCGCCGTGGGCCGAGGCGCGGATGTCGGTGGAGGTGCCGCTGCTGTTCTCGTCCTCCTTGTTGTCCTGGCCGCGCACCCAGTTGATCAGCGCGGTGCGGGCGATGGGGTCCCCGGAGGTGGTGTTGGCCGCCGTGATGGTGCCGGTGGCATTGGTCTGGCTGGTGATGGAAGTGACCGTGATGGTCTTGCCGGCGTAGATGCTGCCCGTGGCCACGATGGAGCGGGCCAGGGAGGAGACGCTGCGCACCACCGATCCGGACACCGTGATGGTGCCGGTGGCGGGGGTTGTCGCACCCTGGACGCCGCTATTGACGAAGGTAAAGGTGTCGGTCGCATCTGAGGCGATTGTCCAGGTGCCGTTATAAGCGGTCGTGCCGGTGCCGGCGATGGTGACAGTGTTGCCTGCGGTGAAACCATGGCTCGCCGAGGTCACGGTGACCGTGTCGCGATTGGCCTGGGTGCCGGTGCCGGGATGGGTGATGGTGGTGATGGTGCGCGAGGTGCCGCCGACGGTGGCGGTGGCGCCGACGGGGCTGAGGGGTGTTGCCCCCGATTCGCCGTTGAGCTTGATGAAAGTGAACGAGGTGGTGGTCGGAACCGAAACAATAGTCACGGCGCCGTTGTAGATGGTCTGCGTCGCCCCGGCGATGGTCACCGTCTGGCCCGCTGAAAAACTGTGCGCGATGCTGGTGTTCATGGTCGCCGTGTTGGAATTGCTGGGGTGGGTGATGGGATTGCTGCCCGCGGCACTCGAGGTGACGCCGGATTTGGTCGCCACGATGGCGGTGGCGCTGCCGCACCCGGACGGGGCGGTGGACAGCAAGGCGTCGCCGATTTCGGCGCCG
>CAXNIK010000073.1:0-12125 GCA_964202115.1 Burkholderiales bacterium
AGCGACCCCGGCGCAACCCCACTTGCATCCTTCACTTTGAGCATTTTCAACCCCTTTTTCCAGACACGATTTAACCCCAAATTCGTGTCCAGAAAAATCGGAGCCGGCGCACTAATCGTTGCGCTTGATGGTTTCGATGAGCTTGTCGCAAGGATTGGTGCGCGAGACGCATTTCTCAGAATCAGCGATATTGTTGATCAGTTAGGTGGATCTGGCACCATCGTTCTGTCGGCAAGAGAAAGTTTTTTTGAACTCTATCAAATAACAGCATCCATCAGAACTTACCTTCAACCAAAGCTTGGTAATTATTCGACTGCGGTTCTTACGTTGGGGGAATGGGACGATGGTCAGGGAGTTGAGGTATTTAGGCTGCTTGGTAGTCAGCAACCCGAACACGATCTTCAGGAGTTGTTGACTTCCTTTGACGATGACAGGAATCTGGTTCTTCAGCCTTTTTTCCTTTCCCGCTTAGCGCAATTGTGGATTGAAGGTGAGCGCTTCTCTGGCGCAAAGGGAAAGACCTCTTTTGTCGAACGAACTCAATATGTGGTTGAGGCTTTTACAAGACGCGAGGCAGATAAATGGAAGGATCGAGACGGGAACGCAATTATTTCGGTCGATCAGCACGTAGAAATATTGGCTGTAATTGCTGAAGAAATGTGGCGATCCGGAGCATTTCATCTCACTCTTGAAGAGTTAAAGGTGTCAACTGAAATGGCTTCTGGCGATCTTGCGCTCAAACAGGAAGTCTTAGAATCAGTATTGACTAGAATTCCCACGCACGGTGCGTTCACTGCAAAAGATCAGCGATATTCTTTCTTGCACGAGCGCTTCTTTAGTTTTTTTCTAGCAAAAAGACTTACGCGTAGCTTGGCGGAAAAGGACAAGAGCACTTGTTTGGCGTTATTGGAAAGTCGAGAGCTTTCGCCAGCTGTACTCGAATGGGTTGTTTGGAATATTAAATACGCCAAAATTGACGTTGCCCAAATAATAGATTTCATTCAGAAAATGTTAGGCGGCCAAAAGGATTCAGTATTGGGTGGAAATGCCTCGATTCTCTGCATTGATCTATTGGCAATGTCCGATAGTCAGAAAGAAGTGGTGTTGGCCAATCTATTTCTTGTGGGAGATGTGCTTTCTAAAAAGAAAATTACAGACGTAACTTTTTTGAGCTGTGATTGCTGGCACTTGGATTTATCTCAAACCACTCTTGAAAATTGTCGATTTCAGAAATGTAACATCGGGGATATTAGGGTTAATAACACTGTTCTTTCTGCAACTTTTTTTGATTTTTCCTCATTGGCTAGAAGCATTGAAATCTCTGGAGATAGGAGTTATTTTTCGCCAAAAGAAGTTGAGGAGCAGCTTAAGAAGATCGGGGCTCGATTCCCTGCCGTGAAAGTGGAGGCGCCTGCTTTAAAAAGAGGACGCCTTGTTGATGCTAATGCTTCCTACGTGGTGGAAAGATATGTGCGGGCCTCGGAGCGAACAACTGACGTGGCGATTGAGGACATGCAAGTGCAGCATGGAGCGTTAGCGGCGGCGATTGCCAAGATTGGTGTACAGGCTAAGGTAATGCGCCGAGTGGACAAGCAGACATCCGGCACAAAAAAGACGTTTGTTAGATTTCAGATCGATAAGGATAAATTTCTTTCCAGTCAAACAACTCCCTCTGGAGATGCGATTATTGATGGATTCTGGGATGAGCTCGTTAAGAAGTTTCCTGAAAGAGCGTCTAGTTAGCGTAGTTTTCTAACTGTGGCTATAAACGTTGAAAATGCCGCCGTGTTTGCTCAATCCTCCGCCTTGATCCCCGTCTCCTTCACCAGCTTGCTCCAGTGAGCAGCCTCGGTCTCGAGCATCAGCTTGAACTGCGCCGGGGTGTTGCCGATGATGAGATTGCCGTCGGTCTCCAGCCTGGTTTTCAGTTCAGGCACGCTTAACGACTTCACGAAGCCTTCATGCAGCCGGTTGACCACCGCGGCGGGGGTGCCACCGGGTGCGAGGAAGCCGGTGTAGGAGGAGTAGTCGAATCCCGGAATGCCCGATTCGTTGATGGTGGCCAGGTCGGGCAGGAGGGGACTGCGGCGGTCGGTCATCATGACGATGGCCTTCAACTTGCCCGACTTCATCAGCGGCAGGCCCGGCGGCAGGGCCACGCCGGAGACATCGATGCGCCCGGTCATCAGGTCGGGCAGGAGCGGCCCGGTGCCCTTGTAATGCACGAAGGTGGCGGTGGTCCCGGTGGCCTGGTGCAGCCAGGTGCCGGCCAGGTGTCCGCCGGTGCCGGCGCCGGTGGTGCCGATGTTGATCTTGCCCGGATTGGCCTTGGCGTAGGCGATGTATTCCTTGAAGTTGTTGTACGGCAGGCTGAGCGGCCCCAGCAGCAGCAGCGGCCGCTTGGTCATCAGCGTGATTGGCGCGAAGTCCTTGGGAAAGTCGAAGGTCAGGTTCTTGTAGACCGCCGGAAAGATGGTGAAGGCACTGTTGACGATCAGGAGGGTGTAGCCGTCCGCCGGCGCCTTGGCCACGAAGGCGGCGGCGATGGTGCCGGCGGCGCCCGCCTTGAAGTCGACGACGACGGTCTGCTTGAACTGCTCGCGGAAGCGCGGCATGTAGAGCTGCATCTCGGTGTCCACCGGGCCGCCGGGGGCAAGCGGCATCACCATCGTGACGAGCTTGGCCGGGAAGGCGGTCTGGGCGATGGCCGGGCCCGAAGCGAGGAAAGCAGCCAGGGCCACGCAAGGCAGGGCGATCTTCTTCCGGTTATGTAGTTGCCGCATGCTCTTCTCCTTTTGGATTTGACTGTAGTCATACCACATCCTGCACCACAAATAAAAAACCCGCCGAAGCGGGGCAGCAAACAAAAAACCCGCCGAGGCGGGCTTTGTTGGGCTGGTCGAGCCAGGCGATGTGAGAGCTTCACACTTTTTTCTTGGCTTTTCGTCCGGTAGCATTTGCCCAGGTCGGGAAGCGCTTGTAAAGAATGACTTTGACCTCGGCTCCGAGGTCAGGGTCGCGCTTCTCCACGTTCTGGAGGATTTGCTTGAGTTCCGGCTTGGTTCTCTCCGGATGCGAAATCATCGCTCTGAATTTCTCTAGATTCATATCTGCTCCAGTCCAGTGATAAAAGGCCGGTTTGCTCGTGCGTGCCTTGGGTTCAAGCGGACTAGCTCTTGGGCTTGCGGCCGGGAGCGGCAGGTGGAATGTAGCCGGAGATCCGGCAGGCGTAACCTTCGATTTTCTGCTTTCCTTCGAAGCGCATCACGTAGCACATGATGACCTCGTTGGTGGCGGCCAGCTCCGCCAGTTTTTCCTTGGCTGCCTGAAGTGTCGTGCCAAGGTCCTTGGCAATCTGGAAGTCCATGAGTTCGCCGTGTTTCTTGAGATGCTGAAGAATAGGATGCAAAGCGTTTCCTTAATGGAGGGGCCTGCCGGGCTGCGGGAGAGCTCGGACGGCCCAATACTGGGATATCGATGTTAAAGCAAGTTGGGTGGCCAATGGCGGAATTTCAACCCATGTTCCGCTTTATGCTTTGTTTTGATCAGGTTAGGCCAGGGTCACACTTACCGGGCAATGGTCGCTTCCCATGACATCGGCGTGGATGGCGGCATCTTTGATCGATTTCCTGAGCGCTTCGGAGGCCAGGACATAATCGATTCTCCACCCGACATTGCGTTCGCGTGACTTGGCGAAGTGGCTCCACCAGCTGTAATGGCCGTTGCCCTGCTTGAACAGGCGCAGGGTGTCGATGAAGCCGGCATCGACGAAATTCTGGAAACCTTCGCGCTCCTCGTCGGTAAAGCCCTTCTTGCCGCGGTTGGGCTTGGGGTTGGCCAGATCCAGTTCGGTGTGGGCCACATTCAGGTCGCCGCAGAAAATCACCGGCTTCTGTTTCTCCAGCATCTTGCAGTAGGCGAGGAAGGCCGGGTCCCAGTGCTTGTGGCGCAGCGGCAGGCGGGAGAGGTCTTCCTTGGCGTTGGGCGTGTACACGGTGACCACGAAGAACTTTTCGAATTCCGCGGCGATCACCCGGCCTTCCTCGGTGCTGTCGCGTTCCAGCTCGTCGGCGAACTGGTAGCGCTTGGCGAATGCGTGCGGAAATCCGTTGATGACATTGATCGGCTTCTTCTTCGAGAAGATCGCCGTCCCGGAATAACCCTTCTTCACCGCCGAGTTCCAGTACTCGTGGTAGCCCGGCAGATCGATCTCGACCTGGCCGCGCTCGGCCTTGGTCTCCTGCAGACAGAGCACGTCGGGCTTGTGATCGGCCATGAAGGATTGAAAAGTGCCTTTCTTCAGCACCGCGCGGATGCCGTTGACGTTCCAGGAATAAAGTTTCATTGCTCAGGCTTCCTCGGAGGGAAGGTTCCACAGGCTGACCAGGACCGGCAGCCAGTGCGGCGCGCGGTACTTGGATACCCTTTGTGCCACCGGCAGTGTGGAGGTGAATCCGTCCAGGGCGTAGCGCTCGGCATCCGTTCTTGAAAAGCGGATGACCTCGCTTTCCTCCAGTTCCTGCAACTCGTCCATGGCCTCGGGTGACAGCCCGTGCCAGATCACGAGGTTGGCGAAGTCCGGGGCAACCAGGTCCTTGTCGCCGGCAAACCCGGGAAGACCGGCAAGCTGGGCGAAGGACACTTCTTCATTGGCCTGAAGCACACCCAGAATGCGTTGCCTCAGGTCAGCCAGGTCTGCAGCCATCGTATATAGGCTCCTTGATCAGTGAATGTGCGCGGTAAAACTTGGGAAGTGAAATGCCACGAATTGGTGCGCGAATTGTCGTGCGAATTGTCGCGGGATTTCTTGTTTATTGTACGGCGCATTCGCGAGTCGTATTCAGCTCGCGCCGGCCCCGCCCCGAATGGCGCTGGAGAAAGCCGGATCGGCATCGGCCGCGCGTGCCAGATCGCCGATGTCGGCGGCCTCCTGCACCTTCGCAAACGGCTGCTCGGTGGCGATCAGCTTTTGCTGATACAGATACTGCGGCACATAGCCCGGCATGATCAGTCGCCAGTCGGGCGGAACCGGCAACCCGCTGTCGCGCAGGATGCGCATGACCTCGGTGGTGCAGTTGCGATACAGGGTGTTGTAGAAGCGCGGGAGCGCTGCCGAGTCGTTGAGCTCCTGTATGTAGCGCATCAGCATCTGCTCGCGCAGAGCCTGCGGCAACAGCAGGCGATAGCGCCGCACGCGCTCGCCGCGGACATTGGTGCGAACACGGATGACATCGCGTTCGTCGGCCGCGATCATCAGCAGTTCATAGGATTTCATGAAGCCGGCGAGCATTGACCATCTCTCGTGCTCCTCGCGCCGGATCTCGATGGAGAAGGCGAGCGGCTCGGTGTTGCTGAACACAAAGCTGACGATCAGATGCGCAATGCGCGGATCGCCCCAGGTGGACACGAACAGATCGACCGCGCTGAGCGTCGTCAGATCGTAGCTTCGCCGCTCCCAGCGGGGCAGGAATTCGCGCGATGAGAGCCAGGTGAAATTGCGAATATTCTCGACGGCCAGTTGTGTGCCCGTGAGTGTGGCCGTGGCCTGACGCTCATCCTCGGGGATCCAGTTGCGCCTGGCCAGCGCCTGTATCGATTCCCACCACCAGGTCCAGGCCGCAACAAGCGCGCCGAATACCAGAGTGGACGCTATCGGACGCTCTGGTAGCTGCCACAGCGCCAGCGCGGTCACGACCAGCCAGGCTGCAACCCAGTGCGCGGCGTGGCGTTCCTTGCTGAAATAGAAATAGGCCGCCAGGGCATGCAGCAGGCCCAGCATGACCAGCAGTGCCTGGCCGTAGATCATGGATTCTGGCTTTCGAACATGCGCAAACGCGTCAGCGACTGCTCCCCGGGTCAGGCCGTTCCTGAAAGGAGCGCGAGTTGAATGTTATCAATCTCTGGCGCTACAACTCAAAGTCCAGTTCGGCGCCCTGCTCCTGCTGCGGCTCCGGGCCGGGGGCCTGAATGTCCCATACATCAAAATCCGGGGCCTGAATGGCCTTGGCGACCTTGGGCAGTTTGTCCGGGTCGAACTTGTGCACTCTGGCAGCGAAGCACCAGACATAACCGTCTGGATCGGCGATGCGCGCGATGCGCTCACCCCAGAACATGTCCTCGGGTTCGGACACGATGGTCGCGCCGGCGGCGCGTGCCCTGGCGGTCAGATCATCGATCTTGCGGCAGGGCACGTACAGAACGATGGGGTTCTCCGTGCCGCTGGTTGCGGGCGACTGCATGGAACCGCTCCACACGCCCTCGGGGGAAAACCTGAATGCGGCAGCGCCGGCATGTTGCATTACCACCCGGATGAGCCTGCCATCGGGCGCTGACACGGTGTCACCGCGCTTGAATCCGAATGCCTGCTCGTAGAAGGCGAGGGAGGCGGCCGCATCCCTGACCGTGAGGTAGGGCATCACGGTGCTGGAGAGTTTTCTGGCGGTCTTAGTCTTGCGTGGGGCTGCTGCCTTGGACGCTGGTGGAGGCTTGACTGCCGGACGCCGCTTTGCGGCGTTGCTGGAAGCGGCCTTCTTTGCCTTCGCCGGCGTCTTCTTCTTCGAGGCTTTTGCAGGCAGCGCCGCCGTGCCCCGGCGGGAGCCCCGCGGCGCGCGTTGTCCTGTTGCCATTGGAAATTCCTTTGCTATTGCCGGTCATGCCCGTTGTGCCGCAAGTGCGCCCGGCGCTTGTTCTCTGCTTCCCGGGACACCTATCAGGCAGCGATACAGTGAGTCATGCTATTTTAGCCCTCACCCGGGAGCAGGCGTACTCCGGCGAGACAAACTGCTTGGAGTATCAGGAAGATCTCCGGGAAATATCGCGAGATACTTCGCACTGGCAAAGACAGATCCTGAATGAATGCAGTCGTCAACACGGTTCGCTACAGGATGCTGGGCTCCATTGCCGCCGTCATCCTCGACCATCCCCCGGTAAATGCCATGGGTCGCGCCGTGCGGACGGGAATCAAGGAATGCCTGGAGCGCGCCAACGCCGATGACGCGGTCAGGGCGGTCATCGTCATGGGATCGGAATCGGCCTTCAGCGGTGGCGCGGATATCAAGGAGTTCGGCACGCCGCTGTTCAGCCGCGAGCTGAGCCAGGCGAGCATGCGCGTCCCTGACACGCTCACCAAGCCGCTGGTCGCGGCCATAGGCGGATTCGCCCTGGGCGGCGGGCTCGAGCTGGCGCTGTGCTGTCATTACCGGGTGGCGCTGCCTGGTGCGCGGCTGGGGCTGCCGGAGGTCAAGATCGGTCGGACTCCCGGGACCGGCGGCACACAGCGGCTGCCCAGGTTGATCGGCCTGGAAGAAGCAGCCCGCATGGTTCTCTCGGGCGATCTCATCTCCTCCGAAGCCGCCGCAAAGCTGGGCTTGATCGACGAGATCGTCCAGGGAGATCTGCTGCAGGGCGCGCTGCAGTTCATCGAAGGGCTTCTCGTCAAGAGGGCAGGGGTGCGGCGGTTGCGGGACATGAGCGTCGAATGCCCCGATCCGGAGGGATTCTTCTCGGCCAAGCGTGCCGAACTCGCGCGCACCAGACGCGGCTATGTGGCCCCGCTCAAGCTGCTGGAGTGCCTGGAAGCGGCGGCTCGCCTGCCTTTCGATGAGGGCATGGCCGTCGAGGCAAGATGCAATGAGGAGCTTCGCGACAAGGACGAGGACCGGGCGCTGCGCCACCTGTTCGCGGCCGAGCGTGCCGCGGCAAAGGTGCCGGATTTGTCCAGGAACACTGTATCGAGGAATACTCCCGCGCGGCGGATCGATACGGCGGTGATCGTCGGCACCGGGGCGGGCGACGACATTGCGCGATCATTCGTGGAAGCGAATATTGCGGTGAAACTGCTGGGGATGGATGCCGGAGAGGCTGCTTCGGGTCAGGACCTGTCGGTGGTGTCGGGCGGCGATATCGTGGTGCTGGCCGGACACCCTGCGCCCGAGGTCGTCGAGTCGATCAGCAGGCACATGCGGGAGGATGCCATTCTCGCCCTGCCCTGTGACGCGCCGCCTGCTGCGCTCTCTCGCGCCACGACCATTCACGCGGCGTTCACCCGCGGCGCCTATGGTCAGGGGTGCCTCGAGCTGATGCAGGGCGAGGCAACCGGCTTGGATGTCCTTGCGACGCTCATGGCGCTTGGAAAACGCCTGGGCCGGCTGGTGGTGGTCTCCGGAGTGCGGAACCATTGCATCAGCACCCGGCTTCTCGACAAATGCCATGAGCACACCGACGCGCTGCTGCGCTCTGGCGTGTCCTGCGATCAGATCAATCGGGCCATGGAAGACTGGGGCTTCGATATTGCCGCGCCACATTGCGGACGCTGGTGGTTTCGTCCCGGACAGCATCCTGATGCGAGCGCCGGCAACGATGCCGTTCGCGCACCGCAGATCGTCGACAGATTGCTCTGCGCCATCGTGGATGAAGGTGCGGCGCTCGTCGCAGAAGGCGTTGCCCTGCGGCCATCGGACATCGACGTGCTGTTCACCTCCGGCTATGGTTTTCCGCGCTACAAGGGTGGACCCATGTACTGGGCAGACCAGTGATCAGACGATCCCGTCCTTCCGCAAGGCCTGTATGGCCTGCGCATCCAGGCCCAGCACGCCGCTCAGTATGCTGTCGCTGTGCTCGCCCACGTGGGGTGGTGGGGCAAAGCGGTTTACCGGGGTTGCCGACAGGCGCATGGGATTGGCCACCGTCCTGATGGGACCCAGCGTTGCGTGCGGCAGCTCGACGACATCGCCACGCGAGCGCACATGCGGGTCGTCGAACACCTCGTTGATGGCGTAGATGGGGGCGCAGGGAACGTTGTTCGCCTCCATCAGCGCGATCAGCTCGGCGCGCGTCTTGCTCATGAACATGGGCGCGAACAGGGCCGTCAGCTCGGCGCGATGGTTCACACGATCATCACTTGTAACAAAGCGCTCGTCCTGGGCGAGGTGAGGCACCCCCATGGCCTTGCATATGCGTGGATAGACATCATTGCCCGGCGCGGAAAGCTGCACCTCGCCATCGGCGCAGCGGTACACCCCCGAGGGCACGCTGCCCTTGACTTCATTGCCCCAGCGATCGGGCACGACACCGTTGCACAGGTAGTTCGCCGAGGCCGTGCAGGTGGCGGTGATGGCGCAGTCGAGCATGGACATGTCCACGTGCTGGCCTTCCCCGGACTTGTCGCGGTAGTGCAGGGCGGTGAGGATGGCGCCGTAGGTAAAGGCGCCGCCGATCATGTCGGTGATGGGCACGCCCACGCGCATGCTGCCGCCGCCCGGTGTGCCGTCGCGATGTCCTGAGAGGCTCATGAGGCCGCTGGTCGACTGGAACACGCCGTCGAAGCCGGGGCGGGGCGAATACGGCCCGGTCTGCCCGAAGCCGGTCACCGAGCAGTACACCAGGCGCGGATTGAGCGCTTTGAGGCTGTCAAAGTCCAGGCCGTAGCGCTTCAGGTCGCCGGCCTTGTAGTTCTCCAGCAGCACATCGGCCCAGATGGCCAGCTTTTTCACCAGCTCCTGGCCGGCCGGCTTGGCCAGGTCGATGGTGACGGATTTCTTGTTGCGGTTGGCGCAGATGAACATGGGCGACAGGTCGCTCTTGTTGCCGTCCCCGTCCTTGAGCGCCGGGCCGCCCATGCGGCGCGAATCGTCGCCCACGCCCGGCCGCTCCACCTTGATCACATCCGCGCCGAAGTCGGCCAGGTACTGGCCCGCGCTAGGCCCGGCGAGGATACGGCTGAGATCGAGCACGCGAACGTCGGCGAGGGCTGCTGGGGTCATGGCGGGGTCCCGGAAAAAAGTTCGGAGGATGTTAACCCAACCCCCGGAGAGGCGATGAAACGCCCGTACGCATTGCCGTCTCTCATTCCGGCTGGATGTTCGCTTCCTTGATCACGCCCAGGTAGCGCTGGTACTCGGTCCGGATCAACTCGTCGAACGCCTTCGCGGTGCCGGCCTCGGCGATGATGCCGATGGTCTCCATGCTCTTGCGGCTGTCCGGTGAATTGGCGATGCGGTTGATGGCGGCATTGAGCAGGTTCACGGCGGGCTCGGGCGTTCCCTTGGGCGCGATCATGCCGAACCACAACTCCAGGGAGTAGCCCGGCACGGTCTCGCCTATGGTGGGCACGTTCGGCAGCGCCGGCGAGCGCTTGGCGTTGGTCACCGCCAGGGCGCGCAGCTTGCCGGCCTTCACGTTGCCTTCGATGGTGGATTGGGCCGCAAAGGTCATCTCCACGCGACCGGCGATCAGATCGTTGATGGACGGCCCCGCGCCCTTGTAGGGCACATGCAGCATCTTGATTTTGGCCATGTGGGAGAACAGCTCGAACCCCAGGTGCGTGCTGCTGCCTGGTCCGGAGGAGGCATAGATGACGGCGCCCGGTTTGGCGCGGGCTGCCGCGATAATTTCGGACGTGGACTTGTACGGAGACGCGCCGTTCACTATCAGCACGAAAGGCGAATAGCCGATCTGCGACACCGCGACCATGTTGTTGATGAGCTCAGGCCCGGATTTGCTCGTTGCCAGCGAGGCCGAATAGCTGGCCGAGGTGACCAGCAGACTGTAGCCGTCGGGCGCTGAGCGGGCAACGGCCTCGATGCCCAGCAAGCCGCCTGCGCCGCCGCGATTGTCCACGATGAATTGCTGCTTCAGCTCGGCCGAGAGACGGCTGGACACCTGGCGTCCGACAATGTCGCTGCTGCCGCCTGGCTCGAAGGGCACCACCACGCGCACCGACCGTGCGGGCCAGGTCTGTGCCAGCGCCGAGAAGTTTGCCGCGCCCGTCAGCGCACCTGCCATGATTGCCGCAAAGATGCCGGACGAAAACCGGCGCTGTGATTGATGCATGCGCTTCTCCTTTGATTTGTGGTCGCGGCGGGGTCTGTGCCCGCCTGCTTGTTTTTGCCGGGTCGCATCCGGCGCTGCGGCAAGGCTACTCCAGTTCGCGCAGTGACGATGCCATGGCTGCATGACTGACAGGTATTTAACCCGGAGCGGGGCTTTACAGGCTCCAGCTTATGAGGCAGGCTGAGCCATACTCTGGCGCTTGGCGTATACAGCCTTTGCGGTCAGCAGTCCCGCAGTAGTTTTTGTCTCACTCAAGGAGGAGAACATGATGGTTCGCAATATCGGTGCGATAGCCCTGACGTTACTGTTGTCGCCACTGGCACAGCAGGCCGCTGCTCAAACCTACCCGACCAAACCGGTGCGCATGGTGATCGCTTTTGTACCGGGCGGTTCCACCGACATTGTCGGGCGCATCGTCGCGCTGAAACTGGGCGAGCGTCTGGGGCAGCAGGTGACTGTGGAGAACCGTGGCGGTGCCGGCGGTACCATCGGCACCGAGGTGGTGGCCAAGGCCGCGCCCGATGGCTACACCATTACCCTGGCCACCACCAGTACCCACGTGGTGGCGCCGGCCGCTTACCCGAAGCTGGGCTATGACGCGATCAAGGATTTTGCCGCGGTATCGCTGGTTGCGGTGACCCCTTATCTGCTGGTCGTGAATCCGAGCTTTCCGGTCAAGACAGTGAAGGAACTCGTGTCCCATGTGAAGGTGCGGCCGGGCCAGTTCAACTATGCGTCGGCAGGCACCGGCTCCACGACGCAGATTGCCATGGAAATGCTCAAGCTCGCCGCGGGGCTCTACGTTGTTCACATTCCCTACAACGGCAATGCACCCGCCGGCACTGCCGTCGTGGCGGGTCAGGTCGAGATATTGTTCGGCAGTTTGCCGGCGGTGCTGTCGCTGGCCAAGGCCGGACGTGTGCGACCCCTTGCCGTCGGGACGCTGAAACGTTCACCGTCGCTTCCCGATGTACCCACCATGGTGGAATCGGGATTTCCGGGATTCGATGCTTCGCTGTGGCTTGCCGTCATGACACCGGCCGGTGTTCCGGCGCCCATACTTGGTCGCTTGCACAAGGAAGTGCTGACCATTATCGGCAACAAGGATAATGTCGCGGCGCTGGACAAGGCCGGTGCCGAGGCAATCACCAGTACGCCAGCCGAACTCACGGCGATGATTCGCGATGGCGTGGGGAAATACTCCAAGGTGATCAAGGAGGCCAATATCCAGGTGGATTAGATCGCCTGGCGGCGGGGGTGATGGCGGATTCTCAGGGCTAGGCGGTCAGGGCTAA
>CAXNIK010000074.1:0-12036 GCA_964202115.1 Burkholderiales bacterium
CTGCTGCTGGACGAGCCCACCGCCGGCGTCGATCCCAATGCCCGCCGCGAGTTCTGGGAGGAGATCCACGACCTGGCCGCGGCCGGACTGTCGGTGCTGGTGTCCACGCACTACATGGACGAGGCCGAGCGCTGCCATCGCGTGGCTTATCTCGCCTATGGCCAGTTGCTGGTCAAGGGCACCGTGGATGAGGTGATCCGCGGCCAGCAGCTCATCACCTATGCCCTGTCCGGCCCCGGCCTGGAGAGGCTGTCGCGCCAGCTGCGCGAAACCAGGGACATACAGGTGACGCTCTTTGGCAACGCCTTGCATGTGACCGGACGCGAGGAAGCCGTGATGGCGGCGGCACTGGCGCCGCTGCGCGACCAGCCCGGCTATCGCATCGAGCGGGTGGACTCGACACTGGAGGATGTGTTCATCAACCTCATGAGCGGTGTGACGGACAACTTTCAGTGACCGCGCTCTCCTTCTCCCGCTGGTGGGGCATCATCACCAAGGAATTCATCCAGCTCAGGCGCGACCGCCTGACCTTCGGCATGATCATCGGCATTCCGGTGATGCAGTTGATTCTGTTCGGCTTTGCCATCAATGCCGATCCCAAGAACCTGCCCGCCGCGGTGATGTCCGCGGACAACAGCCCCTATGCGCGCAGCTTCGTTCGTGCCATGGAAAACAGCGGCTACTTCCGCATGGTGACGCAGGTCAACGACCAGCGCGAAGCCGACCGCCTGCTGGAACAGGGCGAAGTGCAGTTTGTGCTCAGCATCCCGGAGGATTTCTCACGCAAGCTGGCACGCGGCGAGCGTCCGCAGTTGCTGGTCGAGGCCGATGCCACCGATCCGTCGGCCACCAACAACGCCATTTCGGCCCTGCAGCAGCTCGCCGCCTCCGTGCTCGCGCGCGACATGGCGGGCACGCTGGGTGATGCCAGCGTCGCGCCCGTCCCGGTGCAGGCACCCATAGACCTGCGCGTGCACCGCCGCTACAACCCCGAGGGCGTCACCGCCTACAACATCGTGCCGGGGCTGCTGGGCACGATACTGACCATGACCATGATCCTGATGACCGGCCTGGCCATGACCCGCGAGCGCGAGCGCGGCACCTTCGAGAACCTCTTGTCCACGCCGGCCCTGCCCATCGAGGTCATGACCGGCAAGATGGTGCCCTACATCCTCATCGGCCTCATCCAGGTGACCCTGATCTTCCTCGCGGCGCGCTTCATCTTCGGCGTGCCCATGCGGGGCAATCTCGCACTGCTCTACGCGGTGGTGCTGCTGTTCATCGCCGCCAACCTGACCCTGGGCATCACTTTCTCCTCCATCGCCAGGAACCAGCTCCAGGCCATGCAGATGACCTTCTTTTTTTTCCTGCCCTCCATCGTGCTCTCGGGCTTCATGTTCCCCTACCGCGGCATGCCGGAATGGGCGCAATGGCTGGCCACGCTGCTGCCGCTGACGCACTTCCTGGTGCTGGTGCGCGGCATCATGCTCAAGGGCAACGAGCTGGGGCAATTGTGGCCGCAGATCTGGCCGATACTGGCCTTCATGCTGGCGGTGATCCTGCTCGGCCTGCGCTTTTACAAGCGCACGCTGGACTGAGCCCATATACAAATAGCAACCCTGGAAATAGCAACCCTGGGCATTGCCGCAAATGGTCAGTCGCTTCCGTTTCTGGGAACCGAAATAGCCAGCCGGACAAACGCGTTTCTTTCTTTCTTGTCGTCGATCTCATCGGCGATCAGCAGATAAAGCTCGCCCTCATCGCGCGCTTTTGCGGCGGCCCGCTTCACGACCACCTTGGCGATGGCGCCTAGGTATTGCGCCAGACGCTTTTCGGCCCTGTCCAGAACATCCTGGCTGAACCGGGCTCGCGCAAGCTGGGTAAAACCCGAATACTGGCTGTTGCCGGCCGAGGCCGGTTGCGACGGTGCGGACACAGGTTGCGAGTGCTCGAACGAGCTAAATTTCTTGACGAAATCGGCGCGCGCCTTCTCATCCGATATTTCGCTTGCGACCAGTTCCGCCAGTGCCGGAACAGTCGCGGTTTTCTTTGCGGCGTTCCGGATCACCACTGCAGCGATCGGCCCGATATGCCTGACCAGGTCCGCTTCGATTTTCTTCAGCGTTTCACGATCGAACACCACACCCGTGGGCAGGCTGGTGAGGCCGGTCATCGGCTGGGGCGCTGCCGCTGCAGCCGGCATAGGGTCCGCCAAGGAGGTCGGCACCGTCAACTCCTGGGTGTCCTCGAACGACATGGTGAGGTTTTCGTCACCGCTCAGCACGACCCTGAAGTCCGCGACCGATTGCGGCCTGCCGTCCTCGTGCGGATTCAGCGCCCAGTCTATCGCGGACAGAAAATCGAGTTTGTACAGGTTCTTGTCGCCTACCTGCGTTGCCGGAGGCAACGGATCCTTGCGCAAGCGCGCCGCGGCCTCTATCGGCTTCGAGCCCGTGACCATCCAGTAGAGTACGCCGCCGATCGCGTACAGGTCGCTCCATGCACCCTGATTGCCGTGCGAGTGGTATTGCTCGAACGGTGCGTAACCGGGTGTGACGATAGCGGTCAGTTCGTTGCCGCCGCCGCTCATGCGGGCCGAACCAAAGTCGAGCAGCACCGGCGTGCCGTCATCACGCATATAGATGTTGGCCGGCTTGATGTCCCTGTGCAGGTATCTCGACTTATGTACCACTGCCAGGCCGTCCAGCACAGGCAGCACGATGTTCTGCAACGCAGCCTGGTCCAGTGGCCGGCGCGACTTCATCCAGTCGGGCAAGGAGGATCCGGCAACGAATTCCATAACCATGTAGGCCGTCTGGTTGGCCTCGAAGAATCGCATCACCCGAACAATGTTGGGGTGGCGGAACGACGCTAGCGTGCGCGATTCGTCGATAAAGCGCTGCTTGCCCCACTGGAACGATTCCCCTGCTTCGCCTGATTTCGGATGCACCGAATGGTCCTCGGCGCGCGTAGCGAATTCTTCCGGCAGGTATTCCTTGATCGCGACCTTGAGGTTGAGGTTCGAGTCGGTCGCGAGGTAGGTCAGCCCGAAGCCGCCCACGCCCAGCAAGCCCTCGATCCTGTACTCCTGCAGGCGGTAGCCGACAGGAAGTGAATTGTCGGTTTCCACGACGCTCGTATCAGCCCTTCTCGATCAGGCTGATCGCTTTCTCAAGGCTGCGGCGCATGCGGTTGAACGATTTGGACAACAGCGCCACTTCGTCGCCGCCTTTTTCGCCGAATTCGGGAATGCTCATGTTGCCGGTGCTGATTTCGTTGGCGGCGTCCGACATCTGCGTAATCGGTCGCACGATCAGCAGCGACAGCATGACGTTGAGGATGATGAACACCACCACGAATACGCCGGTGAGCGATACCATGAAGGTGTAGAAGGCGCGGTTGGCGTTCTCTATCGGCAGGGTCATTGGCACCGACACGATCTGCGCGCCGATGACTTCGTTCAGTTTCCAGCCGAAGCCGTTGTTCGGGCCATATATCTTGACCATTGCAGCCGGGGCTATATCCGGCGTGGTGTGGCAGACAAGGCACGCGGGGTCCTTGATCGGAAACGGGCGTGCAAGGTACAGCGCCGGCCCCGTGGGCGTCTGACGGATGCCGGAAATCTCGGCGTTCGCGCCGGGGCTATTGCGGAAATTATTGATGATGTCAGCTTCCCATTCGACAGCCTTGTTGCGCGGGCTGGTCGGATTCAGTGCGGCTTCCTTGTACACATAGTCGGCGTATTTCTTGCGCAGGTGCCCCATAATCTCGGCTACCGCGAAAGCGGGCAGGCTTTCCGGCAGGAATTCGTCCTCCTTGGAGATCAGTTTCGGCCGCACATTCGTGACGGTGTAGGCACGCATGGAGAGCGCGGCTTCCATCATCACCCCCGCGTTTCGCAGCACTTCCTCGCGCGCGTTCTTCTGCAGCAGGCTATAGGAGAGATAACTGCTGACTCCGAGTCCGGATATGAATACCATCAGCAACGCAAGGTTGAATTTCAGTCTGAGTCCCATGATGAAGCCTCTCGAATGTGTAGGCCGATGGCAGCACGGCTGGATTTGGAATCATTTTTGCTGCGTGATGGTTTTTCAGCAAAAAACAAAGACTTGTTTTAACGCCCGGCGTCGAAACCGGCCAGTGATCGGATACATCATCCGCCATGCCTGCCTCCCCATGCGATGAGTCGATCAAACCGGACAAAGCTTACATGTTCGCGCAAAGCCGTGCAGGGTGCGCAACGCGATAGCCGGCCAGACTCCCGGCCGGGACGCCGGTATCGCAAGTCATTCGATCATCCGGTCACCGACGTGTTAAACTTTCCGCGCATAAGAAGCAAAAGCCGTGTCTCAGCGATGCGCTCCGGGGAGCCACTCCCCGCCGGATCGCCAGGTATTCACCGCCGGGACGAGCGGTTGGGAAAATCCAGTGAGTGGTAAACAATCAACCATCCCCAAATCGCAGCACTGAGCAGTACTAGAGGAGTGAAGCAATGGAACAATCCAGTCTGCCGCTCACCGGCGTCAAAGTCATAGAGCTCTGCCTGGCCCGTGCGGGCCCCACCTGCATCCGTCACCTGGCCGACTGGGGCGCAGACGTGATCAAGGTCGAGCCGCTGGATGCCGCCGCCGAGGATGTCACCGGCAAGCGCGATGATTTCGATTTCCAGAACCTGCATCGCAACAAGCGCACCATCCGCCTGAACCTGAAGACACCGGAAGGTTATGCGGCCTTCATGAAACTGGTCGCACAGGCCGACGTGCTGTGCGAGAACATGCGCGCCACGGTCAAGTACCGGCTCAATGTGGCCTGGGAAGACTGCAAGAAGGTCAATCCCAGGCTGGTCTACGGCAGCCTTTCGGGCTTCGGCCAGACCGGCCCCTACAGCACCCGCGGCGGCGTGGACCAGATCGCCCAGGGCATGTCCGGGCTGATGTCGGTCACCGGCCTTCCCGGCCAGGGTCCGGTGCGTGTGGGCATCGCGGTGGGCGACATGACCGCGGGCAACCTGCTGGCGCTGGGCGTGATGATGGCGCTGTTCGACCGCACCCGTACGGGCGTCGGCCGCTGGGTGCACACCAGCCTGCTCGAATCGCTGATATTCATGCTGGACTTCCAGGCTACGCGCTGGCTGATCAAGAAGGAAGTCCCGGGCCAGGCCGGCAATCATCACCCCACCGGCATTCCCACCGGCGTCTATCCCAGCAAGGACGGCTTCTTCAACCTCGCCGGCAGCTCCACCAAGCTGTGGATGCGCAGCTGCGAGGTGATGGGCCATCCGGAATGGAAGGACAAGGTGGAGTGGTCCACCCAGGAAGGACGCCACAAGGACCGCAAGAACATCAATGCGGCCATCGAGGCCATCACCGCGACCAAGCCCACCGCCCACTGGATGAAGGTCTTCGAGGATGCCGGCATCCCCTGCGGCCCCATCTACACCATAGACCAGACCTTCAACGACCCGCAGGTGAAGCACCTGGGCATGGCCTCCCCGGTGATGCATCCGCGCCTGGGCAGGCTGGAACTGGTGGGCTCGCCCATCAACTTTTTCGGCACCGAGAAGAAGATACGCAGCGCCACGCCCGAGGGTGGCCAGCACACCGATGAAATCATGGGTGAGCTGGGCTATTCCAAGGGCGATATCGAGCAGTTCCACAAGAACGGCGTGGTGATGTAAGAGGCGCCGTAAGCCGCAGCCAGACACGAAGCCTTCGGAAGGAAAACCCGCCGAAGGCTTCGTTTTTTTGTGACGAACACACAAAGGAGGCCTGCCATGGCCGCTGTACTCGACATACCAGCAACCGACAAGGTCGAATCAAAGAAGGAAAACGGCGTCGGCTGGCTGATCTTCAACAACCCCGAGCGGCGCAATGCCGTTTCCATCGAGATGTCCTACGCCGCGGGCAACATCCTCGCCGATTACGCCAAGGATCCGGCCGTGCGCGTCATCATCCTGCGCGGCGCCGGTGAGAAGGCCTTCATCTCGGGCGGTGACATCTCCAAGTTCGAGAAAATGCGCGGCAGCGCGGAGCTGTCCGAGCAGTTCGAGAAGGTCAAGACGGACACGCGCAAGCTGCTGCACACCATAGAGAAGCCCACCATTGCCATGATCCACGGCTACTGCCTGGGCGGCGGCCTGGCCTATGCGCTCAACTGCGACATGCGCATCGTTGCCGATGACGCGCGCTTCGGCATCCCCGCCGCCAAGCTGAGCATCGGCTACGGCGCCAAGGGCATCAAGCAGTTGATTGACCTGGTCGGCCCGTCCATGGCCAAGGAAATCCTCTACACCGCCAGGCAGTACACGGCGGAGGAGGCCTTGCGCATGGGCCTGGTGAACCATGTCGTGCCCAAGGCGGAGCTGGAAAGCTATGTGCGCGACTACGCCCAGGTGATCGCCGGCAATGCGCCGCTGGCCATCCTCAACGCCAAGACCGCGATCAACGAACTGGTCAAAGACCCGGCTGATCGCAACATGAAGATGGTGGCCGAGCGCGCCGCCGCCGCCACCAACAGCGCCGACCACGTGGAAGGGCGCAATGCCTTCCTGCAGAAACGCAAGCCGGTGTGGACCGGCAAGTAGCCGTTACTCCACGCTGCTGAGAACGGGGCCTCGTGCCCCGTTTTTTTTCGCCTGCCTGAATGCCCACGAAGGTATTTCCAGATCCTGGATTACAAATCTGTAATACAGCCGTCATGCTGGTGTCGCCCTGCCATGGCCACAATGTTTTCAAGCGTGTCGAATCGACGCCACGCACGTATTTTTAAATTCACCTTCAGGAGTGATTCATGATTCAAAGACTGTTTGCCCTGGTATTGATGATCGCCCCGGCCCTGTGCCTTGCCCAGGAGGCCGCCCCGGCTGGTCCAGTCGAAACCCCCTGGGGAGCCATGATCGGCTTCCTGGTCGTGTGCGTCATCGCCACTGCCTGGACAGTCTGGGCAGTATTTTTCAAGAAAGATGGCGGAAACGAAACCAGCAAGGACTGAGAACGACCAACGAGGGGAACAACCCCTCGTGCCTCCTCGTGCATAGTCGGCGTTTCTCTCACTGAAACGCCATGTAGCGATGCTTGCCGCATGACGCACGCCGGTGCTAGGCTGAGCAATCAGACTTTCATTGCACCATTCTTGAGACAGACACGTATGCCCTCAGGGCATGCGTGAGGCGAGGAGGCAGTCATGAACAAACAATGTCGGCTCAGCATGCCGCGGCGGTACTGTGCATGCTGGTCGCCTCAGCCGGAGCCGGAGCCCAGCAGGCCGACTATCCCAACAGGCTCATCAACATCGTCACCCCCTTTGCTCCGGGGGGAACCGATCTGGCCGTCCGGCACTACACCAACTCCATCAGCGCCGAGTTTCCCCAGTGGGGGTTCGTCTACGATTACAGGCAGGGCGCGCAGGGGCCATCTTCGAGGAATACATGGACGTGCAGCGCGACCGCTGGGTCGGGACGGCCAAGCGCCTGGGGATAAAACTGTCCGGCGATTGAGCATCGCGATTGATAATAAAGCTCGATTGTTACGGCAGCCAGTTCGGATTTCGAAACAGAAGTCATCGCGTCCGACCCGCCATTTCGACTGACATCCAGACACGTATCCGCGTCGCATTCATCGTTTCAAGGAGGTTCACGTGCATTCAGCCAGGATGTCAACCCGTCTTGTATTGCTTGTGACGGCCATGCTGTCCGGCCCGGCATTCGGCCAGGCACCGGATACGTTCCCGACGCGGCCCATCTCGGTTGTCATACCGGGTTCACCGGGCGGGGCATCGGAGCTCTGGCTGCGCTTGTTCGGACAGCGCATCAGCGCCAACAGCCCGGGCTGGAACTTCGTCATCGATTTCAAACCCGGCGCTACCGGAACGCTGGGACTGGCTTATGCCGCCAAGGCAGCCTCCGATGGCTATACGCTGATTACCCTGTCTTCATCGCTGACCAGTTCGCCGCTGGTGCAAAAGAATCTGCCTTATGACCCAATCAAGAGTTTCACGCCCATCTCGCTCCTGTCCAACTCAGGCAGCCTGTACATAGTGCACGCTTCCTTTCCGGCTCGCACCATCAAGGAATACGCGGCCTACGGCAAAGCCAATCCAGGCAAGATCAATTTCGGCACCTCTGGGATCGGCAGTTCCCCGCACCTGAACGGCATCTGGCTGCATCAGCTCCTTGGAATCGAAGTGACCTATGTCCCTTACAAGAGTCCGGGGACCATGATGGCTGGCGTGCAAAGCGGAGAGGTCCACATCGCCTCCGGCGGGACTTTCATGCGGCCCTTGCTCAAAGGTGGCAAAGGCCATGCTCTGGGGGTAACCACCGCCGGGCGCATCAAGTCGCTTCCCGATGTTCCAACCATGGTCGAACAGGGCGCGACAGGGTTTGTCTACGGCGCATGGACGGGCATCGCGGGTCCTGCGGGCCTGCCCTCCACCATTGCCAATCGCATCAGCGCCGAATTCATCAAGGCCGGCAAGCATCCGGAAATGCTCAAGAAACTGGCCGAGGCCGATCAGGACACAGGCGGTAGCACACCCGAGGAGTTTGCCAGCCTGATCACAACCGAAACCCTGCGCTGGCGCAAGCTTGCAGCAGAAACCAATATGAAGTTCGAGGAATGAGCGACGTGCCGATGGAAATTATCTGAGGACATGCCAGTCATTGCCATCGGTAGCGGAAATCCCGGAAGACCGGGAAGCAAACCGATAAGGAGAAGCAATAAATGCCATTTCTTGAAAAGAGGAGATACGCCATGCAGTCGATGAGAAAGCCGGCCTGTCTTGTATCGGTAGTGGCGGCCATGCTGTCCGGCCCGGCATTGAGCCAGGCCCCGGATTCCTTCCCCTCCAAGCCCATCACCATCGTGGTGGCCGGCACACCGGGCAATGCATCGGACGTGTGGATGCGCATCTATGGACAGCGCATCGGCATCAACGATCCCCGCTGGCAATTCGTCATGGACTTCAAGGGCGGCGCCGGCGGCACGATAGCCTGGGCGTATACGGCCAAGGCGCCACCCGACGGCTACACGCTGGGCTCGGTGTCGGCGTCGCTGACCACGGCGCCGCTGCTGTACAAGGACTGGCCTATCGACCCCATCAAGAGTTTTGCGCCGGTCACGCTCCTGAGCAATGCGTTCAGTATGCTGATGACGCATCCCTCCCTGCCGGTGCGAACGCTCAAGGAATATGCCGCCTATGGCAAGGCCAATCCGGGCAAGATCAATTTTGGCACCTCCGGCGTCGGCAGCCCCGCGCACTTGAAGGGCGCCTGGCTACATCAGATCCTGGGTATCGAGGTGACCTATATTCCCTACAAGGGTTCGGGCGACCTGACCGCGATCATCCAGACCGGCCAGATCCACGCCACCCTCGGCTCGCTGACGCCCAACCTGCCGGTGATCAGGGCCGGCAAGGCGCGCTCGCTGGGCCTGACCACGCTGAAACGCATCAGTTCCCTCCCGGACATGCTCACGCTGCATGAGCAGGGAGCAACAGACTTTGAATACGGCGCCTGGGTGGGCCTGGCGTCGGCGGCAGGCACGCCTGCCCCCATCGTCAACCGCATCAGCGCCGAATTCCTCAAGGCTGGCAAGCATCCGGATGTTCTCAAGGTGCTGGCCAACTCGGGGCAGGAATCCGGAGGCAGCACGCCCGAGGAACTCGCCCGCATCATCAGCAGCGAGACCCTGCGCTGGCGCAAGCTCCTCGCGGAAACCGATCTGAAGCTGACGGACTGAAGCGGCGCCTGGCCGCAATCCCCCTTACCGGCGGCCCGATAGCCTCACCCTATCAGATAGATTCAGACAATCAATTGGAAATTATCGATAGCCATCAATAATATCCGCGGCGCTAACCCATTCATGTTTTCAACGAAGGAGCCGCAGATGTCACTGATCAATACCGAAATCAAGCCGTTCAAGGCCAACGCCTTCCACCAGGGCAAGTTTGTCGAGGTCACCGAGGCCACGCTGAAGGGCAAGTGGTCGGTGGTGTTCTTCTACCCCGCCGATTTCACCTTTGTCTGCCCCACCGAGCTGGGCGACCTGGCCGACAACTACGCCGAGTTCAAGAAGCTGGGCGTGGAAATCTACGCCGTGTCCACCGACACCCACTTCACCCACAAGGCCTGGCACGACGCCTCCGACACCATCCGCAAGATCCAGTATCCGATGATCGGCGACCCCACCGGCACCATCACTCGCAATTTCGGCGTGATGATCGAGGAAGCCGGCCTGGCCGACCGTGGAACCTTCGTCATGGACCCGCAGGGCCGCATCCAGATCATCGAGATCAATGCCGGCGGCGTCGGTCGCAATGCCGCAGAGCTGCTGCGCAAGGTGAAGGCCGCGCAATACGTCGCCACCCATCCCGGTGAAGTCTGCCCGGCCAAGTGGAGCGAAGGCGAAGCCACGCTCGCTCCGTCTCTGGACCTGGTGGGCAAGATCTAAGCGGCAAGCCCCCTGGCCTTCACCGGCCGGGGGAATTGCAGCGCAAAGGCCGCCGTCACCGGTGGCCTTTCCAGTGCAATCCCTATCAGGAAGACCAACATGCTCGACGCCAGCATCAAGACCCAGCTTGCCAATTATCTCGGCCGCCTGCAGCAGCCCATCGAGCTGATTGCATCTCTCGATGCCGGTGGCAAGTCGAGGGAAATGCTCGACATGCTGGAGGATATTGCCGCGCTGTCACCGCTGATCAGCGTTCGCAGCGATGGAACCGAAGCACGCCGGCCCTCCTTTGCCGTCGCCCGCCCGGGCGAAGCACCCCGGGTGCGCTTCGGCGGCATTCCCCTGGGCCACGAGTTCACTTCGCTGGTGCTGGCCCTGCTGCAGGTGGGCGGGCACCCGCCCAAGGTCGAAGCGACGGTGGTGGAGCAGATCAAGGCCATTCCGGGCAACCTGAAATTCGAGGTGTTCGTATCCCTCACCTGCCATAACTGCCCTGACGTGGTGCAGGCGCTCAACCTCATGGCCGTGCTCAATCCCGGCATCGAGGCAGTGATGGTGGACGGTGCGTTGTTCCAGGATGAAGTGGAAGCGCGCAAGATCATGGCCGTGCCCACGGTGTTCCTGAATGGCGAGGAATTCGGCCAGGGCCGCATGACGCTGGAGGAAATCCTGGCGAAGGCCGACAAGGATTCGGCGGCCCGCAACGCCGCCGGCATCGCCGCGCGCGAGCCCTACGACATGCTCATCATTGGCGGCGGCCCGGCCGGCGCCGCGGCGGCGGTCTATGCCGCGCGCAAGGGCATACGCACCGGCATCCTGGCCGAGCGCTTCGGCGGCCAGGTGCTGGACACCATGGCCATCGAGAACCTGATCTCGGTGCCGCACACCGACGGCCCGAAGCTGTCCGCGGCGCTGGAGCAACACGTGCGCGACTACGAAGTGGACATCATGAACCTGCAGCGCGCGGTGTCCCTCGCGCCCGTGGGCGAAGACGGGTATGCCACGCTCGGCCTGGCCTCGGGTGCCAACCTGAAGGCACGCAGCATCGTCATCGCCACCGGTGCGCGCTGGCGCGAAATGAATGTGCCCGGCGAGAAGGAATACCGCGGCAAGGGCGTGGCCTACTGCCCGCACTGCGACGGCCCGCTGTTCAAGGGCAAGCGCGTGGCGGTGATCGGCGGCGGCAACTCCGGTGTCGAAGCCGCTATCGACCTGGCGGGCATCGTCCAGCACGTCACCCTGATCGAATTCGATGCCAGGCTGCGCGCCGACGCCGTGCTGCAGGCCAAGCTGGGCAGCCTGCCCAACGTCACCGTCATCACCAGCGCGCTCACCACCGAAGTCCACGGCGACGGCGCCAAGCTCACCGGCCTGTCTTACCAGGACCGGGCGAGCGGCGAAGCCCGGCGCATCGAACTCGATGGCGTGTTCGTGCAGATCGGCCTGCTGCCCAACACCGACTGGCTGAAGGGCACACTGGCCCTGAGCCCGCGTGGCGAGATCGAAGTGGACGCGCGCGGCCAGACTTCGTTACCAGGAATTTTTGCCGCAGGCGACGTAACTACTGTGCCCTACAAGCAGATCATCA
>CAXNIK010000075.1:0-12013 GCA_964202115.1 Burkholderiales bacterium
AGTTCTGCTTGCGCCCTCGCACTGGCTCAATCAACTCACGCCATGGGCAGCAATACCGCCATTGACTAACCAGGCCAGACAAGCTTGGGCGTCAGCTTAAAATGCGGGGAAACCTCAGGGACAGACCACGATTTCCTAGAATAAATCCAGCCGCTCAACCTTCTTCTCGCCATCCGCCGCCGGCCGCCCAGCCTGCCCACGCGTCACCCGCCGCCTCAGCATCTGCTCAATTTGCGCCTGAAAGCGCTTGCCCCCGAGGGCGAAATTGCCATTGGTAGCCTGGCGGATTTCATCCAGCGCCGGCTCGTCCATCTGCGCCTTGAATAGCCCTCGGTAGGCTTCGCGGCGGGTTTCCCCGGTGCGATCCAAGGCCTGATATTGTTCGTGCGGGGTTAACAGCGCTTGTGCTTCGCCCTCGGCATTGGTGGGGTAGCTCGACCAACGGTAGTCGCGAGGCTGGCGCACGATACCTGCCCTCACCGGATTGAGTTCGATGTAACGATAACAAGCCAGCACATAGTTCTCGGACTGTACCAGGCAGGAGCGAAAGCGCCCCTCCCACAGCGTGCCACTGCGCCGGTAGGTACGGTTGATGTACTGCACATAGCGCTGGCCCAGGTGCTTCATGAGCAGGGCTGCACTGTCCGTCCGCGCAGGCGTCAAAAGCAGATGCACATGGTTGGTCATCAGCACGTAGGCGTGCACCGCGCAACCAAATCGATTCGATAGCTCGGTCAGGTCATCCAGGTAACGCCGGTAGTCCCGCTCGGCGTGAAAACACGCCGCGCGATTATTGCCTCGCTGGATGATGTGCCAGGCAATACCTGCAACACTCAGGCGGGCACGGCGGGGCATGACAGGAAGTTCGCGACGCTCATCCCCTTAGAACGCCTGAACAGAAAATCGGAGGACAGGAAAACGTGGTCTGTCCCCTATAAAATACAGGTTCATAAAGGAGACGACCATGCTTCACTCGTTCATGCGTCATTCGCTTCTGTCCTGCGCTCTTGCGGCAGGCATGCTGGCTTCGGTGGAAGCATCTGCTCAGGCAGAATATCCATCCAGGCCGATCTCCATCGTGGTGCCCTTTGCAGCGGGCGGCCCGGCCGATATCGAGGCGCGGCTCTACTCGCCCCTGCTCACCAAACAGCTCGGGCAGCCGATGGTGATGGATTACAAGACCGGCGGGGGGACTTCGATCGGCACGGGTTTCGTCGCCAAGGCTGCGCCGGACGGCTATACGCTGCTGACCAATACCGCGGGCTTTTCCATCCTCCCCGCTTTCTACAAGCTGTCCTTCGACCTCATCAAGGATCTTGCGCCGATCACCATGATGAGCACCAAGACGGCGATACTGATCGTCCCGGCCAGCTCGCAATTCAAGACCTTCACGGACTACCTTGCCTATGCCAGGGCGAATCCGGGCAAGATCAATTACGGCACCTCCGGGGCCGGTGCCCTCGGCCATCTCACCGCCGAGTGGCTGCATGCGGATGCCGGCGCCAAAGTCACCTTTGTTCACTTCAAGGGCAACTCCACCCTGATGGCCGACCTGATTGCCGGACGCATCGACATCGGGTCGTCCTCGACCATAACAGCCTTCCAGTTGATCAAGGCAGGCAAGGCGCGGGCCCTGGCGGTCAAGGGGCCTGATCGCATCAAGGCCATGCCGGATCTGCCCGCCGTTTCCGAGTACATGAAGGACTACAACGACCTCAACTGGCAGGGATTCTTCGCCCCCGGCGCAACGCCTGCTCCGGTCATCAACAAGCTGTGGACCGCCTTCCGGGCCGTGGCAAAGGACCCTGAGCTGATGAAGAAGATGGAGGCCATCGAATCCGACATGGTGGCCAGTTCCCCCGACGAGTTCAGGAAGCGGCTGATCACCGAGACCGAGCGTTGGAAGAATCTGATACCGCGCCTGGGCATCGAGAAGCCCAATGACTAATGATTCACAGGAAGCGCCATTACAGGTCATGGGCCGCGCGGCGGCGGCACTAAGTCTCGCCAACATGCCTGACGAAGTGCTGCTACGGGCACGCCAGCGCGTGCTGGACACGGTCGGCTGCCTGGTTGCCGGCTACAACGCCGGCATCTCCGATACGGTGCGCGACTACGTACTGGCCCAGGGCGGCCGGCCGGAAGCGACCATGCTGCCGCATGGGCAGAAAACCACCGCGACGCTCGCCGCGCTCGCCCACGCCACCTATATCTTCGGGCTGGAGCTGTCCGATGCCGCGCCGCGCGGCACCGTTCATCCCGGCTGCGAAATCGTATCCGCGGCGCTGGCCATCGCCGAACGCGACGGACTCGGCGGCGCCCAGATACTGCCCGCGGTCGTGGCAGGCTACGAGGTGGAGATCCGCTTCGGGCGGGCGCTGCATCCTCACGCCTTCTATCAGGGCTGGTCGACCATAGGCCTGCTTGGCTCCATCGGGCCTGCGGTGACGGCGGCGCATCTGATGGGGCTCGATGCCGCGGGCATCGCCAATGCGATCAGCGTTGTGCTCAGCCTGACGCCTGCGGCAACGGGGCGAGTGAACCAGGGCGGCAGCGTCAAATGGCTGGTGGGCGGGCAGGCCTGTGCCACCGGCATCCTGGCCGCGGACATGGCCAGGCGCGGCCAGGATGGCATGCACGATGTGGCCGGTGTCTGGCTGCCCACCATCTGCGAGAAGAACAGCCCCGAGCGACTCACCGAAGGCATCTCGCCGATCGGGGAATTCACCCAGTGGGAACTGCTGAGCGGCGTGCTGACCAAGTACTACGCCACCGTCGGCCCCATCGCCGCGACCCTGGACGCGACTTTTGCATTATTGGCGGAGCATCCGACGATTCAACCGGCCGATGTCGTCGACATCCATGCCGATTGCCCGCGCCGCAGCGCCATCTTCAACAAGCCGCATCCCGAAAGCGACAGCAAAGCGCGGGCCAGCCTGCCGCATTGCGTGGCGGTGGCCGTCTGCACGCGTGATGCGGCGCAGTTGCTCGGCCCCGCCTACCAACCGGATGCGCTGGCCAACAAGGCTTATCGGGACATGGCCGAGAAAGTGCGCGTCACCGAGAACGAGGATTATGAGCGCCAGTACCCGGCGCGCAGCCTGGCACGGGTCAGCATCCGCCTGAAGAACGGCGATGTTTTCAGCAAGGAAGTGGACCGCAGCGAGAGCCCCCGCTACCTCACCCCGAGCAACGCCGACATCGAGGACAAGTTCCGCCTGATCGCGGCGCCCGCCCTGGGCAAGGCCAAGACCGAAAACGTCATAGCGCTGATCCAGCGCTTCGAAAGCGTGGAGACGATGGACGGCCTTCTGGAGTCGCTCAAGCCATAAGGTCCGCGCAGCCGGCGGTGCCCCATGCCGGGCTGTGCATCGGTATTGAACAACCGGAGCAGCAATGAAAATCGTCGTACTGGATGACTGGAGCGGGACTTTCCGCAAGCTGAAGTGTTACGCCCGCCTGACCGACCACGAAGTGATCGTCTATGGCGATACCGAGAAGGACCCGGAGAAGTTGGCCGAGCGCCTGGACGGTGCCGAGGCCGCCATCTTCACCCAGGAGCGCTCCCACCTGCAGCGCGAACTGATCGAAAGACTATCCACCATCAAGATCATCGCCCAGACCGGCAGCCATCGCGATCACATCGATTTCGCGGCCTGCACGGAGAAAGGCATCATCGTCGCCGCGCCCGGCACCAAGGGGGTCGGGGTCACCACCGCCGAGCTGACCTGGGGACTGATCCTGGCCAGCCTGCGCCACATCCCGCTTGAAGTCGAGAACATGAAGCGCGGCATCTGGCAATCGACGGCGGGAACGGGATTGCGCGGCCTGACGCTGGCCATCTACGGATTGGGCGGCATCGGCTCCATCGTGGCGCGCGTGGGCAAGGCCTTCGAGATGCGGGTGATCTGCTGGGGACGCGAGGCATCGCGGGGCAAGATTGTTGCGGCCGGCTACGAGATGCCCGCGACCCGCCGTGAGTTCTTCGAAAATGCCGATGTCCTGTCCCTGCATGTCTACTATGATGAAGAAACGCGCGGCATCATCACCGCCGCGGATCTGGCCTGCATGAAGCCGGCCTCGGTGCTGGTAAACACCAGCCGCGATGGACTGGTGGAGCCGGGCGCCCTGGTGGAGGCGCTGAAGAACGGCAGGCCCGGGCGGGCCGCCGTCGATGTCTACGATGCAGAGCCGGTGCTGAACGGCGAGCATCCGCTGCTCAAGCTGCCCAATGTGATCTGCACGCCGCATCTGGGCTATGCCACCGAGAGCACCTTCGAAAGCTTCTACAACAAGGCCATCGACAGCCTGCTCGCCTACGCCGCGGGCTCGCCGATCAACGTGCTGAACCCGCAAGCGCTGAAGCAGGCGTCATGAACAACCAAGCCCGACCCACGCATCCTGACACGGTCAGCGGAAAGATGGCCGCGTTCGCGGCCGACCTGCGCTACGAAGACCTCCCGGCCGATGTGCGCGAACGCGCCAAGCTGGTGTTGCTGGACGCACTGGGATGCGCCCTGGCCGGGTCGGCCACGGAGGACCTGCAGTTGATCAGGCAGGCCATGCAGGCTGCCGCCGGCGCCGGCGGCGATTCGCTGCTGTGGGGCACGGCCGAACATGCGCCCCTGCCGCTGGCGGCGCTGGCCAATGGAACGGCCATACATGCCCGCGAGATGGATGATTTCGAGGGCTGCCTGCATTCCGGTTCGGTGGTCATACCCGCTGCTCTCGGCACGGCGATACGCGCCGGCTGCAGCGGACGGGAGTTGCTCACGGCCATCGTGCTGGGATACGACATCGCCCGCCGCGCTCTCGAAGGATGCGGTGGAAACCTGCCGCTCAAGGACCATGGCTGGCATTCGACCGGCATCTGCGGCGCGTTCGGCGCCGCCGTTGCGACTTCGCGGGTGCTGGGGCTGGATGCGCGGCGCATTCAATGGGCACTGGGTTTCGCCGGCAGCAACGCCGGCGGCACCTGGGCCTTCATTCCCGACGGTGCAATGAGCAAGCGTGTGCACCCGGGGTTTGCCGCGCAATCCGGCGTGGTGTCCGCCTATCTCGCGGCCAGCGGCGTGACCGGCCCCACCAGCATTTTCGAAGCGGAATGGGGCGGCTTCTTCCCGACCTATGCCGGTGCCAGTGCCGACATGGAGAAAGCGACCGTGGACCTGGGTTCGGATTTCCGCATCCGCATCGTCGGCTTCAAGCCCCACGCCGCCTGCCGCGGCAGCCACGGCGGCATCGACGCCATGCTCGAATTGCGCCGCGAGCATGATCTGCGTCCGGAAAATGTGTCGCGCATCGTGGTGCGAGGCAGCCCCACGCACGTCAAGCAACTGGGCAAGCAGCAAGTGCACACCATCCTGGATGCGCAGTTCAGCCTGCCCTACGGCATTGCCGTCGCCCTGGCCACAGGCGGCGCGATGCTGGACCAGTATTCGCCGCAGGCCTTGCGCCGGCCGGAGATAAGCGCCCTTGCGCGGCGGATCGAAGTGGTTCACGACCAGCAGATATCGGGCATGCAGCAGCCTTTCGTCGATGTCTACCTGACCGATGGCCGCATGCTGACCAAACGGGTCCTGATCCCGCGCGGCGATCGCCGCAATCCTGTCTCCGAGGAAGAGTTGCGTTCCAAGTTTCGAAGCAACGCGGCGGAGGCGCTGGGCAGAGACCAGGTTGAGCAGCTGGAAGAAGTGATTGCGAAGACAGACGGGCTTGAGAATGTCAGTTCAATGGCTGCGCTGCTGACACGCATCAACAGCTGAGTGTCGCCAATCTAGCTTTTCTGATCAGCTAGAGATGTAATAATATCTTTTATATCTTCTTCGTATCATCTATTTTAGAATATTATTTAATCCATTTTTTCCATAAAGTGATAAAATAACATCACTATGGCAAAAAGAACTGCGCCGTTATTGCCGGCCACCGAAAAGCTGCTGCGCCAGCTTGGCGAGCGGCTACAGCTCGCGCGGCGCCGGCGGAGGCTACCTGCAAAGCAGGTGGCTGCGCGTGCCGGCATGTCGCCCATCACTTTGCGCGCCCTGGAGCGGGGAGGGCCCGGGGTAACCATCGGCGCCTACCTTTCGGTCATGCAGGTTCTGGGCATCGAAAAGGACCTCGACCTGATCGGGCAAGCGGATCCGCATGGACGCGAGTTGCAGGACGCAAGACTGACTGCAGGGTCGCCTTCTCCATCCAGGCTGGCTCCCTGGTCGATGCCGCAAGCGGAGCCTCAGGAGACGTCGTCTCGGGACGCAGGGGCGGCAAAGACCGTCCACCGATCAGGATCATCCCGACGTCCAGAAGCGGCCAAGGCCCTGCCGAAGGCGCATTCCTGGGCGGACAAGGGCGGCTTCACCAGCTCGAAGGATCTCGCCAGCCTTCTGCAGAAGAAAGCTCCGTCCCGCAAGAAGCGTTAACGATGGCACGCTCCGCAGACATTGCCATTGCAGTCCATGCCCACTGGGAAGGCCTTCCCGAGCCCCTGCGCCTGGGCTGGCTGCATGCGCGCCGAGGGGCAGGCCGCGAAATCTTCCAGTTCGAGTTCGACAGGCCTGCATTGGTGCATCCGGTCCTGGCGAACCTGCAGCTCGACGCAAGACTTGGTCTATTCGAGGGGCCTCAGCATCCTCCGCAGGGAATGCAGACCTTCGGGGTGTTTTCGGACGCCAGCCCGGATCGCTGGGGAAGGTCGCTGATGCAGCGACGGCTGGAGCGGGAGCAACGTGCCGGTCTTGTCGATCGACAGACTCGATTGCTGGAGTCTGACTACCTGCTGGGCGTGCACGACGTCTATCGAGCGGGTGCGCTGCGCTTTCGACGCAACGACGAAGGCGACTTTCTGGACAATCGGCACGATGTCGCCGCGCCTCCTTTCGTCCAGCTCCGGGAACTGGAGGCTGCGAGCCTGGCACTGGAGCGCGATGAGGACAACATTGCCGAGCAGGGCGGTGAGTGGCTGCGGATGCTGATCGCACCGGGCGGCTCGCTCGGCGGCGCACGGCCCAAGGCCAGCGTGGTCGACCCCGAAGGCCGGTTGTGGATTGCAAAGTTTCCCAGCGTTGGCGACGGGCACAATGTGGGCGCGTGGGAACTGGTTTTGCACACGCTCGCGAGTCGATGCGACATCCAGGTCCCTTCGAGCCTGGCTCGACGCTTCGCCAGCCCCCACCATACTTTTCTGGTGCAGCGCTTTGATCGCACCGCCGCCGGCACCCGTCTGCACTTCGCCTCGGCGATGACCTTGACGGGACGCTCGGACGGGGACGATGCCTCTACCGGGGCAAGTTACCTCGAGCTTGCAAGAGTGCTGATCGATCACGGGGCACGAACTGATGCCGATCTGCGCGAGCTATGGACGCGCATCGTCTTCAACCTGCTCGTGTCGAACACGGATGACCACTTGCGCAACCACGGTTTCATTCTGGTTCCGGGACGAGGCTGGCGTCTTTCGGGCGCATACGACATGAACCCGGTGCCGGGTTCCCATGGTTTGCGACTCAACATCAGCGAAGCGGACAACACGATGGATCTCGATCTGGCGCGGGCCGTCGCCCACTACTTCAGGGTCCCGGCGGCAATCGCGGAGGAGATCATAGAGCGATGCCGGGCTGTCGTTTCTCAATGGCATATTCTCGCCAACGCCCTCAATATCCCGGCCCGGGAGCAACAACGCATGGAGAATGCTTTTCGCCTGGCGGTTTGATCACATCGCAGGAACTGGCGCGCGGCGAATGGTTGGCTTGACCTGCATTCAGAATTGAAATTGGATCTTCTCAACGTTTCCCCGGAGCAATCAAATGACCGATCTCAACGCATCACTGGCTGCGCATGCGGCAGGTTTCGATGCATCCAAGCTGGTCCCGGATGTGGCATCCCATCTCTGCCTTGATCTTGCCGACACGCTTGCCGCAGCCATAGGGGGCAGCCGGGCTCCGGGTGTACCCGAAACGCTCGCAGTCATCGGCCGTTACTCACCGGCGGGCACCGCAACGCTGTTCGGCAGGTCCGGCACCCTCCCTTCGCTGCAGGCGGCGCAGGTCAATGGAACTGCCGCGCACGCGCTCGACTTCGACGACACTTTGGACGAGGGCGGCGGGATGCATGCCGGGGCGGCCGTGCACAGCGCTGCCCTGGCGGTTGCCGATGAACTTGGCGGTGTGACCGGAAGCGAGTACCTGTCTGCGGTTGCAGTCGGGCTCGACGTGGCCGTACGCCTCGCGCTGGCCCCGACACAGGATTTCGGCTGGCATCGGACATCGGCATTCGGTGTGTTCGGGGTGACCGTGGCCGTGGGGCGTCTTCTCAAGCTGAACGAAGTCCAGTTTGCCCATGCGCTGGGCATCGCCTACAGCCAGGCGAGCGGCAACCGTCAGTGCATACCCGATGGCGCGCTGACCAAGCGGCTTCAATCCGGATTCTCAGCGCGTGACGGCATCACCGCGGCGCTGCTCGCGCGCGAAGGACTGACCGGCGCGACCAATGCGTTCGAAGGGCGGGACGGATTCTTCAATCTCTATCAGCGCGGGGCCTACCGGCGCGAGACCGTGCTGGACGGGCTTGGCGAGCAGTTGCTCAGCACGCGCATTTCGACCAAGCCGTATCCGTGCGGGCGGGGAGAACACGCGTTTATCGATGCCGCCCTGGCCACGCGCGCCGAGCACGGCGCTGATGGCATCGTGGCCGTACGCCTGCGTGTCGCGCCCGAGGTCGCGGCGCGGGCCACGACATCCTTTCCCACACACGTCGTCGAGGCGCAGTTCAGCAAGCTGTTCGCCGTGGCCCTGGCCCTGGCGACAGGTGGCTCCAGTCTGAGAGCCTTCGATCAACCGCAAACGGCAGGTCCCGAGGTCAAGGAACTGTTTTCGAAGGCCCGATTCGTTGCGCACGACGATGGACGCACCGGCGCTGTTGTGGAAGTGGAATATGCCGGCGGGCGGATCGTGCGGCGCGAAACAACTGTCGCGCGGGGGAATCCGGCAAATCCACTGAGTTCGTCCGACATTGAGCGAAAGTTCCTGGATTGCGACGACTTCGCAGGGCATCCGCTGGGGCCTGAGCGTGTGCGGGAAGTGGTGCGGGCGGCGCTTGGCCTCGGCAAGTTGAGATCCACGCGTGAACTGACCTCGTTGCTTGCTGCGGGCGGTGACTAGTCACAGCAATACGGACAGGTCGAACCCTAGCCCGGCGAGCGCTTCTTCAGCAGTGCGATGCTCTTCGGCTGCAGTGCCGCGGGAAACCGTGGTCTGTCCCTGAGGTTTATGTTTTTTCTGATCAATCAGGAACTTGCAATCTTGAGATCACAATCTGTGATCTCAAGTTGGGGGCGGCCGGCGCAACCTGCCGATAGCGGAAGAAAAAGTTTTATTTATTATGATCATATTGGTACTTCATGCACTGACTAAATTACGTGAACAGCAAAATTGTAATAAGTCTATATAGAAGATATCGTGATCTGTCTCTGAGGTTTTCGAGAAACCGTGGTCTGTCCCCTAGGGTCCCTAAAGATCCTCATGCACCTGGGCTTGCCGGCCCGCGCACCTCCGCGCTCCCCGGCGCGGCGGCCGGAGCTTTTTCAGGCGGCCTGATCCCCGAAGGCAAGAACGGCTCTGCAGCGGCGCTGACAATCCCGCACGGCCTGTGCTCGTGTGGCGGGGGGGCAGCGTGCATCGAAGTGAGGCAATTCGGGTCTATTCAGGGGCGAATCGTCATTGAGAGCGGGGTCTCATTGCCAGAGACCGCGTGATTGACCGCCTCTCGGGACGGCGATACCGTCGCGGATCGGGGAAAAGGTGGTTTGAAATTCCTATACGCTCGCGGAGGTGCGCATTCCATCGGAACGCAGCTTTCGCCAGCGTGAACAGTCGCGCCGCGAGGGCTTCGATGTCGATCGCAAGGTGGTTGACGCGCTGGGCAGGATGGCGGCCGGAAGCCACCCGGGATGAAGTCGCGCTGCTGGGGCGTGGAAGATCACGCGCCATAACGCGGAAGATGTCAAGCCAGGACCTGCATGTTCAGCAGGCATTGCGCCCTGAGGCAAGCAGCGCCATCAACCGGGCCTGACTACAATACGCCTGTAAGACAGCATGTCTCATGGCCGGGTCCGGTTTCCCGACGCACAAGAAAGCCTCATGGTCTCGCACGCGCCCATCACCATCCGAACCGCGCTCCTGTTTTTTGCGCCGCTGATCCTCACCACCGAGCTGCACCAGATCTCGCACTCGATGGTGAATGCATTTCTGGCGCGACTGGGCGACCCCACGACCACTCTGGCCGCGTTCAGCGTTGCCTTCGCCTTCAACGCCAGTGTCAGCAGCATGATGGGCGTCGGCATACAGGCAGGCATGTCATTCATCACCGACAAGCGCTCCGTCTGGCGGGTGGCGCGCTTCTATTTCGCGATATCCATGGTGTTGTTCATCTTCATAGAGGCGGTGGCACTGACCCCCATCGGCACCTGGCTGTTCGGCGAGGTGATCGGGGCAAGCCCGGAGGTGACCCGGCTGGGGACCGCATCGTCGGCAATCATGGCCCTGTGGATATTTCCGAATCAGGTGCGCAACCTGTGCACGGCCCTGTGCATGTCGCACCGGCGCACAATGCTGATATCCCACGCAACCGTGGTTCGACTGGTCTCCCAGGCTCTGCTGCTGATGGTGCTGCCCTTCATGATGGAGGGAGCCCTGGCGGGCGCAGCCTCGCTGGTGGGCTGCATGACGGTGGAGACTGCCTACCTGCTCCTCGCCGGACGGAAGATTTATGCGGAACTGCCTGCCACGGGAGGGGAACAACCCACCAATCGGCGCCTGTGGCGTTTTTCATGGCCCCTCATGATCACCCAGTCCACGGAAAACGGGATTAATTTCGTCATCAACCTCTTTCTGGGACGCCTTGCGAATCCGGACCTCGCGCTGGCTGCATTCGGGGTGGTCAATGCCCTGAAGGGCATGGTCGTCTCGCCCCTTCGCAACCTGATTCACACCGCACAGGCGCTGGTAACCAGCCGGGCCGACATGCGCGTGATGACCAGCTTCGTGCACCGCCTGACGGTGGGGTATGTGGTCCTGGTTGGAATCCTTTTCTTCACGCCACTGCGGGACGTGATTCTGAACGGTGTCATGGGCCTGCCTGAGGATCTGGCAAATTATGCAAAGCCGGGCGTACAGATTACGCTGCTCGCAGCCATCATCTGGGGTTACACCTCGATGTTCCGCGGAGTACTCTCCGCAATGCGGCGCACACGCATCTTCGCCGCCAGCGCGGTCCTGCGCCTCGTGGCTGTGGTGGCAGTGGGCAGCACGACCCTCATCTGGCCGGACCTCAACGGCGCGGTGGTGGGTATCGGCGCAATCTCGGCCGCCATTCTCGCCGAGGGGCTGCTGCTGGGTTGGGGAGTGAAGACCTACAGTGCCCTCCCCGGCAGCCTTCTTTCCCCCCGGCGCGAAGGCAAGGCTACGCCCTGAGAAACAGACCCCATTGCAGAATCTGGGTTTACGGCTGATTCTCGACAATGGACAACGCAGTCAAAGGAGGAGTAAATGAACAAGGCCTTGCTTTCCCTTTTGCCTGTGGGCGGCTGGTCGCCGGAGCGACTGGGCGAACTGGATATCACCGGCGCTCTGGATCCGGTGCTGCCCACGCCGTTTCGCATCACCGAGACCAGTGTGGCCACGTTGTCGGCGGTGGGGCTGGCCGCAAGCGATCTCTGGGAACTGCGCACCGGCCGCCCGCCAGCGGATCGCCTTGAACACGCGCCATGCCACTGCCTCACTGCGCAGCACCGGCTATATCTCGGTCGGTAACGAACCAAAGCACGTGCGCAGCGGAGTCATGGGAATGTTTCCGGCCAGGAACGGCCGCTGGTACTACGTGCATGCGAATTTCCCCCACCACCGCGCCGCAGCCCTGAAAGTGCTCAGAGTGTCCGAAGACCGCGATGCCGTGGTCAAGGCAATCGCACAATGGGACGCGCTGGAGCTGGAAGAGGCCATTCTGGCTGCTGACAATCCCGCAC
>CAXNIK010000076.1:0-11881 GCA_964202115.1 Burkholderiales bacterium
CTTGCCATCCTTGGAACCGAAACCAACAGTGAATACGCGCACGCCGCGATCGGCAGCCATGCGCGCGGCGGTCAGCGCATCCGGCCCGGTGGTGCGCCGCCCGTCGCTGAGCAGCACGATGGCCCCGCCGTTGTACGAGGCGGGCGCCACCGGGGTGAAGGCCTGTTGTTTCGCCTTGGCCGCCTTGCGGTTGCGGTCGATGGAGGCGCCTCTTCCACCTGTGCCTTCCTCGTCGTAGCGCGCATAGGGGCTCTCCGTCATCACTGCTTCAAGGTCGATGCCGGAATCCGGCATCAGTTGTGCGAGGGCCACCATCAGTCCGCTCCCGGTGGCCGTGCCGCGCTGGAGCTGGAACCGGTCGATGGCCGCCTCCAGTTCTTCGCGCTTGTCGGTGACGGTCTGGACGATGGCGGCGGTGC
This sequence comes from Burkholderiales bacterium, assembly GCA_964202115.1. GTDB lineage: Bacteria > Pseudomonadota > Gammaproteobacteria > Burkholderiales > SG8-39 > CAIYPG01. The sequence goes on from CAXNIK010000076.1 coordinate 420, forward strand.
CGGCAAAGGACACGATGCCCACGCGCACATTGGAGGGCAACTCACCGACAAAGGATTTTGCGGCGAGTTGCGCGGCGCTGATGCGGGTGGGGGTGACATCGGTTGCCAGCATGCTGCGCGAGACATCCATGGCCAGAATCAGGGTCATGTATTCCGAGGGCAGGGTGACCGTGGCACTGGGCCGGGCCATGGCCAGGATGGCGACCGTCATCGCGGCCAGGAACAGGGCCGGGGGCACATGGCGCCGCCATTTCTGGCCCGGACCCATGGCCTGCCTGACCAGCAGCAGGCTGGAAAAGCGCACGGCCAGCTTTTTGCGGCGCGCGAGCACGTGCAGATATAGCGCAACCAGCATCGGTATCAACAGCAACAACACCAGCAGTTGCGGCCACAAGAAACGCATCGCTTCCCCTTGTGCTGCCTGTTCCATCAGAGCAGGCCCCTGACGGCCAGGGTGGCCTACTTTAACATTGCACCGAGCCTGGGCATCTTGCCCCGGGTGCCGCAAGGCATGTTACCTTGCGGCTTGCTTCGCGATGCTCTGGCTCGGTCATTCAATACACTTCAATGAAGAAAGCAGCGCTTTACAGCAGCACCCAGCGATCGCGATCACGCCCGGCGGCGGCAGCCGCCGGCGCCGTGGCAGCGGCAGCCGCCGGCGCCGTGGCAGCGGCGCCCGCTCAGCCCCTGAGGGTTCGCACTGTCGCTTTCCTGCGCCGATACCATTCGGCCCTGCTGGTCCTGGCCAGCGTGTTGCTCACACTGCTCATCCTTATGGCCTACCAGGCCATGCAGGAGCCGCCCCAGGACATCACCCAGGACGACATCGACGCGGCGGTCATCCATACCATGGAGACCAAGAGCCTGCAGTCCAGAGCGGCGCGGGCGGCCGAGGCGGTGCGCCAGTCGGTGGTCAGCGTGCGCGGCTATGGCGCCGAGCCCGACCCCAAGGATCCCAAGGCACCAGGTGGGGCGAGGAAGGGCGTGGACAGGAAGGGCGCGGATAAAAAGTCCGCCGAGAAGCAGGGCGCGGACAAGATGGACGAACAGCACAAGGGCGGCGAGCGGCCCAGCGGCATCGGCTCCGGCGTGGTCATCGTCGACAAGGGCATCATCCTCACCAATCTGCATGTGGTCTCCGGCATGAAGCGAGTGGTGATCACCTTCTACGACGGCTCGGAGTCCGAAGCCGATCTGGTCAGCGTGCATCCGGAGAACGACCTGGCGGTGCTGCGTGCCCGCACCATACCGGACGATCTGCCCGCGGCGACCCTGGGCTCCTCGGCCAGCCTGAAACCGGGCGACGAAGTGGTGGCGGTGGGATTTCCCTTCGGCATCGGGCCGTCGGTATCGGCGGGCGTGATATCCGGCCTGAACCGCGAGTTCCGCTCGCCCCAGGGCCAGCGCGTGCTGACGCAGCTCATCCAGTTCGATGCCGCCGCCAACCCGGGCAACTCCGGCGGCCCGCTGGTGAACATGGATGGCGACGTGGTGGGCATCGTCACCGCCATCTACACCCCCAACGAGGCGCGCACCTTCATCGGCATCGGCTTTGCCGCCACCATCGCCGTGGCCGGCAACATGGTGGGTATATCGCCATTTTGACCGGCGTATTTTTCAATCATTGATCGCATCCCGGGCAACCGGAGAAAGAGTGAGCATGAACGGCAAACCCGCTGGCAATCCCACTGGCAATCCGGAGACCGCCTCACTGATGGAGAGCGTGCTCTACGAAGTGAAGCGCGTGGTGGTCGGGCAGGACCACTTCCTGGAGCGCGTGCTGGTGGCCATGCTCGCCCAGGGCCATCTGCTGGTGGAAGGCGTGCCGGGGCTGGCCAAGACCCTGACCGTCAAGACCCTGGCGCAGGCCCTGCGCGGCTCGTTCAAGCGAATCCAGTTCACCCCCGACCTCTTGCCGGCGGACCTGGTGGGCACGCGCATCTACAACCAGCGCTCGGGTGAATTCAGCACTAGCCTGGGTCCGGTGTTCACCAACCTGCTGCTGGCCGACGAGATCAACCGCGCCCCGGCCAAGGTGCAAAGCGCGCTGCTGGAGGTGATGCAGGAGCGCCAGGTCACCATCGCCGGGGAGACGCACAAGGTTCCGGAACCCTTCCTGGTCATGGCCACGCAGAACCCCATCGAGACCGAGGGCACCTATCCGCTGCCCGAGGCGCAGATCGACCGCTTCATGATGAAAATCCTCATCAGCTATCCGAGCGAGGAGGAGGAGTTCGTCATCGTCGAGCGCTTCACCGGGCCGCCCGCCGCGGTCTCCGCCATCGCCACCACCGAACAACTGAGCGCCCTGCAGCGCGAGTGCCGCAAGACCTATGTCGATCCCATGCTCATCCAGTACGCGGTGCGCATGGTCGCGGCCACGCGCAACCCGGAGCGCTACGGTCTGGCGGATCTGGTGCCCTACATCACCTTTGGCGCCAGCCCGCGCGCCACCATCAGTCTCATCGAGGGCGCGCGCGCGCTGGCCTTCCTGCGCGGCCGCAGCTATGTGCTGCCCGCGGACGTGACCGATCTCGCCCCCGATGTGCTGCGCCACCGGCTGGTGCTCTCCTATGCCGCGCTGTCCGACTCGCAGACCCCCGATGAGATCGTCATGCGCATCCTGCAGGCGGTGCCCGCGCCCGACAAGCCCCTCGCCAGTCATGTTCAAGTCGCTGCTGAGGCGTAACCGTCCCGCGGTCCGCGAGGATCCGCCGCCGCAGCCGGCGCCCCGGCGCGTGGACGCGGAGACGCTGCTGCGGCGCATGGAGTGGACGGTGATCCGCCGCCTCGACGGCCTGCTGCAGGGCGACTACCGCACGTTGCTGCGCGGCTTCGGCCTGGACCTGGCCGACCTGCGCGAGTATCAGGGACATGACGATGTGCGCTACATCGACTGGAATGTCACCGCGCGCATGGGCATACCGCATGTGCGCCAGTTCCACGAGGACCGCGAGGTGTTCGCCTGGTTCGTGCTGGATCTGTCCGGCTCGGTGGACTTCGGCTCGGAACAGGTGCGAAAGCGCGAGCTGTCCTCCGAGCTGGTGGCCGTGCTGGGACGCATCCTCACCCGCCATGGCAATCGCGTCGGTGCCATTCTGCACAGCGGAAAAACCGGCGGTAGCGCAGATCTTGTTATTCCAGCGCGCGGCGGCCGCCGCCAGGTGCTGCACATCCTCGATCGCATGCAGCGCCTGCACGAGGAGAAGGACTCGTCAGTGCCCGGGCAGCAGACCGATCTGGGCGAGCTGCTGGGTCGGGTGCAGCATGTCATCGGGCGGCGCTCCATCATTTTCGTGGTGTCCGATTTCATCAGCACGCCCGGCTGGAACCGGCCGTTGACGCTGCTGGCGCGACGCCACGAGGTGGTGGCCGTGAGGCTCTACGATCCGCTGGAGAACGAGCTGCCCGACCTGGGCCTGGTGATCATGCAGGACGCGGAGACCGGCGAGCAGTTGTTCGTGGACACGCGCGACGGCAGTTTCCGCCGGCGCTTCATGCAGGCGGCCGAGCGCCGCGAAGCGGAGCTGCGCGACGGCCTGGCCGAGGCGGGTGTGGACTGCCTGGAGCTGGCCACCGACGACCAGCTGGGCGAGGCGCTGCTGCGTTTCACCAGCCTGCGCAAGCGCCGCAGCCAGCTCGCCGCCGGCGCCGGCAATCTGCGCAAACCCATCGTGAGTTGAAGCGACGGCCATGATCGCAGCGCGCGCATTTGCTTTTCAGTGGCCGCTGATGCTGTGCCTGCTCATTTTCGTGCCGGTGCTGGTGGCCTTCTACCTGCGCCTGCTGTCGCGGCGCAGCGCCTCCGCCCGGCGCTATGCCGGCCTGCTTGAGGGCGAGTCCGGTAACGGTATGCAACCGGATGTCCCGGGTCTGCGCCACACCAGCCGCAAGGTTCTGCGCCACGCGCCCGCCATCCTGATGCTGCTTGGCCTGATCGCCATGATCGTCGCGGTGGCGCGGCCCCAGGCCATCATCATGCTGCCCTCGCGGCTGGACGCCATCATGCTGGTCATGGACACCTCCGGCAGCATGCGCGCCACCGACATCAAGCCCAGCCGCCTCTCCGCGGCGCAGGCCGCCGCCCGGGCCTTCGTCGATCAGCAGCCGGGGCAGGTGCGCGTGGGCATCGTCACCGCGTCTGCAACGGCCTCGGTGGTGCAGTCGCCTACCGACAACCGCAGCGATATCAACAAGGCCATAGACCGCTTCCAGCCGCAGCCCGGGACGGCGCTGGGCAGCGGCCTGGTGACCGCGCTGATCACGCTCCTGCCCGAGTCCGGCATTGATGCCGAGAAGATCATTTCCGGCAGCAGCGCGCCGCGCTCGTCCTGGTCGCGCGACTGGGCGCGTCAGGCGGAGATCGACAACTTCAAGCCGGTGCCGCCCGGCTCCAATGGCAGCACCGCCATCGTGCTGCTCTCCGATGGCCAGAGCAACACCGGCCCGGAGCTGGTGGATGCGGCCAAGCTGGCGGCCGAGCGCGGCGTGCGCGTGTATGCCGTGGGCGTGGGCACGCCCGAGGGCACCACCCTGACCGCCGATGGCTGGTCCATGCGGGTGCGCCTGGATGAGGGCGTGCTGAAAAAGATCGCCACCATGACCCATGGCGAATACTTTCGCGCCGGCAACGCCGAGGACCTGAAGAAGATCTACCAGCGGCTGAGCGCCAGGCTGGTGATGGGCAAGGGCCGGACCATCGAATTGAGCGCCGCCTTCGTTGCACTGGGCGCGCTGCTGGCGCTGCTGGGGGCGCTGGTGTCCATGCTGCGCTCCAATCGCATTCTTTAGCTCTGGCCGCCGGACTAAAATAAGCTCAACTTTCTGAAATCGAACAATCCGTCACCGAGGGGAGAAAAATGGAAAGACGTTCATTCCTTAAAAAAGCCGGCGCAGGCCTTGCAGCCGGCGCGGCCACTGCGACATCGGCATCGGCGCTGGCACAAAGCTCAACCAGCCCGGCCATCAGTTGGCGGCTGGCCTCCAGTTTCCCCAAGGCGCTGGACACCATTTTCGGCGCGGCGGAGATCATCTCCAAACGCGTGGCCGAGGTGACCGAGGGGCGCTTCCAGATCCGCGTATCGGCCGCCGGGGAGATCGTGCCGGCGCTGCAGGTGCTGGATGCGGTGCAGGCGGGCACGGTGGAGTGCTGCCACACCGCGCCTTACTACTTCGTGGGCAAGGACCCGGCCTTCGCCTTTGGCACCGCCGTGCCCTTCGGCCTGAATGCGCGCCAGCAGAATGCCTGGAAGTATTATGGTGGCGGCATGGAGGCCATGGCGCTCCTCTACAAGGACTACGGCGTGGTGCATTTCCCCGCCGGCAACACCGGTGCGCAGATGGGTGGCTGGTATCGCAAGGAAATCCGCAGCGTGGCCGACATCAAGGGCCTGAAGATGCGCATCGGCGGCCTGGCCGGCCAGGTGCTGGCCAAGCTGGGCGCGGTGCCGCAGCAGATCGCCGGCGGCGAGATCTACCAGGCGCTGGAGCGCGGCACCATTGACGCCGCGGAGTGGGTGGGCCCCTATGACGATGAGAAGCTGGGCTTCAACAAGGTGGCCAGGTTCTACTACTACCCAGGCTGGTGGGAGGGCGGCCCGGAGCTGTCTCTCTTCGTGAACGAAAAGAAATGGGCGGAGCTGCCCAGGCACTACCAGGCAGCGCTGGAGAGCGCCTGCGCCGAGGCCAATGTGCACATGCTGGCCAAGTACGACGCCAAGAACCCGGAGGCCCTGCGCAAGCTCGTGGGTGGGGGCACGCAATTGCGCGCCTTCCCGCGTGCGGTGATGGAAGCGGCGCTCAAGGCTTCCAATGAACTCTACGACGAGCTGTCGGCCAAGAGCCCACACTGGAAGCGCATCTACACCGAATGGCGCAAGTTCCGCGCCGAGCAGTTCCTGTGGTTCCGCGTGGCCGAGGCCGGCTACGACAACTTCACCCTACCCAATGTGCGCGATCCGGCACCGGCGAAAGCAGCGCCCAAGGCCGCACCGAAGGCCGACGCCAAGAAGTAGTTAGTATCAAAAATACGAAAGGCCCGCCATTGAGCGGGCCTTTTCGTCTGAATTGTAATCTTGCTTTCCTATCGTCCGGATTTCAACTGCCGCTCGATTTCCGCCGTGGGATCGTCCGCGGCCGATGCGGCATTGCCCTGACCCTCATCCTTTTTATCTTCGCCTTCGGCAGGCGGCGACTGTGAGTTGTCCGGCGCCTCCAGGATGATCTCCACCGTGGACGGGTCCTGTGTCTCCGCCTTGGAGATGAAGCCGGTCACCAGCGCCGGCCAGAACACCACGATGGCGGCCATGATGATCTGCAGGCCCACCCAGGGCAGGGCACCGAGGTAGATGTCGCGGCTTTTCACCTCGCGCGGCGCGATGCCGCGCAGGTAGAACAGGGCAAAGCCGAAGGGCGGGTGCATGAAGGAGGTCTGCAGCATCACGCACAGGAGCACGCCGAACCACACCAGGTCGATGCCCAGCTTCTGCGCCACCGGCGCGAGCAGCGGCACGATGATGAAGGCGATCTCGAAGAAATCGAGAAAAAAGGCGAGGAAGAACACGAACAGCGCCACGAAGATGAGAAAGCCGGTCTGGCCGCCCGGCAACCCGGACAGCAGGCCTTCTATCCACTTGCCCCCGTCCACGCCCTGGAACACCAGGCTGAACACCGTGGAGCCGATGAGGATGAAGATCACCATGGCGGTGATGCGCATGGTGCTCTCGAAGCCCTGGCGGATGAGCCCGCGCAGCCGGGTGATGCGCGCGGCTTCCAGCAGTATCACCACCAGCCCGACGTAGAACACGCCCAGCAGCTCGCCGCGGACTTGGTCCACGAAAGCTTGCGCCGACTGCACCAGCCCGGGCGAAAACCATTCGTCCTTCCACAGCGCGAAGGCCGGCACCAGCAGGATGATCAGCGCGGCGAAGCCGATTCCGGCGCACCACTTGCCAAAGCGCGAGAAGGCCGCATCGCGCAGCACCGCCAGCACCACCGCGCCCACCGCGCCCATGGCGCCGGCTTCGGTGGGCGTGGCCAGGCCGAGGAAAATGGTGCCCAGCACCAGGAAGATCAGCACCACCGAGGGGACCATGCCCCAGAGCACGCGCCGTATCAGCGGCCAGCCGCGCAGCGTGCGCGCCTCTATCGGCAGCGGCGGCACCCACTGCGGTCGGAACAGGGACAGCACGAAGATGTACAGCGCGAACAGCAGCGTCTGGACGATGGAGGGGCCGAAAGCGCCGGCGTACATGTCGCCCACCGAGCGCCCGATCTGGTCGGCCAGCACCACCAGCACCAGCGAGGGCGGGATGAGTTGTGTGATCGTCCCCGAGGCGGCGATGACGCCGGTGGCGGTCTTCATGTCGTAGCCGTAGCGCATCATGATGGGCAGCGAGATCACCCCCATGGCGATGACCGAGGCGGCCACCGTGCCGGTGATGGCGCCCAGAATGGCGCCCACCACGATCACCGCATAGGCCAGGCCCCCCGGCACGCTGCCGAACAACTGCCCGGTGCCCTCCAGCAGGTCTTCGGCCAGGCCGCAGCGCTCCAGCACCGCGCCCATGAAGGTGAAAAAGGGTATGGCCAGCAGCAGCTCGTTGGACAGGATGCCGAACACCCGCAAGGGCAGGTTGCTCATGAACACCGGCTCGAAAAAACCCAGCTCGATGCTGATGAAACCGAAGAACAGGCCGATGGCCGCCAGCGAGAAGGCCACCGGATAGCCGATCAGCATGAATGCGATCAGCCCGGAGAACATCAGCGGTGCCATCCACTCGAGTGGGATCATTGCAGCGGCTTTTCGTAATGCAGATCGAGATTGATCAGTCCGCGCAGGTAGGCCACGCGCTTGATCACCTCCGACAGGCCCTGCAGCGCCACCAGGCCGAAGCCCAGCGGCAGCAGCAGCTTCACCGGCCAGCGGATCAGGCCGCCGGCGCTTTGGGACATTTCATTGATGCGCCAGGACTCGTGAAAGATGGTCCAGGAGGTCCAGGACATGACCAGCATCGCCGGCAGCAGGAAGAGCAGGCCGCCGGCGATGTCCACCCACACCTGGCCGCGGGTGGACAGGCGCCCGTAGATGATGTCCACGCGCACATGCTCGTTGCGGTTGAGCGTCCAGGCCGAGCCCAGCATGACCATGCCGGCGAACAGGTACCACTGGATTTCCAGCCAGGCATTGGAGCTCAGGCTGTAGCCGTAGCGGGAAAAGGCGTTGCCCGCGCTCAGCAGGCAGGCGGCGAGGACCATCCAGTTGGCGAGGCGGCCCAGGCGCTCGTTGATGGCGTCGATGAGGCGCGAAAACGCCAGCAGTACATCCAAGTGCTGTTCTCCTGCGGCGGCCGCCCACCCTGGGTGCCAGCCTCGGTTATTATTCTGCAAGACTGGATAAATTCTCGCCTATCCGCGCAACAATGGTAAGGCTTTTGCGGGAATATTCCGGTGAGTCTGCGCGTAAGTACGTTGTCGAAGCCTCAACCAACAGGAGAAGTACATGAAACCGCTGCTGCTCGCCATGGCAATGCTCGTTGCGCCGGTGCTGACCGCTCCCGCGCACGCCCAGAACTATCCCGCCAAACCGGTGCGCTTCATTTTCCCTTACGCCCCAGGCGGTACCACCGAGATCCTGGCGCGCCTGATCGGCACCAAGCTGCAGGCCTCGCTGGGCCAGCCCTTCCTGGTCGAAGCCCGGCCCGGCGCCGGAGGCAACGTCGGCACCGACCAGGTGGTGAAGTCGGCCCCGGACGGCTACACCATCCTGCTGGGGGCAAGCGGCCCGCTGGCCATCAACGTGACCCTGTTCTCGAAGCTGCCCTACGATCCCACCGTCGACCTGGTGCCGGTGGTGCACGCGGCTTCGGTGCCGCTGATCCTGGTATCGGGGAGCGAGTTCCCGGCGAAGACGGTGAAGGAGCTGATCGCCATGCTCAAGGGCAAGCCCGAGGGCGTTGCCTACGCCTCGGCCGGGGTGGGCACGCCTCAGCACCTGTCGGCGGAATTGCTCAAGCTCATGGTGAGCGTGCCGGCCACGCACGTGCCCTACAAGGGCAGCGGCCCGGCCATCATCGATCTCATCGGCAACCAGGTGCCCTTCGGCTTCGAGAGCATGCTGGTGGCGCTGCCGCAGGTAAAGGGCGGCAAGCTGCGCGCCATCGCCATGACCGCGAGCAAGCGCTCCCCGCTCATCCCCGACGTGCCCACCATGGCCGAGGCCGGCGTGCCCGGTTACGAATCCATTGCCTGGTACGGTGTCATGGCGCCCAAGGGCACGCCGGCGCCCATCGTCAACCGGCTCAATTCGGAAATGCGCAAGGCCCTGTCCGCGCCTGATTCGGCCAAGTGGCTGGCCGAGCAGGGTTCGGCCGACGTGGCCGGCACGCCTGAGCAGTTCGGCGCCTTCATCAAGGCCGAGATCGCCAAGTGGGGCAGGGTGGTCAAGGCCTCCGGCGCCACCGCGGACTAATGGTTTTTTCAACAGGAGAAGCAAAAGTGAAAGCAAGCACGATAAGGCATCTGGCTGGAGCGGCGATGCTCGCCCTGGCATTTACCGCCCACGGTCAGGCGGCCAAGAGTGGCGAGTTCCAGCCGCAGGTGGGCCAGGCCGGCAAGGACGTGATCTGGGTGCCCACGCCCGATGAGCTGGTGGAGCGCATGCTGCGCATGACCCAGACCACGGCCAACGATTACGTCATGGACCTGGGCTCGGGCGATGGCCGCACTGTCATCGCCGCGGCCAAGAAGTTCGGCGCCACCGCCCAGGGCATCGAGTACAACCCGGATATGGTCACGCTCAGCCAGCGCAACGCCCAGCGCGAGGGCGTCACGGCCAAGGCCACCTTTCTGAAGGCCGACCTGTTCGAGACGGATTTCTCCAAGGCCACGGTCATCACCATGTACCTGCTGCCCAGCATCAACGCCAAGCTGAAGCCCAAGATCCTCAACCTCAAGGCGGGCACGCGCGTGGTGTCGCACGCCTTCGACATGGAGGACTGGGCGCCGGATGAGACATCCACCGTGGAAGGACGCCGCGCCATGATGTGGATCGTCCCTGCCAAGGTGAACGGCGTGTGGCGCCTGCGCATGGGCGACGGCAATGAGCCTGAACTGACCATCACCCAGCGCTACCAGGTGCTCGAAGGCAGCCTGCGCATCGGCCGCCTGTCCGCGGGCCTGCGCGAGCCGCGCCTGTGGGGCGATCGGATCAGCTTCACCTTCATGGACCAGGCCGGCAACCTGCACCAGGCTACGGGGCGCGTTACTGGCGACAGCATCGAAGGCAGCATGCGTGCCGGGACCGGGCCGGAGACGCGGTGGACGGCACGGAGGTGATCAGATAGCGGTGAGTATAATTCGCATGATGACCCCCGCACTTCGGGGGTTTTTATTTTAAAGAGATAATTATTGGACGTTAACCTTCGCAATTCTCAGGATCCATTGACCGAAGCTAGCTAGAAAATCCCCCAAGAGATAGCCATGCCAATCATTTCAACGTTCTTCGGGATCATTATCCGAATGTATTTCGGAGATCACAGTCCTCCGCATTTCCATGTCGAATTTCAGGGCGAGAGAGCTACATTTGATTTTGAAGGCCGGCTTCTTGCCGGAAAGATCTCTTCAGCGACAGCGCGGAAATTGGTGCGCGATTGGTCGCGTCGTCACCGACTTGAACTCATGATAAATTGGAAAAACATTGAGAAGGGACGTCCCCTCAATCGAATTGGGCCGTTGGAGTAAATCCTATGAATTATCTGCCGCAGGTGGTTGAAGCGCATCATATAAGCGGATTTATCGTTTCAACTCGGTTCGACGATGGTACCGAGAAGTGCATTGATATTTCGCAGTGGTTCAAGGGGCCGGTTTTTGAGCCTCTCAAGGACTTGAAGCTTTTTAAGAAGCTCTTTGTTGAAGCGGGAACACTCGCTTGGCCGAATGGCGTCGATATTGCCCCTGAAGCTTTATACGCAGCGCGTGAGGCAACAAAGAAAGGACATGACAAACCGCCTCAACGGACGCGTTCCAAAACGGTGCGCCGTTGACCGGTGATGTAATGTCAAAAAGCAGATGCTCCTGCGTGGATGGGGCTTCTTGATAACCTGAACCAATGAAGGTCAGTGAAACTGAAGAAGTGAGGTCCAAATGCGCTACGCCATCGTAATCGAGAAAGCTGAGAACAATATCACTGCTTGCGTGCCAGACCTTCCCGGGTGCGTCGCCACCGGAGCCACTGTGGAGGAAGTCGAGTCGCAGATTCGTGAAGCGATCGAATTCCATCTGGACGGCATGCGCGAAGATGGAATCGCAATTCCGCAGCCGGCCAGTCGCGTCGAGTACGTCGAGATTGCGGCATAACCCGGCAACTCGAACAAGAGCCTGGCCCTATAAATCCACTATAACTGGAATGTTGGGTGTCACAAACCCGATGAGTTGCCGTTGCGTTGATCTTCCCTATGTATTCA
>CAXNIK010000077.1:0-11742 GCA_964202115.1 Burkholderiales bacterium
CCAGGCTGACACCTACCCTGTAAAGGCTGCAACGATCGTGGTGCCTTATTCTCCTGGCAGTTCCCTCGATCATGATGCCCGTCTGTATTCGAAAGCGCTCAGTGAAGCGCTGGGGAAACCGTTCGTGCTCGATTTCAAGCCCGGCGCAGGGAGCATCATAGGGGCCACCTTTGTCGCCAAGGCTGCTCCGGACGGCTATACGATGATGGCCATTACTTCCACGTTTACCACCACTCCGGCCTTATACAAGAGTCTTCCATACGACCCGGCGCGGGATATCTCAGCTGTTTCGCTGATCAGTAGAAGGGCAACCATGCTGGTCGTGCATCCGTCGTTTCAGGTGAACTCGCTTTCCGAGTATCTTGCCTATGCCAAGGCCAACCCTGGGAAAGTCAACTTCGGAACCTCCGGCGCGGGGGGCATCATGCATATGGTCGGGGCGTGGCTGCACAGCGAAACGGAGACAAAGGTGGCTTTGATCCATTACAAAGGATCCGCGCCAATGTTCGTCGATCTGTTCGCCGGACGAGTGAACGCAGGTCCAATGACGCTTTTTGCTGGCCTTGCTCAGGTCAAGGCGGGAAAAGTGCGCCCTATCGCGGCGCTCAACTCCAGTCGCTCCCTTTTAATGCCAGACCTGAAGACTGCTGCAGAGCAAGGTGTGCCCGATGTTGAGTGGGCTTCATGGCAAGGCGTGCTCATTACTGGTGGCACACCGACTGCAGTCATCAATAAGCTGCAAGGCGTGCTGGCGGCCTTCGCCCGGTCGCCCGATGCCGTGAAAAGGGCGGCGCTGGATGGGCAGGAGATGGTCGGAAGCACACCGGAAATGTTTAGGCAGACTTATCTCGCTGAGATTGAGCGCTGGAAAAAAGTCGCTCAGAGAAGCAACATTACTCTCGATGAGTAAGGGGCGCATCGGCGCACAGGGCTGCGGTGGCTATCTCGTCCCGGCCCGATACGGTTCGCAGGCTCAATACCTTCTGTCCGGCACGCGGCCCCAGCGCGATGCGATACGTGCACGAGGCCGCATGCAAAGGCGTGAGCGGGTTATCGGGATCGATGTCGACCAGGCAGAGGATGGCTCACTCCTCGGGTTTGATGGCCCCCTCTTTGATTAGTTTGCTCACCATTTCGATTTCCAATTGGATGGCTGCTTTAAGCTGTTCTGGCGTCCCGCCGCTCGCTTCCTGTCCGGCCGTCGCCAGTCGCTCTTGCAATTCGGGTGTCTTGAGCAGGCGCACGGTTTCCTGGTTCAAATGTTTGAGAATGGCATCCGGGGTTTTAGCTGGCGCGAACATGCCGAACATGGTCTCGGCTTCATAACCGGGCAGCGTTTCGGCCACCGTTGGCAGGTCTGGAAACTGAATGGAACGCTGAGAACCGGTCGTGGCAAGCGCCCGCAGCTTACCCGATTTGATATGGGCCGAAAATATCGCTCCGGCGCCGAAGGTTAAGTGAACTCGACCTGAAACCAAATCGACCATCTCCCCTCCCCCACCCTTGTAGGCAACCCGCACGATGTTTGTGCCAGCCATAGCCTTGAAAAGTTCCCCTCCGATGTGGTTGGACGCACCGGAGGCGCCGGTTGCATAGTTAAGTAGGCCTGGACGCGATTTGGCGACATTAATAAGATCTGCAATGGATTTCACGGGGAGGGACATAGTCACCAACACAACATTTGGCGACCGGGTCAACATTGAGATGAACGAGAAATCGCTCATCACATCATAAGGTGCCTTTGTGATCAGCGGCCCAATCCAGAAGCCGGGTCCCCAGATCAGCAGTGTGTAACCGTCCGGCGCCGCCTTGGCTACGCCCAAAGCCAGCGTACTCCCCGGTTTATTTTCGACCACAATCGGCTGCCCGAGAATTGCGCTGAGTTCAGGGGCGACAATACGCACGGTAAAGTCAACGCTCCCACCGGCGCCTGTGGTGTGAATGCGTATCGGTTTGGTCGGATAGTTCTGGGCGCGCACGCAGTCCGCACCGAAAGATGAAACAAATAACAAAAGTAGTAAGCCGTAACCCTGTACTGTTCGCACGCTTCCCTCCGTATGTCTTGCTCAGGTAAAGAACCCAAATAGTGTTGGTGCCAAGCGTTGACAGCCACTTCGAGATGCATGGTCGGACATGACATTCAAAGTATGCAGGTCCACAATTATCTTGGCAAGCTGGTTCGTATCACAGCTGGTTCGTATCACGCTGGTTCGTATCACGCGGATCACGTTAAAGCTGCGCGACTCGCCGATGCAGTGAATGCCGTCCCTGCCGCGCTCGAATGCCTTGATCATGTCGAACTACCGGAGCAGCCAGGCGGGGCAATTTTGATCGCGCACCAACAAATACCGAACTTATCCGCAGCCTATTCGGGTTCAACGCCAGCGGCTCTGGCTACCTTGGTCCACTTGACAATCTGTTCTTTGATATAGGAGGCGAATTCGGTCGGTGTGCTGGTGTCCGGCTCGAGACCGAAATCTGCGAACCTCTGACGTGACTCCGGAGTATTTAACACCTTGACCAAGGCTGCATTGAGCTTGTTGATCACGTCACGTGGCGTGCTCACGGGAGCCAGCATTCCATAGCGTGATGTGCCGTCGAATCCGGAAACACCTGCTTCGTTGATCGTCGGAACGTCCGGCAGGGCACTCGCCCGCTTTAGAGAAACGACACCCAGCGCAACGACTCTCCCGCTTTTTAGGTGTGGCACTATCGCGGGCAGCGCGACAAACATGGTATCGACATGGCCACCGACCAAATCGGTAACCGCCGGTCCGGCGCCTTTGTACGGTACGTGCAGCATGTCGACGTTAGCCAGTGTCTTGAAAAGTTCTCCATATAAGTGCAACCCAGCCCCGCGGCCAGATGAGCCAAAGGTGATCTTGCCAGGAGACCGACGTGCCAGTGCTATCAGATCCTGCGTCGACCGCACTGGCAGCTTGGCATTGGCCACGAGCAGTGTAGGGCCTGAGCTCACCGAGCTGACAGGTGCGAAATCGCGTTCTGGATTGAACGGCAGGTTGGCGGATGTTACAGACGAGAGAATAAAGGAACTCGTTATGAATAAAAGTGTATATCCATCACCAAGAGCTTTCGCAACGTAGACTGTGCCGATGTTACCCGCGGCACCGCCGCGAAAATCGACAATGGCTGGCTGGCCGAAGTGTTCGGTGAGTTTCTCAGCCACCCAACGCGCCGGCGGGTCGGTTGGGCCGCCGGTGGGAAATGCGACCACGATACGAATGACCTTCGTCGGATAGTCCTGTGCCGACGAGACTACTGGAATTAATGTAAGAGCGAGAATCCCAACAAGTATGCGCAAGACGATCAATAACATAGCTTTCCTCATTTTAAAAATACGCAGCAAGGTCTTTTATAGTCATCAAAAATGCCACGAAAGCGTGTCCGAAAAAAGCATTTCACTTTTATTCAGGGGGAAATGAATTGAGCAAGCAGATGCTAACGCAATCCTTTGTCGAAAAAGTCCTCGCGATCCAATATGACGAACTGCCGCAAGAGGCGATCGATGTGGCGAAGCAGATTACCCTTGACGGCCTGGCTGTAATAATTGCCGGGTCGACAGAGCCACTCGGTGTCGGTCGAATTTCGATTGAATATGTGCGTGAAATGGGAGGTTTTCCGCAGGCGACGGTTATTGCCGGCGGTTTCAAGACTTCCATGCAGAACGCCGCGTATGCGAACGGAACAATGGCACATGCGCTCGACTGGGACAACACATGGTTCCCACTGAATCATCCGACCTCCCCGACGCTGCCCACGATACTGGCTATCGCCGAAAATTACCGATTGTCAGGCAAGAAAGTGATTGAAGCTATTGCGGCAGCTTTCGAGGTGCAGGCCAGGATCCGAATGGCGGCAACCGGAATGGAGACCGGCTCAGGATTTCATAAACCAGGTATGACAGGCACTTTCGGTGCCGTAGCGGCCGCCAGCAAGTTACTTGACTTAAATTTGGAACAAGCACTCATGGCGTTCGGTCTGGCGGGCTCACGCGCCGGCAGCATGTCCTTGAATACGGGAACGATGACCAAGGCGTCACATTCCGGCCACGCGGCACGCATGGGTGTCGAATGTGGAGTGCTTGCAAAAATGGGCTGGACTGCGAGCAATGACATATTCGGACCGAAGGGTTTTTTCGATACCTTTATGCAGGGCCAGGCAGAGCCCGAGCTGTTGATACAAGAATTTGCCTCGCCACTGCGAATGGTCCATCCCGGGGTGGGGTTTAAAAAGCATCCAAGCAATTACTTTACGCATCGACCTATCGATGCCGCGCTGTCGCTTCGTGAAAAGTTTGAGATAAAAGCGGCGCAAATCGAACGTGTGCAGATCATTTTTCCACGCTTTGAATACGTAAATCGGCCTGAGCCTTCGACCGGCCTTGATGGCAAATTCAGTGTTCAGTATTCCACGCTGGTAGCGCTGCTCGACGGTGAGGTGACAGTGGATTCGTTCACTAACGAACGACGCTTTTCACCGGACATCGTCGCCTTGTTGCCTCGAGTAAAAGTCGTATTCGACGATGGCATCCCGGTGGATTTCGACAGGATGCATGCGATTGTTGATGTATGGCTTAAGGATGGGCGGCAATTTTCTGAGAAAGTTGGCCAACTTTCCGGTTGGGTAGGCTTTCCCCTGACTCGCGATCAGAGGCTCAAGAAGTTCTTCGCATGTACGCGACGTGTACTGAATAAAAACGCGGAGAACAGAATGCTGCAACTTGTCGAAAAGCTCGAAACGCTGCCTGGCATCACGGAGATTATGGATATTGGACGCTGTGAGATGTAAGGTACATCCTGAGTATGCTGACGCGTGCGCTATTGGTTACTTTTTCGCGCCGAAGCCCCCGGATACCTATCGACGCGCGGTGCTGCGCCGGGAACCCATCACTCCGCCGTCACCCCCGCCTCCTTAACCACCTTCGCCCACTTCACCATCTCGTTCTTCGCATAAGCACCGACCTGCTCCGGCGTCATGGTTTGCGGCTCGGCCCCCTGGGAGATCAGCCGGTCGCGCAAATCGGGCATCTGCCCGGTCCTGATCGCAAGCGCGTTCATCTGCATCACCAGATCGCGCGGCGTGCCAGTGGGCGTGAAGAGCGCAAACCAGGTTGCCGACTCGTAGCCCAGCAGACCCGACTCCGACACCGTGGGCAAATCGGGCGCGGCCAGGCTGCGCTTTTCGCTGCTGATGGCCAGCGCCCGCAACTTGCCGGCCTTGACGTGCGGCAGCGAGGACACGGTGGAGGTGAACATCAGCTGCACCTGCCCGCCGATCAGGTCGGGCACGGCGGTGTTGGTGCCCTTGTAGGCCACGTGCACGATGTCGATGCCCGCCATGCTCTTGAGCAATTCGCCCGACAGGTGGTTGATGCCGCCCGAGCCGGTGGAGGCGAAGTTGACCTTGCCCGGGTTGGCCTTGGTGTAGGCAATGAACTCCTTCACCGTCTTCGCCGGCACGGACGGATGCACCGCCATGACAAAAGGCGCCGAGGCCAGCATGGCGATGGGCGCGAAATCGCGGATCAAATCGAACTTGATGTCCTTGTACAGCGAAGCACTGGTGGCCAGCGACGCCGGCACCAGCAGCAGGTTGTAGCCGTCGGCGGGCGCCTTGGAGGCCGCTTCGGCGCCGATGTTGCCCGCCGCGCCGGCCCGGTTGTCAACGAGGAACTGCTGTCCGGTCTGCTCGATGAGCTTGGGCGTGAACAGGCGCAGCGTCGTGTCCGCGCCCGACCCCGGAGGAAAGGGCACGATGATGCGCACGATTTTGGAGGGGTAGGCCTGCGCCAGGACAGTCCCATGAAAGCCGCAGGCAATCAGCCCCGCCAATAAAAATTTGCAAACGCTTTGAAGCCTCATTCTGTCTCCCTGTTGTAGGTTTCCCGTCCGGAACGAACAGTTGTTTGTCCGAATAATATCGTGCTCGCCTGCTATAATTTACCCATGAGTTCAAAGCTCACCAGCACCAATCCCTACCTGCGCGATCCGGTCATCCGCGAACGCACCATACTGCGGTCCGTCGCCACGTCCTCGGCGATTGAAGGTATTCACGCTCCCTTCAAAAAGATCTCGCGTTCTGCCACAACCGGGCAATTCACCAGTCAAAGCTCCACGCTCGTCAAGAAACGCTAGCCCTCTGGCGCACGCAGCGTCCTTTCGATCACTCCTCGAAATACCGCAGTAATAGGCGCGTAGTCACGCCCCATGGCGGCATGAATTGCTGCGATATAGCGTTGCTTTGCCCTGCCCTTTAAACCGCCGAAATCGAGCACCGGCAACCCTGCCTGCAGAGCCATCAGCATAGCCAGCAATCGGCCGCATCGACCATTACCCTCACGAAACGGGTGGATCAGGATCAGCTCCGCGTGCACCAAGCCCAGCGCCAGCGCCTGCGCATCGAGATCAGCTGCCCGGCACGGCGTGTAGAGGCGAAGTGGCCCGCGTTCCAGGTCGTGCATCAGCCGCGGAATCTGATCCGCCGCCGCAAACGGAAAGCCATCCTTTTCCATGTTGACCTGCCGATACTCTCCCGCCCAGACGTAAATGTCCCCAAGCCACAACCGGTTCATGCGGCGGATATCCTCCGCGTTGAACTGCTGATCCACCGTGGTTTGATCGGTCAATAAGCGAGTCGCAGCCAACAGGCCCTCCGACTCCCTCTGAGCCATCGCGCGCGCCGAGTGGATGTCCAACAGGTTTCGCAGCACGCGCCCTCGCGAGCCAGGCTGGTATTCCGCCTGGACTCCCCGTGCCTCGTAGCGTCCACCGCTCATGGCATCCCTGCTCACTCAGGCCGAAGGCATCAGCCCTTTCTCAAACCTTCAAATCCCACCCGAACCACTTGCACACCGCCTTGCCCATCACCTGCTCCAGTTCCTCGCCCTTCAGCCAGGGCATCTCCTCGGTGAACATGGTGACGCACAGGGTGTAGCTGCAGGGCAGCCGCGACAGGTCGGAGCCCCAGAACATGCGCGTGGGGCCATAGGCGTCGTAGACGCGCTTCACGAAGCTTTGCATGAGCGGATGCGGATAGGACTCGGCGCTGACACAGGGCAGGGCGGAGGTCTTCACGGCGATGTTGGGCAGCTTGCCCAGGGACAGCATCTCCTCCAGAAAAGGAAAGGCCGCGGCGCCGTGCTTGGAGGAATCCCCGCCCATGTGGTCGATGGACAGGCGCAGGCCCGGATGGCGCTTCGCCACCTCCCCCATGAGCTTGTACTGTCCGCGCGGCGCGATGGTGATGGGCAGGCCCTGCCTCTCAGCCTCGGCCCACAGCCAGCAATCGACGCCCTCGTCCAGCAGCGGCGTGCCCTGCGCCAGCAGGAAGCGCAGTCCCAGCATGCCGGGCTGCGAGCGCCAGTTCCTGATTTTCTCCTTGGCGTCGGGGGCTGTGATGTCCAGCCGGCCCATCACGGCGAAGCGCTTCGGATGCGTCTTCGCCGCATCCAGTGCCAGGTCGTTGTACTCGCCCTCCCAGGACGGGGGCACGATGACCACACCCTGCACACCGGCCACATCCATCTCCTTGAGCAGCTCACCCTTGGAGAGCGGCGCCACTTTCTGCGGATGGGGATTGCGGCCGGCAGCGCCTGCCGAAGGCCACGGGCGCTGCGGCGTGCTGGCCGCCCAGATGTGGACTTGTGAATCGACGATCAGCATGAATTTCCTTTTCGGTGCTTTCCGGTGAATGGGCAGATCAGCGCATCTTCCAGTTCGGCTTGCGCTTCTCGGCGAAGGCCAGCGGGCCTTCCTTCCTGTCCTCGGTCTTGTTGATGTCGGCGTCGATGAGGTCGCCAAACTTCCAGGAGTACTCGATGGGCAGATTGCGCCCGGTCTTGACGATGTACTTGATGGCCTGCACGTTCAGCGGCGCGCACATCAGGACGTCCTCAGCCAGCGCCTCCATTTCGCGCATCATCGCCTCGCGGTCCGGCGCCAGCACCTGGATGAAGCCGATCTCGTAGGCGCGCTGCGCGGTGATACTGCGGCCGGTGAGATGCAGCAGCATGGCCTCGCCCAGCGGAATCTGGCGCGACAGATTGTGCAATGCGGTACTGGACATCAGGCCGCGCCGGGGCTCGGGCATGCCGAACTGGGATTTCGCCGTGGCCACCCGGATGTCGCAGCGCATGGCGATTTCCATGCCGCCCGCCACGCAGTAGCCGTCGATGGCCGCGATCACCGGCTTTTTGCAGCCGTTGAGCACATCCTCGCGCTTGATGCGCACCGTGCCGGTGCTGGCGTCGTTTTTTGCACGCTCTTTCAGGTCCATGCCGGCGCAGAAGGCGCGGCCGCCGCCGCCGATGAGCAGGATGACCAGGATGTCATCGTCGGCCTCGGCATCGCGCAGCGACGCATCCAGCCCGTCGCGCAACGCGCTGTTGATGGCGTTCATGGCGTGGGGCCGATTGAGCGTGATGTAGGCCTTGCGGTCGCGCTTTTCGTAGATGACTGCCGGGCCGGAATCTTCGTTGGACATGCTTTCCTCCTTGGTTTAGTGCCGGGATTCGCCCCGGCCGCTCCGCAACGCTGGCGGACTTGCATTGAATTTGAAAATACGGAATATTTGCCGCCGCGTAGATGTTCGCTACACAGGCCGTACCAGGAACATATGTTAACCGGGATTTACGATGCGCATGCGCCCCCCCCAAACCCCACCGGAGAAATGTTTTATGCAAGAACGAAAAAAAGCCAGCGATTTCCCGCCTGGCGTAATGAAACTGTTTGACCAATACGTGCACGGCTGGATGAACCGTCGCGATTTTCTCGACGGCGCGGCCAAATTTGCCGTCGGCGGCATGACAGCAGCAGCCATGCTGGAAGCCCTCAAGCCCAATTACGCCTGGGCCCAGCAGATCGCCCGCGACGACAAGCGCATCAAGGCCGAGTACATGGTCTACCCCTCGCCCAAGGGCTCAGGCACCATGCGCGGCTACCTCGCGCAGCCCGCCGTCATCAAGGGCAAACTCCCCGGCGTGGTCGTCATCCACGAAAATCGCGGCCTCAATCCCTACACCGAAGACGTGGCCCGGCGCCTGGCGGCGGCCAACTTCATCGCCTTCGCTCCTGACGCGCTGGCGCCGGTTGGAGGCTATCCGGGCAACGAGGAATCGGCAGCGGAGATGTACCGCAAACTCGATGGTGCCAAACGCAATGAGGACATGCTGGCGGCAATCGATGTGATCAAGGCCCGTCCGGAATACAACGGCAAATACGGCGCGGTGGGCTTCTGCGCCGGCGGCAGCATGGTCAACCTCATGGCAGTCCGTATGCCCGACCTGGGTGCAGGCGTGCCTTATTATGGCGGCCAGCCCAACGCGGCCGATACCGCCAAGATCAAGGCGCCTCTGCTCATCCACTATGCCGAGATTGACGAACGCCTCATCAAGGCATGGCCGGCCTGGGAAACCGCGCTCAAGGAAAACAAGGCCCGCTATCAGGCCTATATCTATCCCAAGACCTACCACGGCTTCCACAACGACACGACCCCGCGCTACGACAAGGAGGCTGCCGAGTTGTCCTGGGGACGCACGCTGAGCTTTTTTAACGAGAACCTGCGCGCCTGAACGAGGACGCAGCAAGGAAAAGGCGGCCTTGAGCCGCCTTTTTTCTGGGGACAGACCACGTTTTTCACCTTCAGGAAAACGTGGTTTGTCCTCAATTGACACTGATAACAATTGTTCTATTTATTCAGTATTACCCGATATTCGTATTTATTATTGATAATAACTATCCGCTAACCCTGCGCCACACCAGCGCCAGTCCCCGCACGATCACGCTCATCATCAGCACCGCCGCGAGTGCGAACAGGAGCAGCATGACCAGGAAGACGAGCGGATGCGCCAGCGCCAGCCACAGGCCGGCGGGCACCAGCATGTCCTCGGAGAACGAGGCCGCCCAGTTGGTGAAGGGCTCGGGCGAGGTGTTCACCATGGCCCGTCCGCCCGCCTTGCTGAAATGGGTGCCCGCGCTGATGGCGCCGCCGGCGATCGCCGCGATGGCCATCATGGAGGCATCGCCCAGGCCGAACACCGCTGCGGCCAGCAGCGCGCCGCCCGGCACGCGTATGAAGGTGTGCACCGCATCCCACACGCTGTCCAGCCAGGGCACCTTGTCGGCACCGAATTCCACCAGCGTCATGAAGCCGCTGGCGGTGAGCACCGCCGGCTCGGCCAGGATGCGCAGGTGCTCGGGCAGGTCCAGCCAGCCCATGTGGCCGGAGAGTCCCAGCAGGAACAGCACGGCATACAAGCGCAGACCGGCGCCCCAGGCCAAAGCCGCCGCCAGCGCAAGCTCGGGGAGATGGCTGCTCAGTGACTCGATCGACATGGCTGGCATTCTCGCATGCAGACCAGCCTGCAAAACAAGGGGGCATGCCGGGCAACAGCCGTATTCGCGATACCGGCATTGCTGAAACAAGCGCGAGATGCGCAGGCTGACGACTGTGGAAGTACGGGCGGCCTAGCGCGCGCCGCGCAGCACGGTGGGCACCACGGTGTAGATGAACATGAAATGGCGATCCCTTTCGCCCTTTGGAGGCAGGCTTGCTTCGCGCTGCAGATTCTTGGCAGTGATGGATTTGATCAGTCCTTCTATGCCGCCATCGCGAACGCTCTCGGCGAAGGAGGATCGATAGGTCGTGATCAGACTGACAGCAGCGAATTTGATGTCGAAGACCTTCCATCCGCCGGCGGTCTTCTCCATGTCGTAGTCGATGGTGGTCGGCTCGGAGCCCGGTTGCCGGATGGAGGACTTCACCGTGACTTCATTGACTCCGGGCGGGATCCGCAGCGGCTTGTAGTTGACAGGCTGGTCGCGGTAGCTGGTCAGTGCCGATGTGTAGGTACGCACCAGCAGCGTCCTGAATTCGCTCACCAGCAGGTCCTGTTGCCCGGCTGTCGCCATGCGCCAATTGCGTGCCACCGCGAGCTGGGTCATGTGGCGAAAGTCGAACAGCGGCAGGATCGTCGCCTCGACCAGCTCGGCGAGCTTCTGGGCACTGCCGGGCAGGCCCCTGTTCTGCTTCAGAAAATCAGTCACCAGCAGTGTGGCGTTATTCAGAATCAGGTCCGGCGCAAGCTCCGTAGCCGGCGCGCCAAGCACGGTTTCAGGCTGCAATCCAGCCTCGCCTGCACTCACAGTGCAGGCCATGCCCATGGCAAACCCCGCAGCGAGTCCTGCAACCAGCATCCTGTACATTGAGTATCCACTTCATAAGGCACGAGCTATGCAGCGGAAAAGCGGCGGCGCCCGCGAGCCGTCGGCTGCGCTTGCCTTGATTATCGGCAAGTGTGCACGCCACACTGTGCGCTGGCGCATATAAGGACAGCATTTCGCGGGGGACAGACCACGTTTTCCACGTTTTCCAGAAGGCGGAAAACGTGGTCTGTCCCCCTTTACCCGTCCCCCGTGAAGCGCCGCGACTACCAGCAGGCGTCCAGCACTCCACGCAGCAGGTCGCGCTCCTTGACAAAGTCACGCTTTGGATCGGCATTGAAGTTCTTCAGCGACAGCTCCAGCAGGGTGGACGCGGCTTCGCGGGGAATGTTGATGGCGCTCAGGTTGGCAGGCATGTTCAGCGACTCGAAGATCTTCTGCATCTCGTCCGCGGCGCGCAGGTGCGCCTCGCCCACCGGATCGCCCTCCTTCCACACTCCCAGCGTCTCGGCGATGCGGCACATGCATTCCGGGTCGCGCGAGCCCAGCCGGCGCATGATCA
>CAXNIK010000078.1:0-11467 GCA_964202115.1 Burkholderiales bacterium
GGTCACCGAATTCAAGAATCGCTACAATCGCCATTGGCGTCTCGAAAAACTGGGCTTCATGTCACCCCTTGAAGCTCGTCAGGCTTATGCCATTCCAAAGGCCGCCTGAGTTGCAAAACCGTGTCCAGACAATCCGAGCCGGTACAAAAGGAAGAGGCCGATGCTTGTCGATTTCTTGCAGCACTTGGTAAAAATGATATTATAAGTTTCATCAATCGGCAAGAGTTCCATTCAGTGGAACTCTTGCCGGCTTACAAGAACCGATTCAATTCAAAATTCAGGAGTGCACCACATGAAAGGAACCGCAACCGTGCTGTTGGGAGGTGACTGCGGCCCGGCACATGGGCCTGCGGACGGTTTTCCGATCGAGGGGTATACGGAACTTGTGCGCCCGGTCCTGGAGAAAGCGGACATGAGGTTTGTGAACTGCATGCGCACCTACTCGGACCGGGGCGTCCGCGCCGCGCATGCGCCCCAGGTCGGCCAACCCATCGAAATGGCGGCCATCTACACCCATGGAATGTTCGATGCAGTCACCATGGCGAACAATCACAGTTACGACAGCGGTCCGGAAGCCATGGTGGACACCAGGGCACTGCTGAATTCACGCGGGATACAAGTCACCGGCGCCGGGCATGACCTGGCTGAAGCCCGAAAGGCAGCCATCGTCGAGCGCAACGGCATCAAGGTGGCCTATCTCGGCTACACCTCGGTCGCCCCTGCAGGCGCAGAGGCAGGGCCGAACAAGCCCGGGGTTGCGGCCATTCGCGTAAAGACCCGCTATGAAACACGCGGCCCGCACGAGCCGGTCCGCATCTGCACCGAGCCTGACCAGAAGGATCTTGCGCTGCTGCTGGAAGACATCGCCGCCTTGCGAAGCCAGGTCGATGCAATCATCCTGGCCTTCCATTCCGGTGTGATCAGGCTGCCCCGCGTCATCGCCGACTATCAGGTGACTGTGGCCCACGCAGCCATCGATGCCGGCGCCGACCTGGTCGTCGGACATGCACCGCACATCCCCAAGGCCGTAGAGACATACAAGGGGAAGGCGATCTTCTACAGCCTTGGCGTGTTTGCCATGACCAAACCCTTCCCCGCGCCCTCGTGGAAGGAGCCGACCTGGGCACATGGCGCGGTTCGAAACCATGTTGATCTCGACCCAAAATTCCCTTTCATGCCCTATGGCAAACCCAGCACGATCAGCCTGCTGGCCAAGGCAGTCGCCTCCAAGTCCGGCATTCAACGCGTCTCGTTCCTGCCGATGGCCATGGACATGCGCTACCGTCCGGAGCCATTGCGGCAAGACGACCCGCGTTTCGCCGAGGTTCTGGCTTATCTGGAATGGGCTTCCGAAGACATGCCGCATCGCTTCCAGGTCGAGGGCGATGAAGTGGTGGTTCTGACCCGCCAGCCGTAAATATCGCAAGTACCGCAGAGACCCCAAGGGGGAAATGGTTGATGCCTCCGGCGGACGCGCCGTGATTCGTCACTACATCAATGCGTGGTCTCTTCGCGCGGATACTCGAGGACAAGCACCTCCAGACCCTTGTCTCCGGCGTGAATATGGAACGCCTCTTCCGTGGGCTCGACAACCACCATGGACCACAGCGGCAATTCCTTGCCCTGGTGCTTCAGGCTGCCGTTGATGACAAACACGTAGTAGCCCGCTGCCGCCCTGGGATCGGGTCCGCTAACGCTCATGTTGGCGCCGAGTCGCACGACGTGCGCAGCCAGGCCGTCATCGCTTTTCTCGAACAGCGGTTCCCAGGCAACCTCATTGCGGGCCTTGAGCACAGGCTCGATCGAGGTTCTGATCGGTGCCGAGGTCAGATTCCGGCGATTGCTGGGCTTGTGCGCAGATACCGCTGGAGCGGCGGACTGTTGATGCAGGATGATTTGGCAGGCAAGCGGATTCACCTCCGGCCGCCATCAGGACAGCAGCCTGTGAACTGAATACCGAGGGCACATTGCCCGGGTAACCCTCAGCCAACGACAATGATGTGCACTCGAAACGGTCCATGCGCGCCGATGATGATGGTCTGCTCGATGTCGCCGGTGCGCGAAGGGCCGGAGATGAAATTCACCGCGCGCGGCGGACGGCCATGCTCGGCGCGCAGCAGCGCCCAGGCATCTTCCATGTGGCTGACGATGCGCGAAGCCGGCAGCACGGCGATATGCGTTTCGGGCAGCAGGCTCACCGACGAGGGCGTGTCCGGCCCCGACAGCACCATGAGCGTTCCGGTCTCGGCGATGGCGGCGTAGGTGCCGGTGATGCCGATCTTGTCGGCGTCGATGGCGGCGCGCGCTGCCACGGCAATGCCGGCCGATGACCAGTCCAGGTGCGCCAGCGCCGGCCAGACGCAGCCACTGGCATCAAGGTTCAATGAATTGAGATAACGCGCCGCTTCAACGGGCACCTGCTCCATGCCCGGCACGCGGGCCGTGGTGTTCTGCATGGCGGCGGCGCGCTCGCAGAAACAGGCCGCGAGATCACCCTCGACCGGCCGCAGCGGTCCGCGCGGATGGGCATTCAGCCAGGTTTCGAGGGACTGCAGTTCGGTCTGCGAGGGACTGGCGCTGCGCCCCAGGCCCTTGCGGATGCGGGCGAGGATGTTGGCCCGCGCGGTCGTAGATTTGGCTGCTGGCGATTCGTCCGAGGCCATGGCGGCCTCCGTCTTTTACTCGAGGGCCTTCACTATATCCTCAACCACCTTCTTGGCATCGCCAAAGACCATCATGGTCTTGTCCATGTAGAAGAGCGGGTTGTCCAGGCCGGCATAGCCCGAGGCCATGGAGCGCTTGTTGACGAGCACGGTGCGCGCCTTGGCGACATCCAGGATGGGCATGCCGTAGATGGGGCTGCCCTTCTCGTGCGCCAGCGGGTTGACCACGTCGTTGGCGCCCAGGACGAACACCACATCGGTGTCGCCGAAATCGCTGTTGATGTCTTCCATCTCCACCACCTGGTCGTAGGGCACTTCGGCCTCGGCCAGCAGCACGTTCATGTGGCCGGGCATGCGCCCGGCCACCGGATGGATGGCGTAACGCACATTGACGCCTTTTTCGGTGAGTTTGTGCGCCATCTCCTTCACCGCGTGCTGGGCACGCGCCACCGCCAGGCCGTAACCGGGCACGATGATGACGCTGTCGGCATTGGAGAGCATGAAGGCGGCGTCGTCGGAGCTGCCGCTGCGATGGTTCTTCTGGGTGCCGTCGCCGGCCGCCGCGGTGCCGCTCTCGGCACCAAAGCCGCCCAGGATCACCGACAGAAACGGCCGGTTCATGGCCTTGCACATGATGTAGGAGAGGATCGCGCCCGAGCTACCCACCAGCGAACCGGCAATGATGAGCATGGTGTTGTTGAGCGAAAAGCCGATGCCCGCCGCCGCCCAGCCCGAATAGCTGTTGAGCATGGAGATCACCACCGGCATGTCGGCGCCGCCGATGGGGACGATGATCAGGAAGCCGAGGATGAAGGCCAGGCCGATCATGACCGCGAACGCAACCCAGTTGGTCTGCGGATCGAGAAAGAACCACAGCCCGAAACCGATCATCACAACGAACATCACCAGGTTCACCAGGTGCTGCCCGGGGAAAATGATCGGCGCACCGCTCATGCGGCCTGAGAGCTTCAAGAAGGCGATCACCGAGCCCGACCAGGTCATGGCGCCGATAAAGCTGCCGAGGAAGAGCTCCAGCTTGTTGCCCGTAGCCAGCGGCACGTCGAGGTTGAAGGCCGCAGGGTTGTTGACCGCGGCGATGGCAATGAATACCGCGGCCAGGCCGACCAGCGAATGCATGAAGGCCACCAGCTCGGGCATGGCCGTCATCTGCACGCGCCTGGCGATGACGGTGCCGATAACCCCGCCCAGTGCAATGCCGCCGATGATCAGGCCGAAATTCGGCGTCTGGGTGAGCGTGGTCAGCACGGCCAGGGTCATGCCCAGCATGCCATACAGGTTGCCGCGCCGCGCCGTCAGCGGTGAAGACAGGCCCCTTAGCGCCAGGATGAAGAATACTGAGGCGACCAGGTAGGACAGCGCGACGGCGTTCGGTGAAATCAAGGTGGCAGCGGCGGGGGACATTTAGGCCGCTCCCTTTTTCTCTTTTTTCCTGAACATCTCCAGCATGCGCTGGGTGACCAGGAAGCCGCCGAACACGTTGATGGAGGCCAGCGTCACGGCGGCCGCGCCCAGCCAGGCGCCCCAGTCGGTCTCAAGCGGGCCCGCGGCCAGCATCGCCCCGACCAGGATGATCCCGGAAATGGCGTTGGTCACGGACATCAACGGCGTGTGCAGCGCCGGGGTCACGTTCCACACGACCTGGTAGCCGACGAATATCGCCAGCACGAACACAGTGAGGAAACTGATGGTTGGATCCACGATCATGATGCCGCCCTCTCCTTGGCCGTACTGCTATTTCTTTATTACGGCTCCGCCCTCGCACATCAGGCAGGCCGCGACGATTTCGTCTTCCTTGTTGATGACCAGAGCGCCTTCCTTGTCCACGATGAGCTTCAAGAAGTCGAGCAGGTTGCGCGCGTACAGCGCCGAGGAATCCGCCGGCACCAGCGCCGGGAAGTTGGTGTGGCCGATGAGGGTGACGCCGTGCTTCTTCACCACCTGGTCGCGCTCGGTCAGGGGGCAGTTGCCGCCCTGCTCGGCGGCCATGTCCACGATCACCGAGCCGGGCTTCATCGACTTCACCATGTCTTCGCTCACCAGCACCGGCGCCGGGCGCCCGGGGATGAGAGCGGTGGTGATGACGATGTCGGCCTGCTTGACGCGTTCGGCAACGAGGGCCGCCTGGCGCTTCATCCAGGCCTCGGGCATGGGCCGGGCGTAGCCGCCCACGCCTTTGGCGATCTCGCGCTCCTCATCGGTCTCGAAGGGCACGTCGATGAATTTCGCGCCGAGGGACTCCACCTGCTCCTTGGTGGCCGGGCGCACGTCGGTGGCTTCCACCACCGCACCCAGGCGCTTGGCGGTGGCGATGGCCTGCAGCCCCGCCACGCCCACGCCCATGATCACCGCGCGCGCCGCCTTGATGGTGCCGGCGTCGGTCATCATCATCGGAAACATGCGGCCGTAGTGGTCGGCGGCCATGATCACCGCCTTGTAGCCGCCGATGTTGGCCTGCGAGGAGAGCACATCCATGGACTGGGCGCGCGTGATGCGCGGCGCGGCCTCCAGCGCGAATCCGGTGACGCCTTGGCGTGCCACTGCTTCAAGCCCGGCAGTGTCGAAGCGGTTGAGTATGCCGATCAGCACCTGGCCGCTTTTCAGCAGTGCAGCCTCCTCGGCCTGGGGACTGCGCACCTTCAGCAGCAGTTCCGATTGCTGGTAGACCTCGGCGGCGGATGCGGCGATCTGCGCGCCGGCGGCCTGGTAGTCGGCGTCGGGTATGGAGGCGGCGATGCCGGCACCGGACTGGACCAGCACGGCATGTTTGCCGGCGATGAGTTTCTTGACCGTTTCAGGCGTGGCTGCAACACGAGTCTCGCCCGCCCGTGTTTCGGCGGGAATGCCAATCTGCATTGTCGTTCCTCTTAGGCTGGTACGAAAACTGCCGGGCCGATATGCTTTTATGGGTCCCTTGTTTCGTCCGGTTCTACTGGGGGCCGGGTGGCGGCAATGATACTCCAACAGCAAGGGCGGAGCTAACAGCGCCAGGCAGCGCCAGGCGCATGGCGCGCGGAATGTCGAATTCCATTTCAAGGCTCCTCGATCTTGATTGCATTCTCCTGCACCACCTTGCGCCACTGCGCCACTTCACCAAGCATGAACTGGCGGAACTGCGCCGGCGTGCTGCCCGCCACCATGCTGCCTTCGGGCTGCAGCCGCTTGACCAGATCGGGCGCGCGAGTGGCACGAATGAAGCCATCGGCGAGCTTGTCCACCGTCGCCCCGGGCGTACCTGCCGGCGCGGCGAATCCGAGCCAGGCGGAATAATTGAAACCCGGGATGCCCTGCTCGGCCACCGTGGCAAGGTCAGGCAGCTGGTCGGAGCGGTCGCGGTTCATGATCGCGAGCGCGCGAAGCTTGCCGGCGCGGATGAGCGGCAACGACACCAGCAGTCCGGTGGAGGTCGCCTGCACGCGTCCGGCCTGAAGGTCCTGCATCAACGCGCCAGTGCCCTTGTAGTGCACGAAGGTTACCGGCGTGCCGCTGACACCGTGCATCCAGGCGCCTGCCAGGTGGATGCCGCCGCCGGCGCCGGAAGTGGCGAAGTTGATGCTGCCCGGGTTGGCACGTGCATGGGCAAAATACTCCTGCAGCGTCCTCACCGGCAGCACCGGCGGAACCACCAGGACATTGAAGCGCTGCGACACCAGCGAGATGGGAGCGAAATACCGGGTGCTCTGGTGCGGCACTTCCTTGTAGAGCGCTTCGAAGCTGGTGAAGCCCCCGCCGATGGACAACAACGTGTAGCCGTCGGGCCGCGACTTGGCGACGTGCACGGTACCGATGGTGGTGCCCGCGCCAGTCTTGTTGTCCACCAGAAACGGCTGCCCCAGCAGCTCGGCCACCTTGGCGGCGAAGATGCGCGACTCGATGTCGGTGGGCCCGCCGGCTGCCTGCGGGACGACAATGGTCACCGGGCGCGACGGAAAACCCGGCTCGGCATCCTGTGCCGGCGCAATGCCGGGCAGCAGGGCCAGCAACAGAATCAGGGGCAGTCGGGCAGGGGGCGTCATGTTTGCTCCTTGTCGGGATGATATCGAGTGTCCTGTGCCGGCACGTCCTGCGCCAGCCAGGGCTCACCGTCAGGCTTCAGCACCGGACGGATCTGCGAGCGCACGGCACCGAAGCTGGGCAGATAGCTCGAGTGCTTGCCCGGCCCGCCCGC
Source organism: Burkholderiales bacterium (assembly GCA_964202115.1). Classification (GTDB taxonomy): domain Bacteria; phylum Pseudomonadota; class Gammaproteobacteria; order Burkholderiales; family SG8-39; genus CAIYPG01. Next base: position 6,850 of record CAXNIK010000078.1, read on the forward strand.
GACCATGACGATGACGTCCTCCCAGCAGGAGGTGAGCGTCACCATGGTCGAGAGCGGACGGTCCTTGTAGCGCTTCGGTGCAAAGCGCGCCAGGCGCCGCTCCACGTGTATGGCCGGAAAACGCGACAGCGGAATGCGCGCCTCCTCGTAGATGGCGCGCCTGACATCGTCCTTGGTGTAGCCGCCGGCGGCGATGGTGGCGGCATGTTCGGGCGAGAGCACCAGCAACAGCTGCGAGGTGCCCTTGACGTTGTTCTGGCCGATCTGCGCCATGGACTGGGCGATGGCCGCGATCAGGCTTCCGGCCGAGGTGCTTTCGGCATCGTTGATGTTGTGCGGACTCTCCCCCGCATACAGCATGACCGTGCTCACCTCATCGCCAAAGCCATGGTCGGCGCGCAGCGGCGGCCAGGGGCTCGCCGCCTCGTTCTCGGCGATACAGTAGGTGTACTTGGCCGGACTGCCCTGGGTGGACCGGTCGACCTCGACCGGCCGGCCGCCGCCGATGTTGATCAGGATGAGGCGCAGGGCGCGGCCCAGCACGCCGTTGGACCATGGCCCCGGCCCGTACATGCCGCTGCCGCCATGCACGCCCAGGCTTTGCGCAAGCGGGCCGCCGACGATCATCAGCGGACTTACCGGATGAGTGGTGGCCTGGATGCTCTTCAGGAAGAAGTCGGGGTCGATCATGGCCTGCACTGCCGTGACCAGCAAGGGCATGTGCATGGGCCTGCATCCGGCCATGACCGCGTTGACGGCGATCTTCTCGATGCTCGCCAGCCCCATTCGTGGCATCACCGCGCCGACCACATGCCCGCCCGGCCATCCGGAACCGGCGATCATCTGCCTCACCCGCGTCTCGGTCGGCGGAACCAGCGGCAGGCCGTCGCCCCAGCCACGCGCGACAAACTCCTCCTGCACCTGCATGAACGGATCCTCGCCGGCAATGTCGATGCCGGGCTGCGCCTCGGCGTCTGCGACGTCTGCGGCGTCTGCGGCCTCTTCAGCCGGCAAGGGCGTGGTCAGCCCGGCCACGATCTGCTCGAAGGCGTCATCGACCTTGGCCAGCACCGATTCGAGCGGCGTGCCGCCGATCGGATGCGGCAGCACCACCCGCGGCAACGCGGGCATGCCCAGCACCTTGCACTGGTTGGCCGCCAGGGCAGCGAACTGCGTGCTCACCAGCAGCACCGTGGGCAGTCCGAGCTTCTCGGCCTCGATGGCGTCGTGGACACTCCACGACGTGCAGGAGCCTCAATCGCCGAGCGCGGTGATGAGCACGTCGCAATCGCGGCGCAGATCCGCCATGATTGCCGGGCCGGCGGGTATGGAGGTCTTGAGCTTGGACACGTAGCGTGTGCTCACGCCGGCCGCCCGATCGGCCAGGCGCCGGGCCAGATGCGCCATGATCCGGTCCACCGGGGCCTTGGTGTTGTCGAGCAGGCCGATGCGCAGGCTGTCCAGCGTTTTCGGGCGCGCCACAGCACTCACCTGCGTCGTGACCCTGCGCGCCTGGGGAGAAAGCACCTTCATGGCGGAACTCCTTTCGATGTTCTAGTCCTGGGCTATGCCGCCCGGTCCCAGCAGACACAATACCAGCCTCATCCGAATGTCATCCTGCCTGTCACTGCAGAGGATTTCCGATCCGCTCCGGCGCGGCCACCTCCAGCATTAGCTCGACGCCGCCCTGGTGCAACTCGGCCTCGGTGAGCTTCAAGACGAAGCGCGACTGATCGATCAGCAGATGCGTGGCTATGCCCGGGGCTCAGCGCCAATCGATCGCTGCTATATTAGCGAGCAAAGCGGCTGCCGGCGCCGGATGAGCGCACAACGACACCAGGCCGAATGACAAAGGGGGATGCTCATGCATGGCGTTTCGACGATGGCCGCCGCCGTACTGGCAGGCGCCGTGCTGATTGCGCCGCCCGCATCGGCGCAGAGCGCAGCCGGACGTGTGGTTCACCTGGTGACAGGGGACCCCGGTGGCGGAACCGACTTTGCCGCCCGGCTCATGGCGCCGGGCATGGCAGCGCAGCTGGGCACGCAGTTGATCGTCGAGAATCGCGGCGGCGCCAGCGGCATCATCGCCGCGCAGACGGTGGCGCGCGCCGCGCCGGATGGCCAGACGCTGCTCTTCTATGGCAATCCGGTATGGCTGCTGCAGTATCTGCGCGATGACGTGCCCTTCGATGTGGAAAAGGACTTCGCCCCGGTCACCATCGCCGTGCGCTCGCCGAACATTCTCGTCGTGCATCCCTCGGTGCAGGCCGATTCAACCCGGGCGCTGATCGAGCTGGCCAGGTCGCGTCCGGCCACCCTCAATTACGCCGCCACCGGATCGGGCACCCCCAATCACATGGCGGCAGAGTTGTTCAAGGCCATGGCCGGGGTGGATATCGTCAAGATCACCTACAAGGGCACCGGCGCGGCTGTCAGCGGACTGTTGCGCGGCGACGTGCATCTGATGTTCGGCACCATTGCCGCCGTGGCGCCACAGATCAAGTCGGGCAAGCTGCGCGCCCTGGCCATCACCAGCGCCCAGCCCTCGACCCTGCTGCCCGGCGTGCCGACGGTGTCCGCCTCCGGCCTGCCTGGCTACCAGTCGGGCTCCGCCTACGGGATATTCGCCCCCGGGGCCACCCCGGCGGGCATTGTCGATGCTGTCAATCGCGCCGCGGTCGCCGCCCTGCGCGGCAACGAGGTCAGGGACAAGCTCCTGGCCACCGGGGTCGAACCTGTCGGCAGCACCATGCGGGAGTTCATCGAACTGATCAAGTCGGAACGCTCCCGCCTGGGCAAGGTCATTCGCGACGCCGGAATCCGAGACGATGCCGCGTGAAAGCCCGAGGCCTCGCGCTGACTGGTAGCGATGCATTACCATTACCACCCCCGCGCCGACTGCGCGCCCTTTGAAAGCACAACCCGCCATGGAAATGCCCACGCCCCCCGCCCAGAGCCGCTTTGTCGAACGCAACAACGTCAAACTGCATCACCTTGACTGGGGCAACGAAGGCCAGCACCCCATCGTGATGGTGCACGGCATACGCCTGCACGCCCATGTCTGGAGCCATTTCGGACGACGTTACAGCGATCGTTATCACATCATGGCGCTGGATCAGCGCGGCCACGGCGACAGCGGCTGGGGGCCGGGGGAACACTACAACCCCGAGGAGTTCTACGAAGACCTGCGCCATATCGTGAAGGAGCGAGGGCTGAAAAAATTCACCCTGGTCGGCCATTCCATGGGCGGACGCGTGTCCATGCTGTATGCCTCGCGCCATCCGGAAACACTGGAGCGGCTGGTGTTCGTGGACATCACCCCGGGCCGTCCGGCAGGCATGTCCCCGACTGCGGACATGTCGCGCATCACCGAAACGCCGCCGCCGCAGGACTATGCCTCGCCGGAAGAGGCCGCGACCTATCTGAAGAAGATCATGAAGCTCGCCCCGCCCGAAGGCATCGACGAGAGCGTGCGCTTCGGCATGAAGAAGCTGGACAGCGGGCGCTACACCTGGAAGTACGACCCGGCCCTGTTCCGCCGGGCCGCACCCACTCCGGTGGACATGTGGGCGGTGGTGAAATCCATCCCCGTGCCCACGCTGCTGCTATACGGCAGCCACAGCAATGTGGTTACGCCGGAGCTGGCCGAGCAGATGGGCAAGACCATGCCCAATTGCACCGTGGAGCGCATCGAGCGCGCCGGACACGGCCTGTTTACCGACCAGCCGGATGCCTTCGCCGACAGCGTGGGACGTTTCCTGGCGCGCTGATACCTCAGGCCGCGATCGCGGACCTGATCTGCTGAACCGGCTGCTTGAGCTTGCGCTCCAGCATGTAGGCATAGGCCATGGCGCCCTCGCCGGGGGTGAGTTCCACCATGGCCATGCAGCCGGGCTGCCTGGGGTTGTAGGGCACGCACACGCCGGGATAGCAGGCCAGGGTCTTGCCGTGGCGGAACTGCTGGTGCAGGTGCACATGGCCCATGGCCAGGTAATCGAAGCCCGAGGCGGCGATCTCCTCGCCGCTGATGATGGAGGAGCGTCCGGGCTCGGCCAGTTCCGCGTACAGCCCGTGCGCCATGCCGATGTGCCACTTGTCGCCGGTGCGATCGGGCGCGTTGGCCATGGGCTTGTTGTCCGGGTGATGGGAGATCATGCAGCGCCCCCACACCGTGGCGTGCACCTCGGGTATCTCCACCATGCCGCCTTCGGTCTCGTCGATCAGGGTGATGTGCGGGCCGGCGTGCGCGAAATCCATGCGCTGCATGATGGCGCGCTCTTCCCAGCAGTCGTGATTGCCGACAATGATGACCGTGGGACAGCTCACGCGCGCCAGCTGCTCGTAGACAAAGTCGACCACCTCGTCGTGGATGCGGTTATGGTCGAACAGGTCGCCGGCGATCAGGAACAGTTCGGCCTCGGTGTCGAGCACCGCATCGATGACCTGGGTGAAGGCGCGGCGCACCGGCATGCCCTCCTCGCCGTTGCAAAGATGCACATCGGAGGTGTGGGCGATTTTCAGAGGACGGTTCATGTCTGGCTGGCGCGAAGGCCGAGTTGCGAATGAGAATCTACCTGCATGATACTCCCTTGGCCCATTCCAGGACAGCGCGGAAAAC
>CAXNIK010000079.1:0-11313 GCA_964202115.1 Burkholderiales bacterium
CATATCCGCTCGGGAAAATTGAAAGCGCTTGGAATTGCCAGCGCGAAGCGCTCCCAGGTATTGCCCGACATTCCCACGCTGATCGAATCCGGATTGCCTGGAATGGATGTAAGTTCCTGGCATGGAGTCTTCTCTCCTTCCGGCACACCGCGCGTCATCGTGAATCGGCTGAGCACCGAGATTGCACGCATAGTGCGTCAACCGGAAGTGACTGATCGCTTTATGACCCAGGGTGCCGAGCCGGTCGGCAGCACGCCTGAACAATGTGCCGCATTCGTATCCAGTGAAATTGCCCGTTGGGCAAAAGTCGTCAAAGCTTCCGGCGCAAGAGTCGATTGACGCACGCAATTTCTTCAAAGGAGATCGGTTGTGGCATTGGCCCGGATTGGTGACATAGACATTCATTACGACGTATCGGATTTCACGGACCCATGGAGAGAACCCGAAGTGGTGCTTCTCCATCATGGCTTTGCCAGAAACATGGAATTTTGGCGTCCCTGGGTGCCTTTGCTTGCACGAAAATACCGGGTGGTCCGCATGGATTCTCGGGGTTGTGGAAAAACCACAGTGCCTCCGCCTGAAGATCCCTATACCTTGGACCTGATGGTCAAGGATGCTCTGGGTCTCATCAATCACCTGGGTATCGAAAAAGTGCATTGGGCGGCTGAAGCATCAGGGGGAATAGTCGGAATGGCGTTGGCATTGGCTCAGCCCGGCCGTATTGCATCACTGACGCTCTGTAACACCCCGGTGCAGCTGCCCAAAGCGACAAATGACTTGTTTGTCGAGGAGGAAGTCGTGAAGTTCGGCGTGGGTTATTGGGCCAGGAAAACCCTGCGAACTCGAATAGACGTGGAAAAGATGTCGCCAGAATGGATTGAATGGTCCATAGCGGAAAACGACAAGACTCCCCGCCACATTGCAATCGCACAGCACGCCGAAATGGCGCGTGGAAACTTTTTTCCTCATCTCCACAATATCAAGTCACCGGTCCTGGTCATGTCCGGGGCGAACAGCAAAACTGCTCCAATTGACCAGATGAAGCAAATGAAGCAAAGCATTCCCCATGCCAAGCTTATTCTGTTCGAAGGCCATGGCCAGGGAATTGCATTCATGATTCCAGAACGATGCGTATCGGAAATGCACGCATTCCTTGATGAAATCAGGGATGGGGACAGGGCCGGCACAGGCCTGATGCAAATAGATGCCGTTCGAAGCGGCGACAGAAACGCTCAAGAATGAGGAAGCTGGCCATGACTATCGATATCGTGACGACCGGATGCGCCCTGGGTGCGGAGATACGGGGCGTCGATCTGACCCGGGACCTTGATGATGGCGTGTTCGCGCAAATTCGCCAGGCCTTGCTTGACCATGAAGTCATTTTCTTTCGCGGCCAGAGGATCAGCAATGATGACCAGATCCGCTTCAGCCGCAGGTTCGGCAACCTGCGCAGGCTCAAGCGCGTCACCGCGCTGCATCCCACGCGGCCGGAGATTTTTCTTGTCTCCAACATCATGGAGATGGGAAAGCCGATAGGGCTGCCCGATGCCGGACTGTTCTGGCACACCGATGGCGCCTATCTCGAAAGCCCGCCCTTTGCCTCGGTGTTGAGGGCGATCGAGGTGCCGCACAAGGATGCCCGGGCGCTGGGCGACACGGTGTTCGCCAGCATGACAGCCGCCTACGATGCACTGCCCGAGGCGATGAAAGAACGCCTGCAGGGCCTGCAGGCGGTGCAAAGCATCGTGATGCGCTACGAGAAAACCGAGCGGGCCGGCATCAAGAAGGAGGCGCTGGAAACAGTGATCACCTCCGCGCCCGAAGCCATCCATCCGGTGGTGAGGCCGCATCCGATCACCGGGCGGAAGTGCCTGTTCGTGAGCGAGGGCTACACCCAGAAAATCCTCGGCCTTCCCGAGCAGGAAAGCGAGGCGCTCATCAGCGAGCTGTCGGCTTACTGCGTGCAACCGCGTTTTCAGTACCGGCACAGCTACAAGGTGGATGACCTGCTCATCTGGGACGATTCCTCCACCCAGCACAAGGCCACGTTCGACTATGCACTGCCACAGCGCCGGCTGATGCACCGAACCACCATCGGCGATGCCTCATGAACGCCTGTTTTTCCGCCCCTTTGTCCCGGGAGTAGCGATATGCAGACCCAGATCAAGCCGCTCTTGGCGGCATTGCTGTTCCAGATGCTGCCACTGACCGCGCTGGCCCAATCCTCACCGGCCGATGCGTGGCCGGTGAAACCCGTCAGGCTGACACTGTCATTCCCCGGCGGCGCACCCGATATCATCGCCCGCCTCATTGCGCCCAAGCTTACCGACATGTGGGGGCAGCAGGTGCTGGTGGATCCGCGCTCGGGCGCTGGGGGCATTATCGGCACGGACGCGGTCGCCAAGGCGCCGGGCGACGGCTACACTTTCCTCATCGCCAGCCCCAGCCACGCCATCAATCCGTCCCTGCACGCCAAGCTGCCGTACGACACCATTGCGGACTTTGTTTCGGTTTCCAAGATTGCCGAAGTACCGAACATCGTGATCGTGAATCCGTCAGTGCCCGCGCGCAGCGTGAAGGAGCTGATTGCGTACTTGAAGGCCAATCCGGGGAAGGTCAATTACGGCACTTCCTGCTGTGGCTCTTCGCAACACTTGGCCGGGGAACTCTTCTCCAAGATGGCGGATGTCAAAATTGTGCATGTGCCCTACAAGTCCGGTCCCCAGGTGGTGGTGGATCTGGTTGCCGGCCAGGTGCAGCTCACCTTCGGCTCCTCCTCGGCCATGCCCAATGTACGCAGCGGCAAACTGGTAGCACTCGCGGTGACGACGGCACAGCGTGTGAGCAGCATCCCGGATCTGCCCACCGTTTCCGAGGCGGGCTTGCCGGGTTACGAGGCGGCGGCGTGGTATGCCATGTTTGCGCCGGCACGCACGTCCCGGACCATCGTCAACCGCGTGCAGGCCGATACTGCCAGGGCCCTTGTAATGCCCGATGTGCGCGAAAAGCTCACCGCTGTGGTCATCGAGCCGGTGGGTTCCTCGCCAGCCGAAATGGATGCCTTCCTCAGGAAGGAGATTGCCAAGTGGAGCGTGATCGTCAGGGAATCCGGCGCAAAGCCGGATTGAGAGGATGCAGCGGTCCGCTGCTCATCGCCAGTTGCTGTGTGGCGCCCGACGGTAGATGTCTGCGCCTGGTCAAAGGGGTGCGCTGGGGATGCTCTGAAAAACCTGTTTTTCAGAGCACATTGACAGGATGGCTGCGCGAGCTGTTCAAGGACTACAATCACAGCACAGGCTCCGAGGAGGATTTATGGAATACCGCTGCATTTCCGCCGACTGTCATATCGACCTGGGCTGGTTGCCCTCAGATTTATTCACCGCCAATGCCTCGCAGGCCATGAAGGCACGTGTGCCCCGCGTGGTGGACAGCCCCGAAGGGCCGACGTGGGTGGGCGAGAAGGGGGAATTCTTCGGCTTCGTAGGCGGCCTGGCGGGCGCTGGACGCAAATACATTCCCGGCATGGAGCATCGCCTGGACCGTATGGCTTCGACCGGCTTCTTCAATGATGTGCAGAACGTGCGCCGGCCGGGCAGTCCGAAGTACCGTATCGAAGACCAGGATCGCGACGGCATTCAGGCCGAAGTCATGTACGGCATCCTTGGCGTTGGTGCCAAGGTCAAGAATCCCGAAGTTGCCACCGAGGTGTTTCGCATCTACAACGACTGGCTCGCGGATTTCTGCGCGTACGACAAGGAGCGCTTCGTCGGCCTGGCGGCCATTCCCTGCCACAACGTGGACATGGCGGTGGCCGAGGCAAAGCGGGCCGCGAAACTGGGTCTGGGCGGGCTGGATTTCGCTTTCAACTGGGACATGATTCCACTGTGGCATTCCTACTGGGAGCCGTTCTGGAAAACCGCCGCCGAACTCGATCTTCCGGTGCACTTCCACACCATTGGCGCGCGCAGGGACCCACCGAACTTCGAGATGAGCGAGATGGACAAGCTGCTGGAGAACGCCACGCTGGTCTCATCCTTTCAACTGGTCATGGGCAGCATCCTGTCCTCGGTGATCCACTGCGGTGCACTGGAGCGCCACTTAAACTTGCGCATCGTGCTGGGCGAAAGCGGCATAGGCTGGATCCCCTACGTGCTGGAGCGCATGGACGAAGAATGGGAGGGCCGCTACCGCGAGCGGCTCGGAATGAAAATGAGGCCGAGCGAGTACTGGCGCCGGCAGTGCCGCGCCACCTTCCAGAATGACCCCGTGGGCATCAAGCTGCTGGAGGAACTGGGGGAGGAGTGCGTCATGTGGGGCTCGGATTACCCGCACGCCGACGGGGTGTTCCCTGACTCGCAGGAATACATCCAGCGTCAGTTCGCCCATCTGCCGGCTGCCGCTCGTCGCAAGATCACCTGCGAGAATGTCGGAAAATTCTACGGCTTGATTTCCTGAAAGGATCGAGCATGAACCGCATGAGCTACTTTGCTTCCGCGGCCTTGGCTGCTGTCGTTCTGCTGCCCGGGGCTGCCCGTTCGCAGGGTGCCGACAATTATCCGTCCAAGCCGGTACAACTCGTGCTGCCTTTCGCTCCGGGAGGGTCGAGCGAACTGGAGGGGCGGATGTTCGCGCAGAGGTTGAGCGAAAACACCGGTCGCAATTTTCTGCTCGACTTCCGTGCCGGTGCAAGCGGCGTCATCGCTGTGGGCTACGTCGCCAAGGCAGCCCCCGACGGCTACACCATCCTGATGGGATCGAGCGGTGTCATCAGCACCCCCCCTGCCGTGCGCACGAATCTGCCCTACGATTCGCTGAAGGACATTGCGCCGGTGACGCTGCTGTACAAACGATCGATTATCCTGGTCGTGCACCCGTCCCTGCCCATCAAGAGCGCCACGGAATACATCGCTTACGCCAAGGCCCATCCCGGCCAGCTGAACTTTGCCACCGTTGGCATCGGCAGCGCGCCGCACTTTGCCGGCGAATTGCTACATAGCTTGACCGGCACCAAAGCTACCATGGTGCATTACAAGGGTACCGGCGATTTCATGCCGGACCTGTTGACGGGGCGAGTTCAGGCGACTATCACCTCTCTCTCCTCGGGAATGCCGTCGGTCAAGGCAGGCAAGCTGCGTCTTTTGGGCGTGAGCACCTTGCAGCGCACGCCGGTACTTCCTGACACGCCTACCCTGGCCGAGCAGGTAGCGGCCGGCTACGACTTTCCGTTTTGGCAGGGTGTCATTGCGCCGGGCGGGACGTCCCCCGCCATCCTCAACAAACTGAGCGCAGAATTCGCTAAGGCCGCCCAGTCCCCTGAACTGAACAAGCGGCTGATGGAGGAAGGCGTGATCATGACGCTGAGCACCCCCGAAAATTTTCGCCAGTCCCTGACGGCTGAAATCAATCAATTTAAAAAAATGGCGCAGGACATCGGCATCAAACCGGAAAACTGACAAACCAATTTCTAGGGGTGACAAAATGAGTGCAGCAATCCCCTCCACCGCATCAGGAAGGAACTCGGGGACATCTCCAACCTGGACATGAGCGGCAAGATCTGGGGCCATGACAACCGCCAGCTCCTGGTGCGCACCATTCCGCAGAACGACCGCAAGTCCCTGTATTTAGCCAGCCACATCGGCAGCATCGATGGCATGGAGCTGGGAGAAAGCGAGACGCTGCTGGAAAAGTTGATCACATTCATTACGCTTTATTACGCGTATAGTCTAGCTACAAACGAAATAGATAATAATGTCTCGATTGCATCACCTACTCCCCGATGATCTTCAGCTCGGTGATGAGCCTGCCCCACTGGGTGCGCTCGGCGCGCAGGAAGGCGGAGAGCTGCTCGGGCGTGCCGCCGGTGACATCCAGCCCCTGCCTGCCCATCTGCTCGCGGAAAGCCGGCTTGGTGATGACGGTGTTGGCGGCGGCATTCATTTTCATCACGATGTCCTGCGGCAATTTCGCCGGGGCCATCAGGCACCAGAAGGTGTAGGTGGTGAATCCCTTCAGCCCGGCCTCGGCAAATGTCGGCACATCGGGCAGGGCCTGCACGCGCTTGTCCGAGGAGATGGCAAGGATACGCAGCTTGCCCGCGCGCACCTGCTCGGAGAGCTGTAACGGATGGCCGAAGGTCATGTGGATCTGCCCCGCCAGCAGGTCGACCAGCGCCGGGCCCGTGCCCCTGTAGGGTATGTGCACCAGGTGGACACCGGCCACGTGCTCGAACATCTCGCCGGCGAGATGGCTGCCCGTGCCCACGCCGGCGCTGCTGTAGTTGAAGGCGCCGGGCTTGCCCTTGGCGAGCGCGATGAATTCGCGCAGGTTCTTCACAGGCACCTGCGGATTGACATATAGCGCCAGGCCGTTGCGCGTGAGGTTGGCCACCGGCGTGAAGTCTTTCTCCGGATCGTAGGCCAGTTCCTTGCCGCCGTTCTTCGCCAGGAAAGGGGCCGAAACCATGCTGCCCGCTGCGCCAAAAAGGAAACTGTATCCATCCGGCGCCGAGCGTGCCACCGACTCCGAGCCTAGCGCGCCGCCGGCACCGGGCTTGTAGTCCATCAGCACCTGCTGCTTCAGCTCGGTGGTGAGCATCTCCACGATGGGCCGCGTCACCACATCCCCGATGCCACCCGCGGCGAAGGGCATGACGATACGCACGGGCTTGGCGGGCCAGGTCTGGGCGAGGGCGGGATTGGCTGAGAACGCAGCCAGGCCAGCCAATACCCAGAACGCCTTACGGACTTTGAACATCATTTCTCCATTTTCCTTGTGCCAGAGGACTCCTACTTGAAATCCTCCGGCTTGTACGGCGTGCCGTCGGGCTTCGCGATCATCTTGGTCACCGAGCGCGTTCCCCCGAAGGTGGGCACGTACATGGAATGCTTGCCGGTGCCGCCTGCCACCAGCACCATCACGTCCTCCCAGCGTTGCGCCAGCGGCACGCGCACCTCCGAGGCATGCCGATCCTTGAAGCGCTTGGGCAGGTAACGCCGCATGCGGCGCTCGATCTGCTCCTCGGGGAAATGCGACAGCGGAATGCGCGCCTCCTCGTAGATGCCGCGCTTCACATCGTCCTTGGTGAAGCCGTCCTTGGCGATGGTGGCGGCATGCTCGGGCCCCAGCAGCAGCATGGGCTCGCCGGCGTGGTTGACGTTGTTCTGCCCGGTCTCGGTGATGGTGTGATAGACCATGGTCAGGATGCCGTTGGCGACAGTGCTGTCGTGGTCATTGATGTTGTGCGGCGCCTCGCTGCCGGTCATGGTCACCGTGCTCACGTCGGGCGAAAAGCCGCGCTCCATCGCCAGCGACGGCCATCCCGGCGGCAACCCCGCTTCGTTCTCGGCCATGCAGTAGGTGTACTTGCCCGGATGGCCCATGGTGGCCTTGTCCATCTCCACCGGCTTCGCCCCGCCGATATTGAGCAGGATGAGGCGCAGCGCGCGTCCCACAACGCCGTTCTGCCAGGGGCCGGGGCCGAACAGACCGCTGCCCGAATGGATGCCCATGGTGGCAGCCAGCGGACCGTTGACGATGATCAGCGGCGACACCGGGTGCGTGGTGCCCTGGATGCCATACAGATTGAACTCCTTCTCGGCCATGGCCTGGATGGCCGCGATCAGCAGCGGCATGTGCATGGGTCTGGCGCCCGCCATCACCGCGTTGGCGGCGATGCATTCGACGGTGGCGATGCCGTTCTTGGGCGCCAGCGTGGCCACCACATGATTGGGCGCAAAGCCCGAGGCCTTCACCATGGCGGCCACGCGCGGCTCGGTCGGCGGACAGGCCAGCATGCCGTCGCCCCAGCCGCGGTCCATGAATTCCTGCTGCAGGTCCTCCCACTCGCTCCGGCAGTCGATGTCGTACCAGAGGCTCTTGGCCTTGGCCGTTTCCACCGGTGGCGCGGGCAGCGGCTGGGTGAGCTTGGCGATCAATTCCTCGAACGCCGCATCGATCTTGGTGAGCACCTGCGGCACCGGCAGTCCGCCCAGCGGATGGGGCATGATCACCGACTGCATGTTCGGCATGCCAAACACTTTGGACTGATTGCGGGCGAGCGCCGTGAACGGCGTGGTCATCAGCAGGACCGAAGGCAGGCCCAGCTTTTCTGCTTCTACGGAGTCGTGGACACTCCACGACGTGCAGGAGCCTCAGTCGCCGAAGCCGGTGATGACGACGTCGCACTCGTCCTTAAGCTTCTTCATCATCTCCGGGGTGGCCGGCACCGAGGCGGCCGTCTTGGAGACGTAGGTGCTCTTCATGCCGGGGAAGCGCTCCTTGAGGCGCTTGTCCAGGTGCTCCATTACCCGGTCGGCGGGGGGTTTGGTGTTGTCGAGGAAACCCACGCGCAGTCCGTGCAGGGTTTCGGGGCGCTTCACCGGTGCAAAACCGGTTATGGCGGTCTGGGCTTCGGGGGAACAGAGTTTCATGGTGTGCTCCTGTGTTCTTGATGCGTTGATCTTGAATTAGCGCGGAAGGCGCACATGCTGGGGCCCGATCTCCGAGACGCGGTTGCAGGAGATCTGTGCCATGGAGCGGCTGATCTCGCCCTTGTAGATGTCCAGCGCGCGCTTGGCGCCGTCGTAGCCGGCGGCCGCCGTCCCATACAGCGTGCTGCGGCCGATGAGCACGAAATCCGCCCCCAGTGCCAGCGCCTTCACCACATCGCTGCCGCGGCGCACGCCGCTGTCAAAGATGATCGTGGTCTTGCCGCCCACCGCCTTGACGATGTCGGGCAGCACCTCGATGGGTGCAGGCGCGCCATCGCAGTTGCGCCCGCCGTGGTTGGACACTTCCACCGCGTCGGCGCCGTATTCCAGAGACTTCTCGGCGTCGTCCGGATGCAGGATGCCCTTCACCACCAGCTTGTTCGGCCAGATGTCGCGCAGTGCCTTCAGGTCGTCCCAGTTCAGCGAATCGCTGCGAGTTTCCTTGTTGCCGCCGTAGCCGGTGGTGATCTTGCCCTTCAACTCGTCGGGGAAGTTCACGCGCGTGGGCATGCCGCCGTTCATCAGGTAGCGGCACAGCGTGCCAAACAGCCAGCGCGGATGCATGAGCACGTCGGTGGTGTTCTTGCTGTTGTATGAGAAGGGCACCGAGTAGCCGTTGCGGCGGTTGTACTCGCGGTTTCCGGCCACGGCACCGTCCACGGTCACCAGCAGTGCCTCGAAACCGGCCGCCGAAGCGCGCTTCACCAGTTGATGCGACAGCTTGCGGTCGGCCCACATGTAGAGCTGCATCCACAGCGTGCCGCCCACTTCCCCGGCGATCTTCTCCATGCTGGTGATGGAACCGGTGGCGAGGGAAAACGGGACGCCCGCATCCTTGGCTGCCTTGGCCAGCTCGAGTTCGCCCTGGTACCACATCATGCCGGCGGCGCCGGTGGGCGCGATGCCAATGGGCATCTTGTGCTCCTTGCCGAAAATGCTGGCATCGAGCTTGCGGCCGGACACGTCCACCAGCATGCGCGGACTCAACTGGATGCGCTCGAAGGCCTCGCGGTTGTTGCGCAGCGCCACCTCCTCCTCGGTGCCGCGATCGACAAATTCGAACAGCCACTTCGGAATGCGCTTCTTGGCCATCTCGCGCAGGTCGAAAATATTCTGTGCCTCGCTTACGTCGGGATAAAACATGCCCCCTCCTTTATGTACTGTTTATTTATGTGCTGTTTTTTATTGGACTGCCCGCAAGCGCTATTTTCACCCAAGACCGGCCATCCTGCCCGGCTGAATGGGCGGTGCGTCCGAATGCTGAAAAAGGCCAGAGACAGATTCTGGCCTGGCTGGGCCTAGCCCTGGTGCGGAATGCTGTTGTCCAGACCGGTAATGCGTATGCCGGAACCGGCGACCTTGTAGTTGCGGTTGATGAAGATCAGCACCGAGGTGAGCGCTTCGGACGCGGCCGAGTTGGCCAGCGGACCGGCATGGATGCCGCGCATCCCCGCCGCCTGTACCAGGCCGATGACGCGCTCGCGCGCCGCCTTGTCATCACCGCACACCAGCACGTCGCAGTCGATGCGGTGATCGGCGTCGGGCAGGTGATGGGCGCTGACATTCTGAAAGGCCGACACCAGCTTCACCTCGGGCATGGCGGCCTGAAGGGCGGCGACGCAGGAGCCGCCCTCGGGCAATTGCACCGTGCCCACCTTGGGCGGCTTGAGCGGAGCGGTGACATCGACCAGGATCTTGCCGGCCAGTCCGTCCTTCACCGACAGCGCGGTGGACATCTGCGCCGCATAGGGCACGGCCAGGACAACGATCTCCGCGTCCCTGACCGCATCTTCGTTGCTGAAGCCCTTGAGGGCCTCGCGGCCGATGCGGGCGTTCATGGCCACGGCCGCGGCGGCGGCCTTGGCGGCGTCACGCGAGCCGATGGTGACGCTGTGGCCGGCATTCGCCCAACGGTAGGCCAGGCCACCGCCTTCGGCTCCGGTTCCGCCCAGCACGGCGATGCGCAAGGGTGCAGATACTTCTGTCATTGATTGATTTCCTCAGTTTTGTATGCGGGTTTGTTTGCGATGTTGCGATAACGCAGCTTGTCCACCGGGGTGAGCACGATGGGCGTGATGTCGATGGCCTGCCTGGCCTGCGCAATGCGTGCCGCGGGCGGTGTGGCATACAGCGTGGTGCGCACCCGCGGCCGGCGTCCTGCCGCGCTTATCAATGCGTCCATGCGCTGCGGCGGCAGCTCCTGCCCGAACTCGGCACCCGCCGCGCGAGAGATGCTTTCATTCATGAGCGTGCCGCCCAGGTCATTGACGCCGGCGGCGAGCGCCGCAGCCACGCCATCGGGCCCCAGCTTCACCCAGGAAGCCTGGATGTTGCCGATCAGCGGATGCAGCACCAGCCTGGCCACCGCATGCATGAGCAGCACTTCGCGGAATGTCGGCCCGGGGCGCACCGCGCCGTGCCTGGACATGGGTGCTTCCATGTGCACGAAGGGCAGGGGCACGAACTCGGTGAAGCCGCCGGTATCGGCCTGCAGATCGCGAATGCGCATGAGATGCCGTGCCCAGTGAACCGGACGGTCCACATGGCCAAACATGATGGTGGCGGTGGAACGCAGACCCAGGCCGTGCGCCTCGCGCATCACCTGCAGCCAGGCAGCGGTATTCAACTTGTCCGGACAGATCAGGGCACGCACTTCGTCATCGAGGATCTCGGCGGCAGTTCCCGGCAGCGTGTCCAGGCCCGCCTCCTTGAGTGCCATCAGGAACTCGCGCAGCGACAGTTTCAGGGTCTGCGCGCCGTGCGTGACTTCCAGCGGCGAGAAGGCATGCAGGTGCATATGCGGCTGGGTAGCTTTCACCAGTCG
>CAXNIK010000080.1:0-11283 GCA_964202115.1 Burkholderiales bacterium
CTGGCGCAGACCTGGAAAGCGTAGAGGGCTCCCGGGGCCTTGTTGCACTACTCCTGCAGCGGAATCTTCAGCCGCCTGAAGTCTTCGGCAATCGCCGCCCCCTCGGCGCGGATGTAAGTCATGAACTGATCGAGCGTGCCGGTCCAGGGTTCGAACTCGATCCTGTCCAGTTGCTTGCGCATTTCCGGTGAGGCATTCACCTTCGCCATCGCATCCCGCAGCTTTTGGATAACCGGCGCCGGTGTCGCGGCGGGGGCGAATATTCCATTCCACACGCCCAGGGTGACGCTGGGATAGCCGGCTTCCCTGAAGGTGGGCAGGTCCGGAAAGATTTCCGCGCGCTGTTCTCCGGTGACCGCCAGGGTCTTGATCAGCCCGGTCTTGACGCGATTGCGCACCGCGCCCACGGTGGAGAAATACATCTGGATCTGGCCGGCCATCAAGGCCTGGGTTGCCGGCTCTCCTCCCTTGAACGGAATCATTTCCATGTCCAGGCCGGCGGCGGCCTTGAGGCGCTCTGACAGGATGTTGGTGCCGGAGGTGGGGCCGGAGGAGCCGTAATTCAGCTTGCCCGGATTGGCTTTGACATGGGCGATGAACTCCTGGATGGTCCGGCCGGGGACCTTGGCATTGACCATGATGGCGTAGGGGCTGAGCCCGGCGGTGCCCACCAGGGCGAAATCCTCCAGCTTGTATCGGGGCTCCTTGAAAGCGTACAGGTTGCCCACCAGGGCATTGGTGGTGAAGAGCAGCGTGTAGCCAAGCGGTGGCTGCGAGCGCGCCACCGCGCGCATGGCGATGACCCCGCCTGCTCCGGCGGTGTTCTCGACAATGACCGCCTGCCCCAGTTGCTCGCCCAGCCGCTGCGCGACCACGCGGGCATGCAGATCGGAAGTCGAACCGGCTGCATAGATATTGACCAGGTGCAGCGGATGCGCCGGGAAGTCCTGGGCGCAGGTCGCCCCGGGCAGGGTGAAAATCAATGCGAACAATGCGCCTGGCAGGGCACGCAAGGTGTACATGGGCAGCCTCCTCTGGTTGGCGCGCTTGCTGATCGCGGGTGGCGTGTATGTGCGCCGACGCTGTTTCGGCGATTCTAGACAAGAAAGCCTGCGACGTGCGCTCGGCTAGAATCGGTGCGATGAAGCGACTGGTACTGGCCTCCTCCAACCCCGGCAAGCTGCGCGAGTTCCGCCAGATGCTGGAAGCGCTGCGCATGGAGATCATCCCCCAATCGGAATTGGCCATTCCCGACGCCGAAGAGCCGCATCGCACCTTCGTTGAGAACGCCCTGGCCAAGGCGCGTCATGCCAGCCGCCTGGCGCGCATGCCGGCGCTGGCGGACGATTCGGGCATCTGCGCGCGGGCGCTGGGCGGCGAGCCGGGTGTGCATTCGGCGCGTTACGCCGGCGAACCGAAATCCGATGAGCGCAACAACGACAAGCTGCTGCGCGAGCTTGCTCCTCACGAGGACAAGCATGTGCATTACTACTGCGTCATCGTGCTGGTGCGCCATGCCGATGACCCCGAGCCGCTGATCGCCGAGGGCGCCTGGCATGGCGAGATCACCGCTACCCCGCGCGGCGACAACGGTTTTGGCTACGACCCGTATTTCCTGCTCCCCGACCTGGGCAAAACCGCCGCGGAATTGCCGCCCGAGCAGAAGAACGCCGCCAGCCATCGCGGCAAGGCGCTGCGGCGGCTGCTGGCCAAGCTGAAGGAAGGCGGTCAACTCTCTTGAACCTGCTGTCGCAATGAGCCTGATCGCCGCGCCGGGCGAGATACGTCTCGCGGCCCTGCCGCCGCTGGCCTTGTACGTGCACATGCCCTGGTGCGTGAAGAAGTGTCCCTATTGCGATTTCAACTCCCACGAGCTGCGCGGCTCGCTGGCCGACGAGGCCTATGCCGATGCGCTGGTGCGCGATCTGGAACTGGCGCTGCCGCAGATCTGGGGCCGGCGCATCCACAGCGTGTTCTTCGGTGGCGGCACGCCCAGCCTGTTTCCGGCGGCAGCCATGGACCGGCTGCTGGCGGCCTTCCGCGCGCGTCTCACCATGCCGGCCGATTGCGAAATCACCATGGAGGCCAACCCCGGCACCTTCGAGGCGGAGAAGTTCCGCGACTATGCCGCGGCCGGGGTCAACCGCCTGTCCATCGGCGTGCAGAGCTTCAATCCCGCTCATCTCAAGGCACTGGGCCGCATACACGATGACAGCGAGGCGTGGCGTGCCATAGAGATCGCCTCGAAACACTTCGATAACATCAATCTCGACCTGATGTATGCGCTGCCGCAGCAGACCCTCGCCCAAGCCGAGGCCGATTGCGCGGCCGCGGTGAGTTGCGGCACCTCGCACCTGTCCTTCTACCATCTGACGCTGGAGCCGAACACGGTGTTCCATCGCTATCCGCCCGAGCTGCCCGATGACGATGCCTCGGCCGAAATGCAGGACGCCATCGATGCGCGGCTGCAGGCGGCGGGCTTCGGACACTACGAAACCTCGGCCTATGCGAAGAGCGGTCGCGAGTGCCGGCACAACCTCAATTACTGGCGCTTCGGCGATTACCTGGGCATAGGGGCGGGCGCACACTCCAAGCTGTCATTCCCCGATCGCATCCTGCGCCAGGCACGCTACAAGTCACCGGCGAGTTACTTCGATCAGCTGGGCAAGGGCACGGCGGTGGCTGAAGAGCACGTGTTGAGCCTCGCCGATCTGCCCTTCGAGTTCATGATGAATGCACTGCGTTTGTCCGAAGGTTTTCCCGTGCCGATGTTCGCCGAGCGCACCGGCCTGCCCATCACGGCTGCCGCCAAAGGGCTTGAGGAAGCCGAAGCCAGGGGCCTGATCACGCGCGACCACGAGCGCATCGCCCCGACGGAGCTGGGCCGGCGCTTCCTCAACGATCTGCTGCAGCTCTTTCTGGTTGATGATAATAAGCCTGCCAAGGCTTATCCAGAAATCAGGCTCGTTGAAAAGTGATCATTATCGCCTGGTGAACAGCAGGTCGTGCACCGGGTGGCCGAGCTTCAGCCCGCGGTTCTCGAACTTGGTCAGCGGGCGCGAGGCGGGGCGCGGCGCGTAGCCTTCGGCGCTGTTTTGCAGTAGCGGCTCGGCACCCAGCACCTCCAGCATCTGCTCGGCGTACTCCTCCCAGTCCGTGGCCATGTGCAAATAGCCGCCCGGTTTCAAGCGCGAGGCGACGAGTGCGATCAGCGGCGGCTGCACCAGGCGGCGCTTGTGGTGTCGTTTCTTCGGCCAGGGATCGGGAAAGAACAGGTGCACGCCATCCAGCGATGCCGGCGCAAGCATGTTCTGCAGCACTTCCACCGCATCGTGCTGGATGATGCGGATGTTGCTGATGTTGTGTTCGCCGATCTGCTTCAGCAGCGCACCCACGCCGGGCGAGTGCACTTCGATGGCGAGGTAATCGATGTCCGGGTTGGCCAGCGCAATCGTGGTGGTGGTCTCGCCCATGCCGAAGCCGATTTCAAGCACCCGCGGAGCCACTCGTCCAAACACGGTATCCAGGTCCAGCGGCTGCGGCGCATAGGGAATGCCAAAGCGTGGCAGCAGCTCATCCAGCGAGCGCTGCTGCGCCGCCGACACGCGGCCCTGGCGCAGCACGAAGCTGCGGATACTCCGCTTGTGTAGGTCTTCGGACAAGGTGTACCGCTGGTTGACGCTGATTGGTATGGACTGCTAAGCGGCCTTGGGAGGCTGGCTCGTTGCGGAAGATGAGCTCCCTATCATCCCGCCCACCGGCGAGCTGGGCGAGGCGCTGTAGAGCTTCTTGGGCATGCGGCCGGCGAGAAAGGCTTCGCGCCCGGCTTCAACCGCCTTCTTCATCGCACCGGCCATGAGTATGGGATCGCGCGCCGCGGCCACGGCGGTGTTCATGAGCACGCCATGGCAACCCAGTTCCATGGCGATGGCGGCATCCGAGGCCGTGCCCACGCCGGCATCGACGATCACCGGCACCTTGGCCGCTTCGATGATGAGCTGCAGGTTCCAGGGATTGAGAATGCCCATGCCCGAGCCGATCAGCGAAGCCAGCGGCATCACCGCCACGCAGCCCATCTCCTCCAGTTGTTTGGCGATGATGGGATCGTCGCTGGTGTAGACCATGACCTTGAAGCCGTCCTTCACCAGCGTCTTCGCCGCCGCCAGCGTCTCGATGACATTGGGGAAAAGCGTGTGCGGGTCGCCGAGTACTTCCAGTTTTACCAGGTCGTGCCCGTCGAGCAGCTCGCGCGCCAGGCGCAGCGTGAGCACCGCGTCATCGGCTGAGTAGCAGCCGGCGGTGTTGGGCAGATAGGTGTACTTCGAGGGCGGCACGGCATCCAGCAGCGAAGGCTGCTTGGGGTCCTGGCCGATGTTGGTGCGGCGTATGGCCACGGTGACGATCTGGGCACCGCTGGCTTCCACGGCGCGGCGCGTCTCGTCGAAGTCCTTGTACTTGCCGGTGCCAATCAACAGGCGCGAGCTGTAGGCCTTGCCGGCCATGATCAAACTATCGGACATGTTCAGCCCTCATTTCAACCACCTCCCACGGCCACGACGATTTCCAGCTTGTCGCCATCGGCAAGCGGCGTTTCCGGGTAACGGCTGCGCGGCACGACCTCACCGTTTTTTGCCACGGCAATTTTCTTGCCGGCGAGCGAGAGCTCATCGATCAGCCGGGCCAGATTGGCGCCGGCTGCGATGCTGCGGGATTCACCGTTGATGGAGAGCTGGATCACGTCCCTATCCTACCATTCCACCTTGCCCTTGAACTCGCGCTTCGGCCACCACGGATGGCTCTTGGGCATGTCCACGCTGGGGCGCATGGTGAATTTGGGCGGACGCTTTTCCAGGAAGGAGCGGCCGCCTTCACCGGCATCGGGCTGGGAACGCAGTGCCGACAGTGCCTGGGATTCCATTTCGTTGGCATCGAAGGGGTCGTAGGGCCCGAGCATGCGCCACAGCAACTGGCGCGCCACCGCCACCGACACCGGCGCGGTGCGCTCGGCGTACTCGCGCGCAATGGCGCGGGCGCGGGGCAGCAACTGGTCGGGCGGCAGCACTTCGCTCACCAGGCCATGCTTGAGCGCCTCGGCGGCGGGGAACACGCGACCGCTGATCACCCAGTCCATGGCCGGTGCGATGCCGACGATGCGCGGCAGGAACCAGCTCGAGCAGGACTCGGGCACGATGCCGCGCTGCGTGAACACATAGCCGAAGCGCGCCTGGTCCGAGGCGATGCGCACGTCCATGGGCAGGATGAAGGTGGCGCCGATGCCCACGGCCGGGCCGTTGACCGCGGCGATCATGGGCTTCTTGCTGTCGAAGAGGCGCAGCACCAGCGTGCCGCCGCCGTCGCGGCGGATGCCGTTCACGTACACCGGGGCGAATTCCTCCTGCGCGTCGCTGCCGGTGGCCTTGCCCCAGCTGCTCATCCCCAGGTCGGTGCCGGCGGAAAAGCCGCGGCCGGCGCCGGTGATGATGACTGCTCGGATCGAATCGTCCGCGTCCCAGCGGTCGGCGGCGTCGATCAGCTCGGCATGCATGCGCCGGGTATGGGCATTGAGTTTCTCCGGGCGGTTGAGCGTGACAGTGAGAACGCCGTCGGCGACTTCGTACAGGATGTGCTGGTAGTCCATTTCTCCTCCGTGTGATGGCCGATTTCAGCCGCATGCAGCGGGCCGCTGATGCGATGCCTGATTTTCTCACGGCTGCCCGGGTGTGGCCCGACGGTGGCACGGAGGGGGAACGGCGTTACCGCCGGCGCGAGCGCCCTTGTGCAAATGGCAGGTCGTCGGAGTCGGAGAAGGCGATGTGGTTGGGGCCGCTGGCGCGGGCGCCGTAGAGTGCCACCTGCGCACTGCTGGCAAGTGCCTTTGCCGTGACGCGGCCCTCCTGCATCAGGGATGCGCCGATGCTGACGGTGGTCCTGATCGGCACGCCGTCGATCATGCAGACGCCGGTCTCGATGCGGCGGCGGATGGTATCGAGCATGAGCAGCGCTTTGGACTGCTCCAGGCCCGGGAGCATGATGGCGACGACGTCGATCGAATAGCGCGCCATATCGTCCCCGACGCGAAGGTTGTTCTCGATCTGCTGCTGCACCCATTGCATGAGCTGCTCCGCCGCGGCGAATCCGTGTTTTGCGGTGGTGCGTTTGAAGCCGTCAAGGTCCACCAGGGCAAACACCAGCGGCTCCCCGGCCGGCAGCAAGCGGGCAATCTGCTCATCGCAGTGGATCATGAAAGCCGTTCGCAAGGACTCGGAATCATTGCCCATCCCGCTCAGGGATTCGGCGATATGCAGCCGTTCGTCGCGTCTCGCCACCCACAGCGTGACCAGCGGAATGGCCAGCATCAGCAGCGGATTCACCGCCCACAGGGTGGCCTGCGGAACGCTGGGATGAAACAGATCCTGCGATGGCTCGCCAGTAATCGCCGTGATGGCGCTGGTGACCCCGAGCACGGCCGCCAGAAGCCCCACCAGCGCGACCAGGATGTTGGAGCCGATAAAGGCCCTTGGGCCCAGCGTGTAGCGGGCAAGGTTGCGCGCGATGCGTCCGATGAGCAGCGCCGCCACGCCGTCCACGATGATCGTGCGCATGGCCATGTCCGGCGCAAAATGGGTGTACCAGATCGACAGCATCAGCACCAGCACCACCGACAGCCAGCCGACATAGTCCCGCCTTGGCGGCTGCTTCTCCTCCAGGTGGCGCGTGGCGCTGTAAAACACCACCAGCGACGCCACGATGAGGGTGTTGGCGAGAACGATGGAGACAAAGGGCGGCGCGAAATTGCGCGAGGCCATGGCGGCAATCGCGGCGCACACCCCGAGCAATCCGATGCCGCAGCGGCGCAGCACTGCGCTGCGCGGCGGGCGCATCGCGATGAACAGAAACACGCTGCCGAAGACCAGCGCCTCGGCAGACGAAATGCTCAACAGCAGCGGGATGCTGAAACTCAAGGCGACGTGGCTCCGGAGAACGAGGCTCTTGCCTGGTGGCAGCGACAGCATTCAAGGGTAATCCAAATAACGAAGGCGCTGGAGTGAAATGCCCCGGGTTCGGGCAGCATCCTGCCTTTGTATTCAATTGGCATGCGAAAGCCGCGAGGCAGGAATGGCGGGGCGCGTACTAATACGCGGCTCCAGTGCGTTTGATTGCGGCGGAGAAAGGGAAGGCGGAAGTCAGCCGTCGCAGCGGTCAATCGGGATTTAAAATGGTTCAACTGTAAAGGAGGACAAGTCCGCTCATGAGCAAATCTCTTAGTCGGCAATTTGCCCAATGGGCAGCCAAACTCAGGTACGAAGATCTGCCCGCCCCGGTTATCGACAAGGTCAAGGCCTTGCTGCTGCATGCCCTGGCAGGCGCGATGCTCGGGGCGGAAAAGCCCGAAGCAATCGAAGCGGTGCACTTCACGCTCAGGGAAGAGGGCAAGCCCGACGGCGCCAGCCTGCTCTGGCATGGAGGCAAGGTCAGCCGTGTGGGGGCGGCCTTTGCCAATTGCGAAATCATCCATTTCTCCGGTCTGTTTGATTCTTATCGCATGCTGACCCATCCGGGGCCGGTGATCATTCCTGCGGCGCTGGCCAACGCCGAGCTGGAGGGGCGAGGCGGCAGGGAACTGATCGTCGCATTGGCGGCGGGCTACGAATTCGAGTTGCGCCTTTGCGATGAATTCATACCCAGCACGGCGGCGCGGGGCTTTCGTCCCAGTCCCATCTACTCGACCATGGGTGCGGCGCTGGCATCGGGCAAGCTGCTGGGGCTGAACGAAGATGGTCTGACCTCCACCATTGCGCTGGCCACCAACATGGCCTCCGGGCTCAACGAAGGATCGCGCGTTGGCGCCCGCGACAATGGCATCCATGAGCCGCAGGCCGCGCGCAATGGCGTGTTTGCCGGACTGATAGCCCGGGAGGGGCATATCAAGGGTGCCGAAACCAGTCTGGAAGGAGACGCAGGCTTTTACGCGGCCTTCACCGGCAACAACAAGGGCAAGCTGAGTTACTCCTTCACCGGCAAGGAGCAGTTTTCCCCGGCCGACATCACGCAGGACCTGGGCAGGGAGTGGAAGCTGCTTACGGTCATGCTTCGCATGTATGCCACTTCGGGCTACAACCAACCCGTGATAGACCTCGTCTCGGAAATGAAGCAACAGCATGCAATAGACACAGACCAGATCGAGAACCTGGCCGTGCACATGAACTGGATAGAGACCGTTTATCCCAGCCCGGCATTTCCACTCGAGCCGGACTGGAACAAGCCGCGCGAGAGCAGCACGCATTACTTCGCCGCGCATGCGGCGGTGAATGGCGGCTACCCCGTGGTCGGCGGGGTCACCTTCGGGCCGACCGGCGACAAGCTGAAGGAAGACAAGAAGGTGCTGGAGTTCATGAAAAACCGCGTCGACCTGGTGCAGGAGAAGGATCGCGGCATGTTCTCCCCGGGCGCCGTCATTACCATGAAAGACGGACGCAAATTCACAGGCGAATATCCCTACAAGCGCATGGAGTGGAATTTCGATCAACTGGTCGTTCAGTTGCAGCGCTGCCTGCCGGGCTTTCCGCGCGGCAAGGCGGGGCTGGACGCCCTGGTGGAGACGTGCCGCGGCACCGATCGCATGGATTCCATGCAGGCCCTGTTTGAGGTCACACGGCGCGGTTAGCGGTGCCTGACATTTCCGGAGGATTCATGCTTTCCCCTCGCTTCGTCCGCATTCTGGGCCGCGCAAGTCTATTGGCCGCCACCGCGCTGGCCGCCGCTTCGGTCAATGCGCAGGCCTGGCCGACCAAACCCGTCTCGCTGGTGGTGCCGGTCGCCCCTGGCGGTCCCCTGGACGGCGAAACGCGCCTCTACCAGGACAAACTGCTGGCCGCCTTCGGCAAGCCCTTTGTGTTCGATTTTCGTGCCGGTGCAGGCACCTCCATAGGCACGGGATATGTGGCACGTTCGGCACCCGACGGCCACACACTGCTGCTGCACAACGGCGGTTTCACCGTCCATCCGAATTTGTATCCGGACCTGCCATACAACGTGCTGAAAAGCTTCGCCCCGGTCACGATGGTCAGCGAGCGACCAACCGTCATTATCGTGAGCCCCGTGGCGCTGCCGGAGGTGCATTCCCTCGCTGATCTGGTTGCCTATGGCAAGGCGAACCCCGGCAAGCTCAATTGCGGCACCTCGGGGCAGGGCAACATCACCCACATCGTGTGCGCATCGCTGTCCGCAGCCATCGACATCCCCTTCACTTTCATCCACTACAAGGGCGCTGCGCAGAACCAGGCGGACATGTTTGCGGGGCGCACCCATCTCGCCGCGGGCACATTGTTCAACGCGCTGCCCCACATCAAGTCAGGAAAATTGCGCGCCATCGCGGCCTCCAATCACCAACGCTCCAAGTTGTTGCCGGACCTGCGGACCACATTCGAGCAGGGCGTCGACGTGGAGCAGCCCACCTGGATGGGGATATTGGCGCCCGCCGGCACGCCGCCTGCAATCATCAACAGTCTCCACGCCGAGATGAAGAAGATCGTGTTCGCCCCTGAGATCGTGAAGGTGCTGGAGGCCCAGGGCATCGTGCCGCTAGCGAGCGCGCCCGAAGACTTTCGCAAGCGCATTGCCGCCGAAGCGGCGCGCTGGAAGAAGTTCATCGAGGAGAAGGGCATCAAGGCCGAGGAGTAATCCTGCGTGATGCGACATCGGACAACATGAAATGTGGGAGAACGTATGAAAACCATCGGTATCGCCTTGCTGCTTCTCACCGGTGCCGTGCCATGCATGGTGCAGGCCCAGTCGCCGGCTCCCTATCCCGCCAGGCTGGTCAGGGTCATCGTGGCCGGCACTCCGGGCGGCACCAGCGATGCCGTCGGGCGGGCACTGGCCAACGGCCTGGCTGAGCGCTGGAAGAGTTCGGTGGTGGTGGAGAATCAGTCGGGGGCGAGCGGCGCCATCGCCATCGGCATGGCGGCCAAGGCCGCGCCGGAGGGCTACACGCTGCACAGCATGGGCGCCAGCACCCTGGTCAGCCTGGTGGTGGACGGCGCCGCCAAGCGCGGCATGAACTTCAAGACTGCCTTCTCGCCCATCACCCACCTGGCCTCGCAGCCCTATGTATTCGTGATCCCGCCGACCATACCGGCCAGCACGGTAAAGGAGCTGATCGCCTATGCCAAAGCCAATCCCGGCAAAGTCAGCTTCGCCTCCTTCGGCGAGAACACCTCGTCCCACCTGGGCATGGCGCTGTTCGCAGAGATGTCCGGCGTCGAGTTGAACCACGTGCCTTACCGGGGCACCAATACCATCCTCAACGACCTCATGGCCAGCCGGATCCAGGCGCTGCTCGGCGGGGCAATGTCCTCCATGCCCCTGGTGCGCTCGGGCAAGCTGCGGGCGATCGCGGTGACCAGCGCCAAGCGTTCCAAGCTGCTGCCGGACATTCCCGCGGTTGCGGAGACGCTACCCGGCTACAGCATCGATCCCTGGTTCGGCCTGGTCGCTCCGGCCGGGACGCCAGCAGGCATCATCAACCAATTGTTCAAGGAATCAGTACAGGTGATTTCCGATCCGCAACTCGTGGCCCGGTTTGCCTCCACCGGCACTGAGCTGGTGCCATCCGCATCGCCCGCCGAGTTCAAGAGCATGCTCGAGGCGGAAGTGGACCGCTGGGAAAAATTCGCCGCAAACCACCCGCCGTCGAATTAGCCGCCACGACGGACAGAAGCTCGCCTGGTGGATCAACAAGCCGGCGTAGAACCCACGTCTAAAGCTTGGGAAGCTTTCGTTCTACCATTGAACTACACCCGCATTGAGGCTTGATTCTACCGAAATTTCTCATGGTTCTCATGCTCTTGAGAACCAGTTGGTGGGCACAGTATTGGGGTAACTCGCTAGGCAGTTCTTGCCATACCCAAATTTGAGGGTTTCTCTTGACTGTGTCATTGCACGGCGTCATGACCGCGTTGCTGCACGGTGAATCACTGTGCCTTCAAGTGTCGTGAGAAACGACAGCGTGGATTTATCCCCTGAGCCCTATTCGACAGTCAAAGAAAAATTGCGGTCAAAGGTCTTTGTTTTTAACCATCTCGACAAATGCGTCAGCTGCCACAGCATCCAATAAGGCAAGATCGTCATTAGGCAAGTGAAAGACGCCGGTATGTGAAGGATTACCTCCGTTCGGCGTATACGACACACGAATCTTTACCCCTCCGTTTTCACTGCACACCTGTTTCAACACGCCAACGTTTGCGATACCGAATGCATCAGCTTTGCCAACCCTTCGAGCCT
>CAXNIK010000081.1:0-11256 GCA_964202115.1 Burkholderiales bacterium
CTTGCCTTGTCGTAGCCCAGCAGCCCGGACAGGATGTCCGCGGTGTCGCCTCCGAGCAGCGGTGCGGGCAGCATGGGCGCCGCGGCGTCGTGGCCGGAGAACTTGATGGCGCGGCCGACGTTGCGGATCTTGCCGGCGGTGGGGTGGTCGGTCTCCAGCACGAGATCGCGCGAGCGGCTGTGCGCGTCCTCCAGCGCCTCGCCCACGCTGCGCACGCGGGCATGCGGCACGTCGCATTCGGTGAGCAGCTTGTCCCACTCGGCAAGACTGCGCTTGGCGAACAGCTCGCGCAGCATGACTTCCAGTTCCCGCTTGTTGTCCACGCGTGCGCCGGCACGCGCGAAGCGCGGGTCGGTGGCCCACTCCGGCCGTTCTGCCGCCTTGCAGAAATTGCGCCAGAACTTGGTGGTGAAGATGCTGAGCGCCATGTAGCCGTCGGATGCCTGGAACACCCCCAGCGGCGCGATGGAGTGATGCCCAGAGCCCACTCGTTCCGGGCTCTTGCCGGTGGCGAAGTACAGCCCGGCAAAGTAGCCGAGAAAGCTCACCATGCTGTCGTACAGCGCCACGTCCACCCACTGGCCGCGGCCGGTGCGGCTGCGCTCGCTCAATGCCGCCAGGATGCCGATCACCGCGAACAGGCCTCCGCCCATGTCACCCACCGGCACGCCCAGCTTCATCGGCGGGCCGTCCTCCTCGCCGTTCATGCTCATCAGCCCGGTGAGCGCCTGCATGACCTCGTTGTAGGCCGGCTGGCCGGCCATGGGGCCGACGTGGCCGAAGCCGGAGATGGAGCAGTACACCACGCCGGGATTGCCGCGCTTCACCGTCTCGTAGTCCAGGCCGAGCTTGGCCATGACATTGGGCCGGAAGTTCTCGATCACCACGTCGCAGCGATGCATGAGGTCGAGAGCCACCTGTATTCCCTCGGGACTTTTGAGATCGATGGCGATGCTTTGCTTGTTGCGGTTGATGGAGACGAAGTAATGGCTCTCGCCACCCAGGAAGGGCGGATTGTTGCGGCTGGCGTCTCCGGCGTCGGGCTCCTCCACCTTGATGACCTCGGCGCCCAGGTCACCGAAGATCTGCGTGGCGAAGGGGCCGGCCAGCACGCGCGAGAAGTCCACGATCTTGATGCCCGAGAGGGGCCCTGGCGATATCTTCTTCAAAATCCGTTCTCCTTAGGGTGTTCTGTCTTTCTGTGGACCGGCTGCGACGGTGTGATGGCGCGCAGCCTCGGCCGGTGCCCGAGTCGGTACTACTTTGCGGCCGGCTTGAGCAGGTCCAGCAGTGCCTGGTTCAATGCATCGGTGGCCTCGTACATGCACCAGTGCCCTGCGCCCGAAATGATGGCGTGGCGCGCGCCGGGATGGTGGCGCTGCAGCCAGCCGGTGCGCTCGTGCATGTTGGGACCGATCACCGAATCGCGCTCGCCCCAGATCGCCGCCACCCCGCATTTCAGGTGAGGCGTGACGTTGGTGTGCGTGGCGCCGGCATTGATGACGTCGATGTTGAGACGCGACTTGGCGGCGTTGTCCGAGTGGATGTGCAGCGCCAGTTCGTCGATGTTGGCCGGGTCGGCCAGCATCATGATTTCCATATTGCGCCGGTGGGCCGCGTCGCGCTCCGGTTGCGGCAGTCCGCGCCATTTGACGAAGGCGGGGATGTCGAAGCGGGTGACGCCCTGCATCTTGGTGCCCGCTGATACGAGCACCAGCCTGTCCACCCTGGCGCCGAGTATCTTTGCCGCTTCTGCGGACACGGCGCTGCCGAAAGAAAAACCGGCGAAGGAGACCGGCTCCTTGTCGCCGGTGATCTCGATCAGGCCGTCCGCCACGATCTGCGCCACGCTCTGGGCGGAGTAGGGCTTGGCAGGGAGGTCCGATTCGCCGAACCCGGGAATGTCGCCGGCTATGACGCGAAAATGTCTGGAGAGAAAATCGATGTTGCGCACCCAGTGCATCCACGAGCCGAGGTTGCCGTGCAGCAGCACCAGGTTCGTTCCTTGTCCCCAGATATGCCAGACCATGCGGCCCTCGCCGCAGGGCGTGGTGCGGATGTCGGCGGAGGCCTCCAGCCTCGCGATCGTCTGGTTTGCGTTCAAGCTGCCTCCTTTGTTGCCTTTTTTATCGCTCTTTTTGCCGGCGCTGGCATGTGCTCGGACCTGCGTGTGCTTGGACCTGCGTGTTGCAACCACTGGGGGTGCAGTGTACAGTGAATACATTGTATACATAATCAGCCCGCGCATCGTACGCTGGCTCGTGCAGTCCAAAGGAGGATCTGATGAATACATCGATGCGGTATCTGCAGAAGTCTTTCCGGCGACTGGTCGGCGGCACGATTTTGCTGACCGCCTGCATGTGGGCTGCGCCGGCGCTGGCGCAGGATTTCCCGGTCAAGCCCATACGCTGGATCGTCGCCTTTTCCGCCGGCGGCCCCACCGACACCAGTGCCCGGCTGGTAAGCGCCAAGATGGTGGAGACCTGGGGACAGCCGGTGCTGATCGACAACCAGGGCGGGGCGGGCGGCACCATCGCCGCCAACATGACGGCCAAGGCGGCACCCGACGGCTACACCATCCTGTATGTGTCCGCCTCGCATGCCATCGCGCCCAGCATCTACAAGTCGCTGCCCTACGACACCGTGGCCGATTTCGCGCCCATTACCATCATCGCCACCACGCCCTTCGTGCTGGTGGTGAGCCACGTTGTTGCAGCCAATTCAGTGAAGGAACTGATCGCGCTCGCCAAGTCCAAGCCTGGCAGTCTGACCTTTGCCTCGTCCGGAATCGGTGCCTCCAATCACCTTGCGGGTGAACTGTTCAAGACCATGACCGGCACAGATATCGTGCATGTGCCTTACAAGGGCCAGTCGCAGACCACTGCCGATCTGATGTCGGGCGCGGTCAGCATGACCTTCGGCAGCCCGGTGCAGGCGCTACCGCTGGTCGCGGCCAGGAAGGTGAAGCTCATCGCCGTCACCACCAGGACTCGGTACTCCGCATTGCCCGATGCGCTGACCATAGACGAGGCCGGGGTCAAGGGCTACGAATCGAGCACCTGGCACGGGGCGCTCGCGCCCAAGGGAACGCCGCCGCGCGTGATCGACAGGCTGCAGAAGGAAATGGCCCGCGCGCTGCACCTCCCCGATGTCCAGTCCGCGCTGGTCAAACTGGGCGTGAGTGCCGTCGGCAGCACGCCCGAGGAGTTCGGCGCGCTGCTCAAGACCGAAGTGCCGCGTTGGGCGGAAGTGTCCAAGCGCGCCGGGGTCGAGGCGCAGTAGCCTCTGGCATGGCGATGGGCTCCACGAATGCATGCCGGCCGGATCGGTTCTTTCAAGTACAGGGTGCGCCTCGATGGCCATGAGCAAGCAGAGGCGCAAGCCCGTGAAAGCGAAGGCGTCGCAACAAGCGCAGGCCAGACGGCCATCGTTGCGAACCCTGTGGCAACAGCATTCGGTTAACCTTGGGACAGCCGACGCGGTATATGCAGCGTTGCGCGAAGCCATTATTTCAGGGGTGCTCAAGCCGGGCGACAAGCTCGGCGAGGAGTACCTGGCCAGCGAGTTCAATGTCAGCCGCACCCCGGTGCGCGAGGCGCTGGCCCGGCTGAGCGCCGAGGGTCTGGCCGTGCGCATGCCGCGAGGCGGATTGACAGTGAGGTCCGTCTCCGAGCACGAGGTGCTCGACTTCTATGCGGTGCGGGTGGCGCTGGACGGCCTGGCGGCCAAGCTGGCGGCCAGGCTGGCCGTGCCTGCGGAGGTGGCGCAGTTGCGCTGGCTTAATGACAACATGGTGAGCGCACCGGACCTGACCTCGCAGCACGATTACAGCGTGCAGTTCCACGTCGCTCTCTATCAGACCTCCCACAACCGCCTGCTGCAGCGCTTCGGCAGCGAAATGCTGGACTGGCAGCGCGGATTCAGCGCCTCCACGTTTGCCGATCATGGCCGCCTGAAGAAGGCGCACCGGGACCATAGCGAGATCGTCGCCGCCATCGAGGCGCGCGACGCTGCGGCAGCCGAGACGTGCGCCTCCCGGCACATGATGAACGCCCGGGAGGCGCGGGCGGCCAGGATGGGCCTGGATCCGGCGGAGCAGAAAGCGGCGCGGCCGGCCAGGAAGCGGCGCGTTTAATCAATTTTGCATCCATGTGTTGAAGGAGAGGCAATGTCAGCAGCAGAAGAAAAACACGTCGACATCAGCGAGGAGGCGCTGGCCAAGCTGCGCTCCATGTTAGGCACGGAAATCGGCAACCGGCCTCAACCCTATCTCACCGAAGCGACGCGCGATTCGATCCGCCACTGGGCCGAGTCCATGGGCGATCGCAACAGGATCTGGACCGACGAGGCTTATGCGAAGTCCACATCCTGGGGGGCATTGATGGGGCCGCCTACCATCCTCGCCGCATTCGACAAGCTCTCCAGCGGCTATCGCGGCGGTCTGCCCGGCGTGCATGCGTTCTTCGCCGGCATCGACTGGCGCTGGAACCGGCCGGTGTTTCGCAACGACGAGATACGAGTCAGGATCATCTTCAAGGACATGATCGAGAAGAAAAGCAGCTTCTCCCGGCGCATGTTCCAGCAGATCTCCGCGGTGCTGTTCATCGACCGGAACGAGGAGGTCATCTGCGAGGGCGAGTCCTGGGGCATGCGCGTGGAGCGCGGACGTTCCAAGGAGAAGGGCAAGTACAATCATCTCACCCTGAAGACCTACAGCAGGGAAGATATCGCCGAGGTGACAAAGGCCTACGACGCCGAGATCATCCGCGGCGCCACGCCCCGCTATTGGGAGGACGTGGCGGTGGGAGAAGAGCTGACTCCCATCAACAAGGGGCCGTACTCGGCGACCAATGCGGTGGCCTACGAAATGGCCCGCGGTGGTCTGTACATCAAGGCCCATGGCTTCTGGTACGACTACCTCAAGCGCCATCCGGCGCTGGGTGTTCCCAACGAGTTGGGCGTGCCTGAGCCGCCCGAGCGCGTGCACTGGGACAGCGCCTACGCGCGCAAGGTGGGCGTTCCTGCCGCCTATGACTACGGCCCCGAGCGCATCGCCTGGCTGGGCAACCTGCTCACCAACTGGGCCGGCGACGACGGCTTCGTGCGCCGGCTGATGGTGAAGGTGAGCCGCTTCAATCTCGAAGGCGATCTCACCCGTTGTTATGGCCGCGTCACCGGCAAGGAGCACAAGGACGGCAAGTACCTCGTGCACTGCGATATCTGGGCATCGGATCAGCGCGGCGAGCGCAATGCCAGCGGCGAGGCGACCGTGGCACTGCCTTCGAAGAGCGGCTGGCTGCCCGCGCACAGTTTCGGCGGCCGTAAGGCGAGGTAGGCCGTGCGCCGTGCTGGTCTGGGCCAGTTTGTTGTAGCCTACGCAACAATGACAAAGGTCCGGTGGTGTTTCCCGCCGAGGCCATTCTTAATCGCAACGGCGGAGGCCTAATCCGTGTCAAAGAGTCTGGGCAGGGTCAAGATCATCGATTTCTCGCGGGTGCTCTCGGGGCCCTACGCGACGCTGCTCCTCGGCGACATGGGGGCGGATATCATCAAGGTGGAGGAACCGAAGGAGGGCGACGCGACGCGTGAGAACCGCCCCTTCGTGAACGGCCAGAGCCACTACTTCCTCAGCCTGAACCGCAACAAGCGCAGCCTCGGACTCAATCTCAAGACCAAAGAGGGCCAGGCCATCGCGCGCAAGCTGGCGAAAGAGGCCGACGTGGTGCTGGAAAATTTCCGGCCGGGCAAGATGAGCGGCCTGGGCCTGGACTACGAAACGTTGCGCAAGGACAACCCCGGCCTCATCTACTGCTCGGTGAGCGGCTTCGGCCAGGACGGGGCGCTGGCGGGAACGCCCGCCTACAACGACGTGGTGCAGGGCCTGAGCGGCGTGATGAGCATGAACGGCGAGCCCGACGGCATGCCGGTGAAGGTGGGCATCCCCATCGGCGACATCGCCGCCGGCATGTTCGCCGCCATGGGCATCCTCGGTGCGCTGTACGAGCGCGAGCACACCGGCCGCGGCAAGCACCTGGACATCTCCATGCTCGATTGCCTCATCGGCATGCTGGGCTATTCCGCCGGCTGGTACTTCGCCACCGGCAAGAGTCCGCACCGGGTGGGCTCGCGCCATCACTCCATTGCGCCTGTGGGCGTATTCAGGACCGCCGACGACAAGGAATTGATCCTGGCGGTATTCATAACCAAGTTCTGGCAGCGCTTCTGCGAGGCCGGCGGGCGTCCCGAACTGGCCACCGATCCGCGCTTCCAGGCGGCGCAGTCGCGAGTGGAGAACTCCGCCGAGCTCTATCCCCTGATCGAAGAGCTGGTCGCCAGCAAGCCGCTGGCCGAGTGGCTGCGCCTCCTCTCCGAAGGCGACGTGCCCCATGCGCCTGTGCTGTCCGTGGGCGAGGCCCTGGAGCAGGAATACGTGCGCTACCGCCACATGGTGATCGAGGCGACGCATCCCTCCTATGGTCCGGTGAAGATGGTGGGGCCGGTGATCAAGGAGCGCGGCGAAGTGCCCTCTGGCGTCACCGCGCCGCCCTTGCTGGGCGAACACACCCTTGAGGTGCTGCGCGAGTGCGGGTACTCGGAGGCGGACGTCGCCGGCCTGCGCGCGAACGGCGTCATCTCGTAACGAACATCAACGCGGCTGCAGATAAAGGAAAAGACATGAGCGCTGTACCCACCCAGAAGCAATCCTTCGACCGGCTCACCGACGAGGCGCTGGCCGAGCTGCGTGCCGAGATCGGCAGCGAGATCAAGGGCCCGCACGGCTACATTACCGAGGCCACGCGCGACGGCATCCGACACTTCGCCATGGGCATAGGCGACGAGAACCCGCTGTGGCTGGACGAGGACTACGCGAAGAAGTCGCCGCTGGGCACGCTGGCCGCGCCACCGTTCATCCTGCTGGCCTTCAACAAGGTGGCCTGGGGCGCGCGCGGCCTGCGCGGCATCCATTCCATGTTCTCGGGCAGCTCTTTCGAGTGGAAACGTCCCATCAAGCTGGGTGACCGCATCACCTCCAGAACGATACTCAAGGACATCGAGGTCAAACCCAGTCAGTTCGCCGGCCGCGCCATCAAGCAGATTCGCGAGGCCACCTTCTTCGACCACAACGGCGAGGTGGTCGCCATCGCGCGGCCTTACAGCTTCCGCATCGAGCGTGACATCGCCAGCTCCAAGGGCAAGTACAACAGCCTGGTGCTGGGCAGCTACACGCCCGAGCAGTACGCCGCCATCGCCGCGGACTATGACAAGGAAGTGCGCCGTGGCGCCACGCCGCGCTACTGGGAGGACGTGCAGGTGGGCGAGATGTTGCCGCATGTGGTGAAGGGGCCGCTTACCATCACCGACATCATCGTCTTCCTGCAGGGCTTCGGCGGTCAGTGGCTGCGTGCCCATGGCGACGCGGCGCGCTGGTACGCGCGCCATCCCAAAGGCGGCATACGCAACAAGTGGGGCGGCCTGGAGCCGCCCGAGATCGTGCACTGGGACGATGACCTGGCCCGGCGCGTGGGCGTGCCTGCCGCCTATGACTACGGCCCGCAGCGCATGGCCTGGCTGGGCCATCTCATGACCAACTGGATAGGCGACCATGGTTTCCTGCGCAGCATGGATGCGCAGGTGCGCCGCTTCAACCTGGTCGGTGACACCACCTGGTGCAAGGGGAAGGTAGTGGACAAGCGCGAGGAGGACGGCCGCAAAGTGGTGGTGTGCGAGATCTGGTGCGAGGACCAGCGCGGCGACATCACCGCCAAGGGCATGGCCACGGCCGAATTGCCTTCCAGGGCCGGTAGCTGATCCCGCCATCAAGCATTCCAGGAGAAATCATGTCCGCTCAGGAATCCGACGGTTACTACGAAGTCTATTGGCCCCGCGCTCCGCGACAGGGCAAGCTCAAGCCGCTGGCGCGCCGCCACGAGACGCTGGCCGGCAAGAAGATCGCGCTGCTGTGGGACTACCTGTTCCGCGGCGACGAGGTGTTCGATGCCATCAAGGAGGAGTTCACCAAACGCTTCCCCGAGGTGACCTTCGTGGACTGGAAGGAATTCGGCAACACCCACGGCACCGACGAGCGCAAGATCGTGGCTTCACTGCCGGAGCGTTTCAAGGAGATGGGGGTCACGGCCGCCATTTCCGGGATGGGCTGTTGAGGCAGTTGCACGCCCGCCGTGTTGCGGGCGAGTGCGGTGTGCGAGGCGGCGGGGGTGCCGTCCTCGACGCTGGTGTGCGAGGGCTTCCTGCCGCAGGCCACGGCGGTCAGCATGGGCCTGGGTCTGCCCAACATCCCGGTGGCCATGGTCCCCGGCCATACCAACGTGCAGAGCAAGGATGAGCTGCGCGCAAACGTCCTTCGGGTGACCCTGGACCAGGTGATCAGCAACCTGACCTCCACGCCCGCCGTCGCCGGCGAGCGCGGCGAGCCTGAGCCGCAGAGCATCGTGTTCAAGGGCGGATACAGCGAGGTCAACCGCTTCTTCTACGAACAGAGCTGGAGCGATGGCCTGCCCATCGTGCCGCCCACGCGCGCGCGCATCGACGAGTTCCTGCGCCAGGTCGACCTTGATCCCGATCACAGCATTGCCACGCTGCTGCCGGAGCAGCGCGCTGCCACGATCTGGAGCATCGCCGTCAACGGCGTCATGGCCGGCTGCCGGCCCGAATACATGCCCATCCTGGTGGCGCTGGTGGAGGCCCTGGCCGACCCGGCCTACGGCGTGGAGCACAGCGGCAACAGTCCGGGCAGCGATACGCTCATCATCCTGAACGGTCCCATCACCAGGGACCTGGGCTTCAACTACACCCAGGGCGTGCTGCGCGACGGCTTCATGCCCAACACCTCCATCGGTCGCTTCTGGCGCCTGTTCCTGCGCAATGTCGCCGGGTTCCTCTTGCACAAGAACGACAAGGGCACTTTCGGCAACACCTGGCGCGTGGTGATGCCGGAGAACGAGGACGTGCTGGCCTCGATAGGCTGGCCCACTGTCGGCGTGGACATGGGCAATCCGGCCGGATCGAACTCGGTGACCATCGCGCGCTACACCGGCGGCAACCTGCTGGTGTCGGTGTCGGGCGATGTCTACAAGGACATGCTGCCCTACCTCGCCGATGCGGTGGTGCGGATCATTTCCTGGCAGCTCATGTTCTGCGTGGGGCAGGGCATGGGCAAGCTGCGTCCCCTGGTGCTGCTGCCGCCCATTTTGGCGGAGACCATGGCCCGCGCCGGGGTCACCAAGGAGAAATTCAAGCAATACCTGTTCGACCATGCGCGGCTGCCGGCCAGCCAGTTCTCCCGCATCCTGCGCGACTGGACGCAGAAGCCCACCTGGGACCTGGCGCTGGAAGTGAAGAACGGCAGGATCCCGGAATTTTTCCACGAGTCGGACGATCCGGATCGACTGGTGCCCATGGTCTGGCGGCCCGAGGACTACATGGTGGCCGTCACCGGGGACCCCTTGCGCAACAACGCCTATGTGTTCGCGCACAACGGTCTGCGCGGCTATCCGGTGAGCGCGTTGATACGGCATTACAAGGGAGCAGACACGGCAGCCGCCGCGAAGTGAGCGGCGGCCACCTGCCTGCTGAGCATCGCGAAGACGGTGCGCTCGAGAAGGTACAACGCAGTTCCTACTACTGAGGAGGAGTTATGCAGACGTCGAGATCCGGTTCGAGGATGGCAACTGCCCTGTTTGCGCTGGCCATTGCGCACATCGCAGACGGAGCACTGGCGCAGGACTTTCCAAACAAACCCATACGCATCATCACCACGCCGGTGGCCAGTGGCGGCGACGTGGTGTCGCGGGAACTGTCGGCGGGCATGAGCGGGCCGCTGGGCCAGCCCATCGTGGTGGAGAACCGCGCCGCGCTCAACGCCATCGAGTTCGTGTCCAAGTCGGCGCCGGACGGCTACACGCTGCTGGTGAACGGCAGCGTCATCTGGATACAGCCGCTGTTGAACAAGAACACACCCTGGGATCCGGTGCGCGACTTCGCGCACATCTCGCTGCTGGCGCGCTCGCCGAATGTGCTGGTGGTGACCCCGTCCATCGGCGTGAACAACGTGCGCGAGCTGCTGGCGCTGGCCCGCGCCAAGCCAGGCATGCTGAGCTATTTCTCGGCCGGACCTGGTTCCACCTCGCAACTGGCGTCAGAGCTGTTCAAGTCCATGGGCGGCGGGCTCGACATCGTCGGCATCGCCTACAAAGGCACCAGCCAGGGCATGATCGATCTGCTGGAGGGGCGCATACAAATG
Organism: Burkholderiales bacterium; assembly: GCA_964202115.1. GTDB lineage: Bacteria > Pseudomonadota > Gammaproteobacteria > Burkholderiales > SG8-39 > CAIYPG01. Next base: position 10,262 of record CAXNIK010000081.1, read on the forward strand.
GGCTTCGTGGTTGGTGCCTCGGTGGCCGGGCAGGTGAAGTCCGGCAAGCTCAAGGCATTGGCCGTCACCAGTCGCCAGTCCACCGCGCTGGCCGAAGGCCTGCCCACCATTTCCGATTCCGGACTTCCAGGCTACGAATCGGTGCTCCTGATTGGTGCCTTTGCGCCGGCGAAGACCTCTCCGGCCGTCATCAACCGGCTCAATCGCGAAATGGTCAAGGTGCTCAATGAGCCTGCGTCGAAGCAAAAGCTGTTCAACGCCGGCGCCGATGCGGTGGGCAGCACGCCCGAGGAACTGCTGGCCGCGGGCAAGGCTGACATGGCGCGCTGGGGCAAGGTCATCACGGAGGCCAATATCAAGGCCGAGTGAGCGGTGGCGACTTGCACTTGGAATTGCATCCAGTGGGGAGCAAACAATGATTTCAACCAGCAATGCGTTTCTTTGCGCGCTGATGGCCGCCTGCCTGCCGGCTGCGGTCCTGGCGCAGTCCTTTCCTTCCAAGCCTGTGCGCATGATCGTGGCCTTTCCCCCAGGCGGCGGCACCGACATCGTGGCACGCATCATCAGCCCCAGGCTGGGCGAGGAGTTCCGTCAGCAGGTGGTGGTGGACAATCGCGGTGGCGCCGACGGTATCATTGGCACCGACCTCGCGGCCAAGGCGCCGCCCGACGGCCACACGCTGTTCCTCGGCACGGCCGGCAACCTCGCCATCAACCAGACGCTGTACAGCAAGGTGCCCTTCGACATCGGCCGGGACTTTGCCGCCATCACCCAGGTGGTGTCGGTCGACATGATGCTCACGGTCAACTCGGCCCTGCCGGTGAAATCGGTGAAGGAGCTGGTGGCCATGGCCAAGTCCATGCCGGGCAAGCTCAACTACGGCTCCACCGGCGTGGGCGGCATACCGCATCTCACCAGCGAGCTCTTCAATCGCATTGCCGGGGTTGACATCCACCACGTGCCCTACAAGGGCGGCGGCCCGGCCATGACCGATC